>NZ_JBIWOA010000028.1:0-149185 GCF_044767525.1 Streptomyces sp. NPDC101234 | reverse complement strand
GCGTTGATTTTTGGCACGCTGTTGAGTTCTCAAGGAACGGTCGCTTCCTTTGTACTCACCCTCTCGGGCTTTCCTCCGGGCTTCCCTTCGGTGTTTCCGACTCTATCAGATCTTTTTCCGATCCGATTTCCTCGGTGCTTTCCAGGTTCCCGCTTTCGCGTTTCCCCTTCCGGCGGTCCCGACTCTATCAGATCCTTTCGGCGTCCGATTCCCGGTCGGCGGGTTGTCGTAAGGCTTTCCGGCTTTCGCCCGTCGGCCTTTCGACATTCACTACGCTAGCCGATTCCCGTCGAGACTCATAATCGAACTCCGCGAGTTCGAATTCGAGCATGCGGGCATGACGAATTCGACCCCGTCAGGGGAAGCCGTAGGTAGTGGATGGCCACTTCCGGCTGCTGGCGATTGCCATACCCGGTTCAGCGGCTCGGGCTACATTACGCACCTTCCAGGGACGCGTCAACTTGAGCGGCGCCGGGGTACATGGGCTCGATAGGGGCTCACCGTCGGGTCGTTCGCCACCCAGAAGCGCCACGGATGAACGTCACCGTCGCCCCCCTCCCCGGCGACTCCGGTGCGCGGACCGTTCCGTACCTGGTCGGAGGGTGCGGGGGTGCCGGTCAGTATCCGCAGCGGGGTCTCGCCGGAGGCACACGCGTCCGTGCCGTCCAGGGCGCGGTCGACGCCCAGGGCGGTGGCCAGGCGGGCCGGGCCTTTGGCCAGTTCTCTGTCATATCGGGCCGAAAGTCGACGTTTGCGTGCGAGCTCGGCGCCCTCGACGATCTCGCCGGCGCGGAGCAGCACCGCGCTCGCCCGGCCCTCCGGGCCGCAGACGAGGTTCATGCAGAACCACATGCCGTAGGTGAAGTAGACGTACACATGTCCGGGCGGACCGAACATCACCTCGTTACGGAGGGTCCGTCCACGGTAGGCGTGCGAGCCGGGGTCGTTCGGGCCGTCGTACGCCTCCACCTCTGTGAGGCGCACGGCGATCGGACCGTCCGGGGTGGTGCGGACGAGGACGCGGCCGAGGAGGTCGGGGGCGACCTCCAGTACAGGGCGGTCGAAGAAGTCCCTGGGAAGTGGCTTGCGGTCCGGGCGCGCGATCATGGCGTCCGAGCCTAGTCCAGGCCAGGGGATGCCAAGGGCTGGTCAAGGAATCGTCTGCTTGCCAGGGTGTGGACCGGAACCGGTCGTGACCGGATCGCGTTTGTAGGGATCAAAGGTCCGTAAGCAAAGGAGAGTCATGGGCTTCAAGAAGCTGCTCGCGAGCCTGGGTGCGGGCGGGGCGTCCGTGGAGACGGTGCTCACCGAGGTCAATGTCGTACCCGGTGGCGTCGTCCAGGGCGAGGTACGGATCCAGGGCGGCTCGGTGAACCAGGAGATCCAGGGTCTGACCGTGGGTCTGCAGGCGCGCGTCGAGGTCGAGAGCGGCGACCAGGAGTACAAGCAGAACATCGACTTCGCCAAGCTGCGGCTCGGTGGTGCCTTCGAGCTTCAGGCGGGGGCGGTGCACACGGTGCCGTTCGGGCTGGAGATCCCGTGGGAGACGCCCGTCACGATGATCGACGGGCAGGCGCTGCGCGGGATGCACATCGGGGTGACGACCGAGCTGGAGATCGCGCGGGCCGTGGACTCCGGGGATCTGGACCCGATCAACGTGCATCCGCTGCCGGCGCAGAAGGCGATCCTGGACGCCTTCATCCGGCTGGGGTTCCGTTTCAAGAACGCGGACCTGGAGAAGGGGCACATCCGGGGGACGCGGCAGACGCTGCCGTTCTACCAGGAGGTCGAGTTCCACCCGCCGTCGCAGTACCGGGGGCTGAACCAGGTCGAGCTGAGCTTCGTGGCGGACGGGCACGGCATGGACGTCATCCTCGAAATGGACAAGAAGCCGGGGCTGTTCAGCGAGGGCAGTGACACCTTCCGGTCGTTCCAGGTGGGTCTGCACGACTTCCACGGGACCGACTGGGCGGCTTATCTCAACCAGTGGCTGTCCGAGGTCGGCAGCAAGCGCAACTGGTTCTAGGCTCGGGACTGCTGATTTCCGGTAATCGATCAGGAGGTACCGAGGTGACCGAGCTGAAGCGGCGGCCTCTCCCCCATGACTTCCACCCGCCCGTCCCGTCGTTCACGGTGACGAGCGAGGACATCGAGGAAGGGGCGACGCTCAAGGACGCTCAGGTCTACGCGAAGGGCAACACCTCGCCGCAGCTGCGGTGGGAGGGCTTCCCGGCCGGGACCAAGAGCTTCGCCGTGACCTGTTACGACCCGGACGCCCCGACGGGCAGCGGGTTCTGGCACTGGTCCGTGTTCGACATCCCGGCCTCGGTGACCGAGCTGCCGGCGGGCGCGGGCAGTGGCAAGTTCGAGGGGCTGCCCGAGGGTGCGGTGCAGGTGCGCAACGACTACGGGTCGAAGGACTTCGGCGGTGCCGCGCCGCCGCCCGGGGACGGGCCGCACCGGTACGTCTTCACGGTGTACGCGGTGGACCAGGAGAAGCTCGGTCCGGACGCCGATGTCTCGCCCGCCGTCGTCGGGTTCAACCTGCGGTTCCACGCGATCGCGCGTGCGCAGTTGATCGGCGAGTACGAGAACCCCGAACAAGGCTGACGCACCGCGCGAAATCAGTCGAGCGTTCATTGAACGTTTGCCCGCCTCTGGTCTTGGAAGTGATCAGGGGCGGGCAGTTTTTATTGCGTTGTCCATCTCGGCGCGCCCGTCCAGAGTTGATCCAAGCCCGCCGGCGGTGGGCACGGTGCACAAAGGAGGTGGGCTGGATGCGTGACACGCTGGTGCTGAACGCGAGCTTCGAGCCGCTGTCCACGGTGACGTTGAACCGCGCTGTCGTCCTGGTGCTCCAGGACAAGGCCGTCGTCGAGCAGGCCCACCCCGAACTGCGCATGCGCGGTGCGGATGTGGACATACCCGCGCCCCGGGTGATCAGGCTCTGCAGGTATGTACGGGTGCCGTTCCGGAGACAGGCGCCCTGGTCGCGGCGGGGGGTGCTGGTCAGGGACCGGCACCGGTGCGCGTACTGCGGGCGGCGGGCGACGACCGTGGACCACGTGGTGCCGCGGGCGCAGGGTGGGACCGACTCGTGGCTGAACACGGTCGCTTCGTGCGCGGAGGACAACCACCGCAAGGCTGACCGGACGCCGGAGGAGGCGGGGATGCCGTTGCTTCGGCAGCCGTTCGAGCCTACGCCGCGGGATGCGATGTTGTTGGCTTTGGGGGCCGAGGACTACGCGGCGTTGCCTGAGTGGTTGGCGGGGGATGTGGCTGCCTAGGCGTCTGCCTGGCCGAGGTTGTCGGGCGAGTACAGGTTGTTCGTGGCTGATCGCGCAGTTCCCCGCGCCCCCAAGAAGGTGGGCGCGGGGAACCTTCGTTTGAAGGCACCCTAGTCGATGTTCGGCTTCTCTCGGCGTTCCTGGGCGGGGATGTTGTTGTTGCCGCTGTTGGAACCGCCGCCCAGGGAGCCGAAGTTCCCCATCGCGCCCGACAGGCCCTTGAGGGCGTCGCCGATTTCGCTGGGGACGATCCAGAGCTTGTTGGCGTCGCCTTCGGCGATCTTCGGGAGCATCTGGAGGTACTGGTAGCTGAGGAGCTTCTGGTCGGGGTCGCCGGCGTGGATCGCCTCGAAGACCGTGCGGACCGCCTGGGCCTCGCCCTCGGCGCGCAGGGCGGCCGCCTTGGCCTCACCCTCGGCGCGCAGGATCTGGGACTGCTTCTCGCCCTCCGCGGTGAGGATGGCGGCCTGGCGCGTACCTTCAGCGGTGAGGATCGCGGCGCGCTTGTCACGGTCGGCGCGCATCTGCTTCTCCATCGAGTCCTGGATGGAGGTCGGCGGCTCGATCGCCTTGAGCTCGACGCGGTTGACCCGGATGCCCCACTTGCCGGTGGCCTCGTCGAGGACGCCGCGCAGGGCCGCGTTGATCTCCTCGCGGGAGGTCAGGGTGCGCTCCAGGTCCATGCCGCCGATGATGTTGCGGAGCGTGGTGACCGTCAGCTGCTCGATGGCCTGGATGTAGCTGGCGACCTCGTAGGTGGCCGCACGGGCGTCGGTGACCTGGTAGTAGATGACCGTGTCGATGTTGACGACCAGGTTGTCCTGGGTGATCACCGGCTGGGGCGGGAACGGGACGACCTGTTCACGCAGGTCGATGCGGTTGCGGATGGTGTCTATGAACGGGACCACGATGTTGAGTCCGGCGTTCAGTGTCCGCGTGTAGCGGCCGAAGCGCTCGACGATGGCGGCGCTCGCCTGTGGGATGACTTGGATCGTCTTGATCAAGGCGATGAAGACCAACACCACCAGAATGACCAGGACGATGATGACCGGTTCCATCGTCGCTCCCCGTACCCTTCTCCGCCTCGGCGCTTCGGCAGATCTTATGGTTGTTGAAGATCTTGCTGGATGAGTCTGACAGACGCACGCGCAACTCGGGGACTCTTCTGTTCAGTTGAGTCTTACGAGGTCAGATGACGATCGCCGTGGCCCCCTCGATCTCCACGACATCCACTTCCTGGCCCACTTCGTAGGCGCGGTCCGGGTGGAGGGAGCGCGCCGACCAGATCTCGCCGGCGAGCTTGATCCGTCCGTCCGCACCGTCGACGCGTTCGAGTACGACCGCTTGTTTGCCCTTCAACGCATCGACGCCGGTGGCGAGTTGGGGGCGTTGGAGAGCGTGCCGGTTCGCGATGGGCCGTACCACGGCGATCAGGGCGACCGATACGACGACGAAGACGAGTACTTGGAGCACGACGCCCGCGCCGAGTCCGGCGGTGCCGGCGGCGACCACGGCGCCGGCCGCGAACATGCCGAACTCCGGCATCGCGGTCACCACGAGCGGGATGCCGAGTGCCGCCGCGACGACGAGCCACCACACCCATGCGTCGATGTTGTTCACATCGTCATGGTAGGGCCGGGGGTGCCGACCCCGACAGGGTGCTTTACCGGGCCAAGGCCCGTCAGGACAGGGGCAGTCCGTGGGCGGTCCAGCGGTCGCCGAGCTGCTCGACGACGAGCGGGAGGCCGAAGCAGAGAGAGAGGTTGCGGGAGGTGAGTTCGAGCTCCAGCGGGCCGGCGGCGAGGACCTTGCCCTGGCGGATCATCAGGACGTGGGTGAAGCCGGGGGCGATCTCCTCGACATGGTGGGTGACCATGATCATGGAGGGGGCGATCGGGTCGCGGGCGAGGCGGCCGAGGCGGCGGACCAGGTCCTCCCGGCCGCCGAGGTCGAGGCCGGCGGCGGGCTCGTCCAGGAGGAGCAGTTCGGGGTCGGTCATCAGGGCGCGGGCGATCAGGGTGCGCTTGCGCTCGCCCTCGGAGAGGGTGCCGAAGCGACGGTCGACGTACTCGGTCATGCCGAGGCGGTCGAGGAAGGCGCGGGCACGCTGCTCGTCGACCTCGTCGTACTCCTCCTGCCAGTGGGCGGTCATGCCGTAGGCGGCGGTGAGCACGGTCTCCAGGACGGTCTGGCGCTTGGGGAGCTTTTCGGCCATGGCGATGCCGGCCATGCCGATGCGGGGGCGCAGGTCGAAGACGTCCACCTTGCCGAGGGTGTCGCCGAGGATGGTGGCGGTGCCCTTGCTGGGGAAGAGGTAGCTGGAGGCGATGTTCAGGAGGGTGGTCTTGCCGGCGCCGTTGGGGCCGAGGATGACCCAGCGCTCGCCCTCCTTCACCGACCAGGAGACCTGGTCCACCAGAGCCCGGCCCTCACGGACCACAGATACGTCCTGAAGCTCCAGAACATCGCTCATGAGCGCGTTGTCTCCCCTTGCAGTGTGGCCGGTCTCGGCTGTCGCGTACGCCTGTGGCTCGGGCGGCGGCGCCGGTGGGCGCAGCCCCTACGAAATCTACGCCACGAGTGCGGCGCTCCATTCCATCGGTCCGGTCCTTAGGGTGGGGGCATGCTCTCGGAACCGCGTTCAGGACGCCTCGCCGCTTGGGGAAATGCCCTATTGGCTGGACTTGTCTCTCCGGATGACGCCGTGCTCGCCATCGTCGGCGAGGACGCCGTGCACCGGGTGGAGGGGTTGCCGGGAGAGTCCGCTCCGGTCGGGCTCACGCTGGCGCTCGGGCGGCTGCGGACGCTGGGGGCGACCGGGCTGCGGGTCGCGCTGCCGGCGCCGGGGCATCCGCTGGGGCTGAGCGGGCCGCCGGAGTTCAACGCGCGGGCCATGGAGGCCGAGGAGGCGGTGATCTGTCACGGCGCCGCGTTCGGGCTCGTACCGGAGGTGTCCGAGGCCGGGCCGACCGGTGATGTGCATGTCGAGGTGGTCTGGCATGTGCTGCCGGTGCGGGAGGCGCCGCCCGCCGATGTGCCGTCGCTCGGCGAGGCCGAGCGGGAGCTGGCGGAGGCGTTGCGGGACGCGACCGAGGTGCTGTCGAAGCTGGACGTGGCCGGGTCGGGGCCGGTGGCCGAGGCGGCGATCGACGCGTACCGGGCGCGGGCCGAGCGGGGCCGGGAGGTGCTGGCGCCGGGGTATCCGCCGCGGGCGGTGCGGGTGCTGGAGCTGGCGCAGCGGGTGGGGCTGCTGATCTCGCTGGCGTACGAGAACGGGCACGGGGCTGCGGTGAGCGCGTCGGAGATGGCGGCGCGGTCGCTGGCGCTGGGCCCGGTGGAGCGGACGGCCCGGCGGGCGCAGGTGGCGGCGTACAACTCCGTGGTGGAGGAGCGCGAGCGGGGGCGTTAGCTGCGCCTGTCGGCGTGGCCCTCGACGGTCCTGCCGGTCCTACGTGTTGACCGACGTGTTGCCGAAGGCCGGGTTCAGCAGGCCGATCACGTTCACGGAGAGGCCGGTGGCGTTGACCGGGACGTTGACCGGGAGCTGGGCCACCAGGCCGGAGCCGACACCCGGGGACTTCACGGCCGCGGCCCCGGCGTCCGCGTCGGCTGCGGCGGAACCTGCGGCGGCGCCCGCGGCGATACCGGCGACCGTCATGGCGACGGCGGCCCTCTTGGCGATGTTCATGGGACGGGTTCCTCCAGCGTGTGCGGGTCCGACCCGGCCGTGGGTCGTGCGCCGGTCAACGCCGGAGGGATCGTGGCGGCACGGGACCGCGGGCCGCACTGCCCGTTCGGATCATTGGGCGTAAAACCCACTGGCCCTATGAACTACTGGGCCTGAAAGTCGCCGACGCGAAAACCCGACCGGCCTTCCAGGAGCGCCCGGAAGGCCGGAGGTGGATGCCGTCGTACGGCGCCGTGTCAGTGGTTGACGCAGACGTTGCCGAACGCGGGGTTCAGTACGCCGACGACGTTCACGCTGTTGCCGCAGACGTTGACCGGGATGTGCACCGGGACCTGGATGACGTTGCCGGAGACGACGCCCGGAGAGCCCTGAGCGCCGCCGGCGGCGTGGGCGCCGCCGGTGTGGGCGGAGGCCATCCCGGCGCCTGCGGCCATGATCCCGCCGGCCACCATCGTCACGGCCGCTGCCTTCTTCAGGTTCTTCACTTCTTGAGCCTCCTTGGCGATCGCCGCGGCGGTCGCCGCAGCACGCACTGAAGAACGGCAGCGGCCGGGAGAGGATGCGCCGTCCGGGTGACATTCCCACGACGGTATGAATCTCAGCCCGGAAGGCGACCCTCCGTGTTGCCGTCGGTGAAGCGTTGCGCAGGACGTTTCAGCCGGTCACGCCATGGCGAACGGCCCACAGGGCTGCCTGGGTGCGGTCGGCGAGGTCGAGTTTCATCAGGATGTTCGAGACGTGTGTCTTGACAGTCTTCTCGGAGAGCACCAGGGCGCGGGCTATCTCGCGGTTGGAGCGGCCGTCGGCGATCAGCCCGAGTACCTCGCGCTCCCGCTCGGTGAGCGAACCGCCTCTGCCCTGACCGGAGTTGGCCTCCTCCTGGGAGAGCAGGGCGCCGGCCACCTCGGGCTGCAGCAGGACGTGCCCGGCGTGCACCGAGCGGATGGCGGTGGCGAGGGCGTCGGGATCGACGTCCTTGTACACGTATCCGGCGGCGCCCGCGCGCAGGGCCGGTACCACCGTGCGCTGTTCGGTGAAGCTGGTGACGATCAGCACGCGCGCGGGGTTGTCGAGCTCGCAGAGCTTGCGCAGCGCCTCCACGCCGTCCATGCCGGGCATCTTGACGTCCATGAGGACGACGTCGGGGCCCAGTTCCTGGGCGCGCTCGACGCCTTCGGCGCCGTCGGCGGCCTCGCCGACGACCTCGATGTCGTCCTGCACCTCCAGGAAGGTGCGCAGGCCCCGGCGGACGACCTGGTGGTCGTCGACCAGCAGCACCCTGATCGCATCAGCCACCGGGGACCTCCATCTCGATCGTGGTGCCCTTGCCGGGCGCCGATTCCACGGTCAGTGTGCCGCCGGCGCCGCTCGCGCGGTCCCGCATGGAGACCAGGCCGAGATGGCGCCCGACGCGGCGGGTGAGGTGCGGGTCGAAGCCGCTGCCGTCGTCCGTGACCCGCAGCACGGCTCCGCCGCCGCGCCGGTTGACGGTCACGTCGACGTGGTCGGCCCCGGAGTGCCGGAGCGCGTTGTGCAGCGCCTCCTGGGCCACCCGGAGCAGGGCCTCCTCCTGGGCGGCGGGCAGGGCGCGGAAGCCGCTGCTGGCGAAGGTCACGCGCGCGGTGTGGGCGCGGTCGAGGACCTGGACCTGGGTGCGCAGGGTGGCGAGCAGACCGTCCTCGTCGAGGGCGGCCGGCCGCAACTCGACCACGGCGGCGCGCAGTTCGTCGGCGGCCTCGGCGGCGAGCACGGCCACCTGCTGCAGCTCGCCCTTGGCGCGGGAGGGGTCGCGGTCGACCAGGGCGGCGGCGGCCTGCGCGGTCAGCCGCAGGGAGAACAGCTTCTGGCTCACCGCGTCGTGCAGCTCGTGGGCGAGCCGGGAGCGTTCCTCGGCGATGGTCAGCTCGCGGCTGCGCTCGTAGAGGCGGGCATTGGTGAGGGCGATGGCCGCGTGCTGGGCGAGGATGGAGAGCAAGTCCTCGTCCTCGGCGGTGAAGCCGCAGCTGCCCTCCGGCTTGGGGCAGTTCTTGTTCGCGAGGAACAGGGCACCGATGATCTCCTCGCCGTCCCGGACCGGCAGGCCCAGGAAGTCGGACATCTCGGGGTGGGCGGACGGCCAGCCCTCGAAGCGGGGGTCCTTGCGGACGTCGGCCAGCCGCTCGACCTTCGCCTCGTGGAGCATCGCGGCGAGGATGCCGTGCTGGCGCGGGAGCGGGCCGATGGCCTTCCACTGGGCGTCGGTGACGCCGTCGACGACGAACTGGGCGAAGCCTCCGTGATCGTCGGGGACCCCGAGTGCGGCGTACTGCGCGTCGAGCAGCTCACGGGCGGAGGCGACGATCGTCTTGAGGACGTCGCGCACCTCCAGATGCCTGCTCATGGCCAGCAGCGCGGAGCTCACCGCGGCGAGGCCGGACCGGGGACCTTGACTCATGCCCTCACGGTACCGGCGGGGTCCGACAACGCGGATCGGGCCGATGGCTGGAGGGCCCGGGCCGGTGGCCGTAGGCCCGGAGACCTAGGGCGCGCGGCCGGACCCGCGGCGTAGGCCGAAGGGCCCCGCCGGATTGCGGCCCGCGTCCGAGGCGGCCGGGACGGGCCCGTTCCTACGGTGAGGGCACCGCCGACGGAGGCGGACGGAGCCGAGGGGACGGTTGTCATGCCGGTAGCGATCATCACGGGGGCCTCGAAGGGGCTGGGGCGGGCGCTGGCCGAGGCGCTGGCCGCGCGCGGCTGGGATCTGGTGCTGGACGCCAGGGGCGCCGGGGCGCTGAAGGAGGCGGTGGAGGCCGTCGCCGGGCACGGGACGCGGGTGGCGGCGCTGCCCGGCGATGTCACGGACGCCGGGCACCGGGCCGAGCTGGTGGCGGCCGCGCGTGGGCTGGGCGGGGCCGACCTGCTGGTGAGCAACGCCAGCGCGCTGGGGGCCGAGCCGCTGGTGCGCCTGGGCGAGCTGCCGCTGGCGGGGCTGCGCCGGGCGCTGGAGGTGAACGTGGTGGCCGCGCTGGGCCTGGTCCAGGAGGCGCTGCCGCTGCTGCGGGAGTCGGCGGCCGGGGCGGTGGTCGCGGTCAGCTCGGACGCGGGCGCCGAGGCGTACGAGACCTGGGGCGGTTACGGCGCCTCCAAGGCGGCCCTGGACCAGCTGGCGGCCGTGCTGGGCGTCGAGGAGCCGGGGCTGCGGGTGTGGGCGGTGGATCCCGGGGACATGGCGACCGGACTGTACGCGGCCGCCGTACCGGACGACGACGGTCCACGGCCGGCGCCGGAGTCCGTCGTACCGGCGTTCCTGCGGCTGCTCGACGAGCGGCCGGCGAGCGGCCGGTACGGGGCGCCCGCGCTGGTGGAGGGGCGATGACGACCGTTCTGCGGGTGCCGGAGGAGCTGTCCGCGCGAGTGCCGGCCGAGCAGCGGGGGCCGGGGCTGGACCGGGATGCCGTACGGCTGCTGGTGTCGCGTGGGACGGCGGTGTCGCACCACGCCTTCGCCGAGCTGCCGCGGCTGCTGCGGGCCGGGGACCTGTTGGTGGTGAACACCTCGCCGACGCTGGCTGCCGCCGTGGACGGGCGTGTCGGGCACGCGCGCGTGGTGGTGCATTTCTCGACGCGCGGGGACGACGGGCGCTGGGTGGTGGAGCTGCGGGAGCCGGACGGGGACGGCACGACACGCGCGCGTGCGGGTGCACGCACGGGAACTGGGGTGCGGCTGCCCGGGGGCGGACGGCTGGTCCTGGAGGAGCCGCTGAGCCGGGCGGGCGAGCGGCTGTGGTGGGCGCGGACCGCGGCGGACGTACGCGGGGTGCTGCGGGAATACGGGCGGCCCATTCGTTACTCCTATACGGAGCGGGACCAGCCGCTGTCCGTCTACCAGACGGTGTTCGCACTGCCTTCGGCGGACGGGGCGGGGAGCGCGGAGATGCCGAGTGCGGCGCGGCCCTTCACCGCGCGGCTGGTGGCGGAGCTGGTGAGCCGGGGTGTGCAGTTCGCGCCGATCACGCTGCACACGGGGGTGTCGTCGGCGGAGGCGCACGAGCCGCCGTACGCGGAGCGGTTCGCCGTGCCGGAGGCGTCGGCTCGGCTGATCAACAACGTGAGAGCAATTCAAGAAGAGCGCGAAGCGCTTCCTTGCAAGGGTGGTGGCGGGCGACGGGCGGGCGGACGGGTGGTCGCCGTGGGGACGACCGCCGTGCGGGCCGTGGAGTCGGCCGCCGGGGCCGATGGAGTGGTGCGGGCGGCCGAGGGATGGACGGAGCTGGTCGTGACGCCCGGTCGCGGGGTGCGGGTGGTGGACGGGCTGCTGACCGGGCTGCACGAGCCGGAGGCCTCGCATCTGCTGATGCTGGAGGCGGTCGCGGGACGGGCCGCGGTCGACCGTGGATACGAGGAGGCGTTGCGCGGGCTCTACCTGTGGCACGAGTTCGGGGACGTACACCTCGTCCTCCCGGAGGAGGAGCCTCACACAGAGCATTGCGCCAGCAACTCCTTGTGAGATTGATGTACGGACGATGTGAGTCCGCACATAGGGTGCACATCACGTACGAACGGACATAGGAGATAAAGGGTCCCCGATTGAACGGGACAGACGACCCAGTCTGTCCCGTTTTGCCCATCCCGGCTCCACTACCCGGGGTCGTAGGTCACACCTTTGCCAGGGCATTTTGCGGCCGCTAAGAATTGCTCTCGTCGCTCAGCACGGCGGGTTCCCCCGCGGTGTTCGTGCCGGAGGAGCTGGTCTCCCCCACGGACAACGAGCGACCTCCGCGCTATTCGAAGAGGTCCACTGCCATGCCCAAGCACGCCCACAGTCCCAGTCCCGCGCTGACCAAGCACCACAAGGTCGCGCTCGCCGGTGTAGCCGCGCTCGGTGCCGCAGCCATCGCCTTCTCCGCTGTGCCCAGCAGCGCCGAGACGATCGTGACCGGCGCGCCCCAGACCGCGGCCAACGTGGCCTACGGCACGCAGCAGATCAAGAACGTCAAGGGCACGGTCACCGACCAGCTCGCGCTCCAGAACGTCAAGGTCGAGGCCATCGCCGCCAAGCAGGCCGTGGCCACGGCGAGCCTCGCCCACGTGGCCCACGTCCAGCACGTCGCGGTCCAGGCGAAGCAGCAGGCCGCCCAGGTGCGTGCCGCCGCACAGACCGCCAACCGGTCCGCCGAGCGCCCGCAGATCCAGCAGGTCGCCGCGACGACCTACGCCAACAACCTCGACGGCTGGATCCGCCAGGCCCTCGACATCATGAAGGCCAAGGGCATCCCGGGCTCCTACAGCGGCCTGCACCGCAACATCATGCGGGAGTCCTCCGGCAACCCGATGGCCATCAACAACTGGGACATCAACGCCATCAACGGCATCCCCTCCAAGGGCCTGCTGCAGGTGATCCCGCCGACCTTCAGCGCGTACCACGTCTCCGGCACGTCCTGGAACATCTACAACCCGGTCGCCAACATCACCGCCGCCGCCAACTACGCGGCCCACCGGTACGGCACGATCGACAACGTCAACAGCGCGTACTGAGGCAGGCGCGGACCTCAGCACCGACATGCCGAAGGGCGGCACCCCACTGCGGGGTGCCGCCCTTCGGCGTCGTACGGACTCCGGATGCGCTACTTGCGCATGACCTCGGGCTCGTGGCGGCGCAGGAAGCGCGCCACCAGGAAGCCGCAGATCACACCGATGACGATCAGCGCGGCCATGTCCATGGTCCAGGCACCGGCCGTGTGGCTCCACAGCGGGTCCTTGCTGGTGGGGTCGTCGGTGTTGGGCGCGATGTTGTTGAAGTCCAGCGTGGCGCCGTCGGCGGCCACCGCCCAGCGGGACGGCATCAGGAACGAGACCTGGTTCACACCGACCGCGCCGTTCAGGTTGAACAGGCAGCCGGTGAACACGACCTGGACGATCGCGAACATCACCAGCAGCGGCATGGTCTTCTCGGAGGTCTTCACCAGCGAGGAGATGACCAGGCCGAACATCATCGAGGTGAAGCCGAGCCCCATGATCGGGATGCACAGCTCGAAGAGGGTGGAGTGGCCGAGGATCACGCCCTGGTCGGGGATCGTGCGGCTGGAGAAGCCGATCAGGCCGACCATCAGGCCCTGCAGCACGGTGATCACACCGAGCACGACCACCTTGGACATCAGGTACGCCGACCGGGACAGGCCGACCGCGCGTTCCCGTTCGTAGATGACCCTTTCCTTGATCAGCTCACGCACGGAGTTCGCGGCACCCGCGAAACAGGCGCCGACCGCGAGGATCAGCAGGACCGTGGTCGCCGTGCCGTTGGGCACGGGGATACCGGTCTTGTGGTTGACCGGGTTCACCAGCAGCGTCTTGTCGCTGTCGATGAGCAGGCTGACCGCGCCGAGCACCGCCGGCAGGATCACCGTCAGCGCCAGGAAGCCCTTGTCGGAGGCGATGACCGACACGTACCGCCGGACGAGGGTCAGCAGCTGCGACCCCCAGCTCTGCGGCTTCTTCGGCTTCATCACCTGCATCGGAGGCATCTGTACGGACTGCGGCGCAATCGCGTCGATGTCCGCGGCGTACATCTGGTAGTGCTGTGAGCCCTTCCAGCGTCCCGCCCAGTCGTAGTCGCGGTAGTTCTCGAAGGCGGAGAAGACATCGGCCCAGGTGTCGTAGCCGAAGAAGTTCAGCGCCTCCTCGGGCGGGCCGAAGTAGGCGACCGCGCCGCCCGGCGCCATCACCAGCAGCTTGTCGCACAGCGCCAGCTCGGCCACCGAGTGGGTGACGACGAGGACGGTGCGGCCGTCGTCGGCGAGGCCCCGCAGCAGCTGCATGACATCGCGGTCCATGCCCGGGTCGAGGCCCGAGGTGGGCTCGTCGAGGAAGATCAGCGACGGCTTGGTGAGCAGCTCCAGGGCCACCGACACCCGCTTGCGCTGGCCGCCGGAGAGGGAGGTGACCTTCTTCTCCTTGTGGATGTCCAGCTTCAGCTCGCGCAGCACCTCGTCTATGCGGGCCTCGCGCTCCTCGCCCGTGGTGTCGGCCGGGAAGCGCAGCTTGGCCGCGTACTTCAGGGCCTTCTTGACGGTCAGCTCCTTGTGCAGGATGTCGTCCTGCGGGACCAGACCGATGCGCTGGCGCAGCTCGGCGAACTGCTTGTACAGGTTGCGGTTGTCGTACAGCACCTCGCCCTCGTTGGCGGGGCGGTAGCCGGTGAGCGCCTTGAGCAGCGTCGACTTGCCGGAGCCGGACGGGCCGATGACCGCGATCACGGACTTCTCCGGGACCCCGAAGGAGACGTCCTTGAGGATCTGCTTGCCGCCGTCGACCGTGACGGTCAGGTGGCGTGCGGAGAAGGAGACCTCACCGGTGTCGACGAACTCCTCCAGCCGGTCGCCGACGATCCGGAAGGTGGAGTGGCCGACGCCGACGATGTCGTTCGCGTCGAGGACCGCCGTGCCGCTCTTGGAGATCGGCTGACCGTTGACGTACGTGCCGTTGTGCGAGCCCAGGTCGCGGATCTCCATACGGCCGTCGGGCGTCGAGTGGAACTCGGCGTGGTGGCGCGAGACCTGCAGGTCGGAGACGACCAGCTCGTTGTCCAGCGCCCGGCCGATCCGCATCACGCGGCCGATGGAGAACTGGTGGAACGTGGTCGGGCTGCGGTCGCCGTAGACCGGCGGCGCCCCCGCGCCACCGCCGGAGGCCATGGCCGGGGCGCCCTGCTGCTGCGGGATCGCCGGCGGGGCCTGCTGCCAGCCCTGTTGGGGAGCCGGCTGCTGCTGTGCGGCCGGCGGCTGGGACCAGCCCGCGCCGCCCGCGCCCTGCGCCGCGAACGGCTGCTGCTGGGGCTGCGGTTGTGCGACGTCGGCCGCGGAGCCTGAGAGGTTCAGGCGCGGTCCGTCGTTCGCGTTGCCGAGGTGCACCGCCGCACCCGGGCCGATCTCCGTCCGCTGCACACGCCGGCTCTCCACGAAGGTGCCGTTGGTGCTGCCATGGTCCTCGATGACCCAACCACGCCCGTCGAAGCTGATCGTGGCGTGCCGCCAGGAGACCCTGGCGTCGTCGAACACGATGTCCCCCTGCGGGTCGCGTCCGAGGGTGTATGACCTGGCCGTATCGAGCGTCCAGGTACGTCCGTTTGATTCCAGTACGAGTTCCGGCACTCCAAGCCCCATGAGTAGTCCCCCGAGTTACCCCCATCACAGGGAGTCTAGGGATGTCGAACATCGTCGGGAACTATTTCAGGCTCGGCCCTCTGACCGAAAGTCGGGCCTTGTGGAGGGCTCGTACGAGCGCTTCAACTCTTTCCGTTGACGGGGTTGAAACCGGGCCGGAGAGTGGTAATCCACGCGAGGGGGACAAGCGCGACGGAGCGGCCCGGGGCGTCTGCGGATCGGGGGGTCTGCCATGAGTTCTGGTACATCTGGCACGTCCGGCACGGGAGTCGAGCACGCGAGGGACGGCGTGCGGCTGCCGTGGGCCGACATCCTGCTGTCCGCGATCGCCGCGGTGAGCTGGGCGTTGATCGGCATGGCGGGTACGGCCGCGCTGGGGCTGCATCTGCTGCGGGCCGACGCGGCGGGCTCACTGGGCCCGATGACCGCGGCGGTTGTGGCGCTCGGGGCGGGTGGTGCGGTCACACCGAACGGAGATCTGTCCGCTTTCGGCCTGAAGGGCGCGGAGGCCACCACGGCCATCGAGATCACGCCACTGGGTGTGAGCCTGGTCGGTGCGCTCCTGCTGTCATGGTTCTTCTTACGGTCCCTGCGTACGGCCGGAGTTGTGATCGCACCGGCCGAACTGCTCGCCCGCGCGGGCGCGGTGGTCGTGCTGTTCGTGGCGACGCTGGGCGGACTGGCATGGGCGGGGCACTCGGTCGTGACCATCGACGGCGGTGCGCTCGGGCTGGACAAGATCCCCGGAGCGGGCGGTGGCGGCGGGTTGAAGATCCCCGGCATCGGGGACATCGGCGGACTGCTGCCTGACCACCTCGGCGACCTCGTGCACGCGAACGCGGCGGTCGGCTTCAGCGTGGACACGACGGCCACCCTGCTCGGCGGCCTCGGCTGGTGCGCGGGCATCCTGCTGATCGCCGTGCTGGCCTCGCGCCGCACTCCGCTGCCGCGCGGCTGGGAGGTCGTGCACCGGGTGGTACGGCCGGCGGCCTCGGCGCTGGTGACCGTGCTGCTGGTGGCGGTCGCGGCGGGCTGGGCGGCGGCCGCCTACGCCGCGATCGGCGACCCGCACCCGGCGCGGATCATGGGCGCGGCCCTGCTCGGCGCTCCGAACGGAGTCTGGCTCGGTATCCCGATCGGGCTCCTCGTCCCGTTCGACGGCAGGGCGACGGGCGTCCTGACCGCGTTCCTGCCCCACCCCCTGGACGACCTCCTGAACTCCAGGTCCGACCAGTCGGTGACGCTGGGCCATCTGGCCGCCCTGGACGGACGGGTGTGGCTGCTGGGGGTCGCGGCGGCACTGCTGATGCTGCTGGCCGGGGTGTTCATGGCGGTTCGGACACCGGTGGGGCGGGGGGCCGGGGCGGGCGGCGCCGGTGGTGTGGGGCCTGGCTCGCTCAGTGGGGCGGGTGGGGCCGGCGGGCGGGGCTCCCGTTCCGGGGCGCTCGGTTTCGCCGGGCGGTGTGCCGTGCGGCTGGGGGTCGCGACCGCGCTCACGCTGCCGCTGCTGGCCTGGCTGGCGGGCGTGTCCGTGGACGCCTCGCTGTCGGTGCTCGGCTTCGACGCGTTCGGCGCGGGCATCGAACTGCACGGGCAGTTGGGCATGGCGTTGCTGCTCGGGGCGGCCTGGGGTGCGGCGGCGGGAGCGGCTGGGGCGCTGCTGGCGTGGGCGACCGGCGCGGCCGGGTCACGTGCGGCGCCGCCGGCGCTGGGTGACATGGGGACCGGCGGCGCGGCCGACGGGCCGGTGCGTCCGGGAGATGCCCGGGCTCCGGAGCGGACCGGGAGCGGGGTTGCGGGGCCTTATGCACCGGGTACACCGCACCGTCCGCCGAATCCGCACACGAATCCGTATCTCCAGGTGCCGGAGGAACTGCGGGAACCGGGGCACGACCGAGGGGCCCGGCCCGACGAGGCGGAGGGATGGCCGCCGCCGTACGACGGACGACATGCGCAGGAGGCATACGGAGAACCGTGGAACCGGCAGCCCCATGCCGAACCGCAGCCCCAGCAGCCGTACGACAGGTGGCAGGGACCGGGGCGGTACGGCGGCTCGGCACCGAGGGCCGAGGGAGGGCCGGAGTGGGGTGCGGCACCGGCGGGCGGTCCGGCTGCCCCGGGCCACCGGGGGCCGCCGGCCGCGCCGCCCCCGGCGGAGGCGGGGTACACCGACGGCCGGCGGTCGTCGCAGGAGAGCGGGCCCGGTGACGACGGAGACCCCTCCGGCGTACCGCCCGGCCCCGGCGATGTGTACGGCGCTCCCACCATGGCCCGGCCGTTCGACCCGCCGCCCCGCTCTCCTCGGCGGCCGGGGGCACGGCGGGGTGACGGATCCCCGGGCGGTCCGAACGCCGGACCTCCGCCGCCACCTCCCCCGCCACCGCCACCGCCTCCCCCCAGGCGGCCCAATCGGTGAGGCCGGTCGCCGGGTGGGTGACCGGACGCCGAACCGTGTGTGAAGTCGCGGCCGGGGACACCCCGCTTCCCCGCGTCGGCATCGCACACGCGTTCACCCGTAGTCCGGAAGCAAGGCCTCCGACACCGGCCCGACACTTATTGTTCCGTGTCCGTCAGGCGGACCACCTGCGACGCGGCCACAAGGCGCCGGTTACGGTGGTCACACCATGAGCGATCCGCAGACCTCCGAGGTCCCCACTCTCCTCGTCAAGATTTTCGGCAAGGACAGGCCGGGCATCACGGCCGGCCTCTTCGACACCCTTGCCGCCTACATGGTCGACGTGGTCGACATCGAGCAGGTCGTCACGCGAGGCCGTCTGGTGCTGTGCGCGCTCGTGACCCAGCCCCCGGCGGGGCTCGAGGGCGACCTCAGGGCGACCGTGCACAGCTGGGCCGAGTCGATGAAGATGCAGGCGGAGATCATCTCCGGCCTCGGCGACAACCGGCCGCGCGGTCTCGGCCGCTCCCTGGTCACCGTCCTCGGCCACCCCCTGACCGCCGAGTCGACGGCCGCCATCGCCGCCCGGATCGCCAAGACCGGCGGCAACATCGACCGTATCTTCCGGCTCGCCAAGTACCCGGTGACGGCGGTCGAGTTCGCGGTGTCCGGTGTGGAGACCGAGCCGCTGCGCACCGCTCTGGCCTCCGACGCGGCCGAGCTCGGCGTGGACATGGCGGTCGTCGCGGCGGGCCTGCACCGGCGGGCCCAACGGCTGGTCGTCATGGACGTGGACTCGACGCTCATCCAGGACGAGGTGATCGAACTCTTCGCCGCGCACGCCGGCTGCGAGGACCAGGTCGCCGAGGTGACGGCGGCCGCGATGCGCGGCGAGCTGGACTTCGAGCAGTCCCTGCACGCGCGCGTGGCGCTGCTGGCGGGGCTGGACGAGTCGGTCGTGCAGAAGGTGCGCGCCGAGGTGCGGCTGACGCCGGGCGCCCGGACCCTGATCCGTACGCTGAAGCGGCTCGGTTACCAAGTCGGTGTCGTTTCGGGCGGTTTCACCCAGGTCACCGACGATCTGAAGGAGCGGCTGGGGCTGGACTTCGCCCAGGCCAACACGCTGGAGATCGTCGACGGAAAGCTGACCGGCCGGGTGACCGGCGAGATCGTGGACCGGGCGGGCAAGGCACGGCTGCTGCGCCGGTTCGCCGCCGAGGCGGGTGTGCCGCTGGCGCAGACGGTGGCCATCGGCGACGGCGCCAACGACCTGGACATGCTGAACGCGGCCGGGCTCGGTGTCGCCTTCAACGCCAAGCCGGTGGTGCGCGAGGCCGCGCACACGGCGGTGAACTTCCCGTTCCTGGACACGGTGCTGTATCTGCTGGGCGTCACCCGCGAAGAGGTCGAGGCGGCGGACACCCACGACGAGAGCTGACCGGCCCTGGCGAGCACAGGCCGACCGCAGTACGGGGGCCCGGCACCGAGGAGATCGGTGCCGGGCCCTTGTCGTCCCGCTTCAGAAGGCAGTCGTCGTACGGCGGCCGTGCGGCGGTCTCATTCGGAGGGTGCCCAGTAGTCCGCAAGCCTGGCCGCACCGGGCTCCAGGGTCTTCCAGGAGCCCTCGTACGTCACCACCGCGAAGGCGGCGGCGGGAAAGTCGCGGCGGTTCATCCGCTCACGGGCGTCGCCCTCGGCGGTTCCGGCCAGGATCTCGGTCACGCCGTGCACGCCGGGGTTGTGACCGATCAGGATCACGTTCTGCACGTCGTCGGGCACCTCGTTGAGCACGGCGATCAGCTCGCCCGGCGAGGCCTCGTACACCCGCTCCTCGTAGATGGTTTTCGGCCGGTGCGCGAGTTCGTGGACGGCGAGCTTCCAGGTCTCCCGGGTGCGCACGGAGGTGGAGCACAGGGCCAGATCGAAGGTGATGCCGCTGTCCGCCAGCTTGCGTCCGGCGACGGCGGCGTCCGTACGGCCCCGGTCAGCGAGCGGTCGCTCGTGATCGGTCACCTGTGGCCAGTCGGCTTTCGCATGGCGGAAGAAGACAATCCTGCGGGGTTCTGCGACGCTCATGGCACCCAGCTTCGCATGAAACAGGCCATCGGGCGCAGGGAGTTGACATGCGGCTTTACCGGGTCCGCAGGCACCGGCGTCAGCGGGTGAAGATCTGCTGGACGCGCTCGAAGAGGTGGGTGACGGCCGGGTCGCCGGTGGCCGCGTGGGCGTCCGCCGGGTTCAGTATCAGCACGAGCAGGGAGACGAAGGCGAGCGCGGGCAGGGCGAGGGCCCACCAGGGCAGCCGGATGTCGACGCGGCCCGGGGTCGCCGGGTGGGGCCGGGTGTGCGTTCGGGCCGGCATGATCGCCTCCGCTGGTCTCCGGGGTCTGCTGGCCGCCCCTCGCGGCCACACCTCGAAACTACGGAATCCGCGGTCGCCGACCCATCCGGTGATCCACCCACTTGACCCTGACCCTCACCCCCTAGGGGATGGGGGGCTAGCCCCACCATCGGCCGCCGGGGCGGTGGTCAGGGTGACGCGAGGGTCGCGATGACGGCGATGACGATGAAGATGGCGAAGAACGAGCCGAAGACGATCAGCATCTTCTTCTGACCGTTCTGGGGGTTCGGTTCGAGCACTGGCATGAGGTCAGTGTGGCACCCGCCGAGGGGGACGGATCGGGCGGGGTGGCCCCGGCGCGTCGCCGTGGGCGTCCGCCGGGCAGCGGCGGAGTCAGCCGGTCGCGGAGGCCGCCTCGTCCTCCACCGTGCGGTCGCGGCCCGCCAGGACGCCCACCGCCATCTGCGGGATCATCAGGCCGACCATGAGGGCGATCGGCAGACCCCAGCCGCCGCCCTGCTGGTAGAGCACGCCCACCAGCAGCGGGCCCGGGATGGAGATGAGGTAGCCGGTGCTCTGGGCGAAGGCGGAGAGCTGGACGACGCCCGCGCCGGTCCTGGACCGCATCCCGACCATCGTGAGGGCGAGCGGGAAGGAGCAGTTGGAGACGCCGAGCAGCAGGGCCCAGGCCCAGGCGCCGGCGGCGGGGGCGAGGTACAGGCCGACGTACCCGGCGAGGCCGCAGACGCCCAGCACGATCACGATCGGGCCCTGGTGCGGCAGCCGGGTGGCCACGCGCGGGATGACGAAGGCCAGCGGCACGCCCATCACCATGGTGACGGCCAGCAGCACTCCGGCCGTGCTCGCGGGCACACCCGCGTCCCGGAAGATCTGCGGCATCCAGCCCATCGTGATGTAGGCGGCGGTGGCCTGCAGCCCGAAGAACACGGCGAGCGCCCAGGCGGTGCGACTGCGGGTGATCTTCAGGGCGGGGGGCTGCCGGTCCGCACCCGCGTGTGCCCCGGCCGGCGGCTCCGGCATCCCCCGGTGCCGTACCAGCGGAATCCACGGCAGCACCGCGACCGCCGCGAGCCCGGCCCACACCGCGAGCCCGGACTGCCAACTGCCGCCCAGCGCGTCGGTCATGGGCACGGTCACCGCGGCGGCGACCGAGGTGCCGGCGGCGAGGGCCATCGAGTACAGGCCGGTCATGGAGCCGACCCGGTCGGGGAACCAGCGCTTGACGATGACCGGCATCAGCACGTTGCTGACCGCGATGCCCATGAGCGCGAGCGCGCTGGCGGCCAGGAAGCCGGCCGTGCCCCCGGCGTACGGCCGTATCAGCAGGCCGGCCGTGATGGCGACCATGCCGGCGCAGACCACCGCCGCCGGGCCGAAGCGACGCGCGAGACGGGGGGCCGTCACGCCGAAGACGGCGAAGCAGAGCGGGGGTACGGAGGTGAGCAGTCCGGCCACGCTGCCGCTCATGCCGAGCCCGTCGCGGACCTCCTCCAGGAGCGCACCGAGGCTGGTGATGGCGGGGCGGAGGTTGACCGCGGCCAGCAGGATGCCGAGGACCGCCAGCCGCGCAGTCCACGCGCGCGTGGCGTTCGCCGGAGTCCGGTCGGGTGCCGTCGGTCGTGCCGTCATGGATGCCGTCGTGGTTTCCTCGCTCGCCATGAAACCCATCATAGAATCATGGGATGATTGGTTGTCCAGCCCCGGGCGGACCGGGGCGGCCCCGTCCGCTCCCGCCCGGCCCTCCCGTGCGAAGGTGTGTCATGCCTCTGAGCCACCCGCGCCGATCGGCGCTGTCCGAGCAGGTCATCGCCGAGCTGCGGAACCAGATCACCTCGGGCGAGTGGCCGGTCGGCTCGCGCATCCCCACCGAGCCGGAGCTGGTCGAGCAGCTCGGGGTGGCCCGCAACACCGTCCGGGAGGCCGTCCGCGCGCTGGCGCACAACGGCCTGCTGGACATCCGCCAGGGCTCCGGGACGTACGTCGTGGCGACCAGTGAACTGGCGGGCGTGATGTACCGCCGGTTCGCCGAGGCCGACCCCCGGCACATCGCCGAGCTGCGCTCCACGCTGGAGTCGTCGGCGGCCCGGCTGGCGGCGGCGCGGCGCACCGAGAAGGACCTCAGACAGCTCGACGCCCACCTGGAGCGCCGGGAGCAGGCCTGGCGGACGGGCGAGGCGGAGGCCTTCGTGACCGCGGACGCGACCTTCCACCTGGCCGTGGTGGCCGCCTCGCACAACGACGTGCTGACGGCGATGTACGCGGACCTGGGCGAGGTGCTGCGGGACTGGCTGCGCGCCGACGTGGGCGCCGAGCTGACGCCGGAGACGTACATGGACCACACCCGGCTGGTCGAGGCGATCCGCGCGGGCGACGCGGACGCGGCCGCCAAGGAGGCGGCGAGCTACCCGTTCCAGTGCCGTCCGGGCAGGCTCAGCCCACCTTCTGGTGGCTGATCCAGACCGCGCGGACGTCCTTCCAGCAGCGGCCGCTGAGCCGTACGGTCATCGCGGGCCCGGTGTCGGCCGGGGTGCCGTCGGTGTCGATGTCCCACCACTGGGCGCACTCGATGTGCAGTTGCACCCGGTCGGTGTCGACGTAGGGGTTGTGGCAGTAGGCGACCACACGGGAGCCGTGGACGGTGGTCCGGCACTCGGCGCCGAACAGGTCGGGCGCCGGGCTGTGGCCGTTCGCCACGCGCGCGTGGGACATCGCGTCGTACGGCAGGGAGAGTACGAGGGCCAGGGCCAGGGTCAGAGGGGCCACGCTGCGGGACAGACGCACAAGGGGACCTCCTCGGCCGGGCTGGGGAGGGACGTCGCGGTGATCGCGTAATCCAGCGTGCGCCGTGGCGGCGGCGACGGCCCGGCCGGTGGACCGAACGGGTGAGGCCCGCCCCCTGAGAAGGGAACGGGCCTCTTGATCGTCGGCTGTCGGACGCCGAAGCGCCGGCTGTGGAACGCCGGCTCCTGAGCGCTGCGGGTCAGGCGCCGATGGCGTGCAGACCGCCGTCGACGTGGATGATCTCGCCGGTGGTCTTCGGGAACCAGTCGCTCAGCAGGGCGACGATGCCCTTGCCGGCCGGCTCGGGGTCCTTGAGGTCCCACTCCAGCGGGGAGCGGTGGTCCCAGACGGCGGCCAGGTCGCTGAAGCCCGGGATGGACTTGGCGGCCATGGAGCCGATCGGGCCGGCGGAGATGAGGTTGCAGCGGATGTTCTGCTTGCCCAGGTCGCGCGCGATGTAGCGGCTGGTGGCCTCCAGGGCGGCCTTGGCCGGGCCCATCCAGTCGTACTGCGGCCAGGCGTACTGGGCGTCGAAGGTGAGGCCGACGACCGAGCCGCCGTTCTGCATCAGCGGCAGGCAGGCCATGGTGAGCGACTTCAGGGAGTACGCCGAGACGTGCATGGCGGTGGCGACGGACTCGAACGGGGTGTTGAGGAAGTTGCCGCCGAGCGCGTCCTGGGGGGCGAAGCCGATGGAGTGGACGACACCGTCGAGGCCGCCGAGCTCCTCGCCGACCAGGTCGGCAAGCCGGCCGAGGTGCTCGTCGTTGGTGACGTCGAGCTCGATGACCTTGGTGGGCTTGGGGAGCTTCTTGGCGATGCGCTCGGTCAGCGTGGGCCGCGGGAACGCGGTGAGGATGATCTCGGCGCCCTGCTCCTGGGCCAGCTTGGCCGCGTGGAAGGCGATGGAGGACTCCATCAGCACACCCGTGATCAGGATGCGCTTGCCCTCGAGGATTCCACTCATGGTGATCAGTGACCCATTCCCAGTCCGCCGTCAACAGGGATGACGGCTCCAGTGATGTACGAGGCGTCGTCCGAGGCGAGGAACCGCACCGTCGCGGCGACCTCCTCGGGCTGCGCGTACCGGCCGAGCGGCACCTGCGACACGATGGTGGCGCGCTGTTCGTCGGTGAGCACCTTGGTCATGTCGGTGTCGACGAAGCCGGGCGCGACGACGTTGAAGGTGATGTTGCGCGAACCCAGCTCACGGGCGAGGGACCGCGCGAAGCCGACCAGGGCGGCCTTGGAGGCGGCGTAGTTGGCCTGGCCGGGGCCGCCGTAGAGGCCGACGACCGAGGAGATGAGGACGACGCGGCCCTTCTTGGCGCGCAGCATGCCGCGGTTGGCACGCTTGACCACGCGGAAGGTGCCGGTGAGGTTGGTGTCGACGACCGAGGTGAAGTCCTCCTCGGACATGCGCATCAGGAGCGTGTCCTTGGTGATGCCGGCGTTGGCGATCAGGACCTCGACCGGGCCGTGCGCGTCCTCGATCTCCTTGTAGGCCTGCTCCACCTGCTCGGAGTCGGTGATGTCGCACTTGACGGCGAGGCAGCCCAGTTCCTTGAGGACGGCCGGCGGCTCACCCGAGCGGTACGTGATGGCAACCTTGTCACCGTTGTCGGCGAAAGCACGGGCGATGGCGAGGCCGATGCCCCGGTTGCCTCCAGTGACGAGAACCGAGCGGCTCAACGGATCACCCTTTCGTTCGGTCTGACGACCCGCCCGAACAGCTGGCATGACAGGCGGCTTCATCGAAAACCTATCGGTCCCGCCATCTCCACGGGCAAGCGGGCACCGACAGTGGCTCGGGGGTGTCACTGTCGGGTTTCTACAGTCGGCGGCCGGGCCGGTCCGCCGTTCCGGGAGCGCGGACGGGCAAACCCGCTTTGCGTGCGGCTTCGGGCATCCGGCGGTCGTACATCGCGGAGGGTGTCCCGCGTCGGTCGGCCGAGAGCCTTCCCGCCGCCCCCTTCGCCCCCGATTCGCCCCCGAAATTTTTCCCGGGAATCCCGTGTCCGGGACATGATTCACTGCCTGTGACGGTCACCACAGAAGCACCTCGAAGGGATTCCCACCCGTGCCCCATGAAATCGATCAGTCGTTTCTGGCACTTCCACTGAGGGCCCTGGCCGACGCCGCGCTGGCACGCGCGCGTGCACTCGGGGCCACGCACGCGGACTTCCGGTTCGAGCGGGTGCGCAGCGCGTCCTGGCGGCTGCGGGACGCCAAGCCCGCCGGGTCCTCGGACACCACCGACCTCGGGTACGCGGTCCGGGTCGTGCACGGCGGTACGTGGGGCTTCGCGTCGGGGGTGGACCTGACCCTCGACGCGGCCGCCAAGGTCGCCTCGCAGGCGGTGGCCATGGCGAAACTCTCGGCGCAGGTCATCAAGGCCGCCGGGTCCGACGAGCGGGTGGAGCTGGCCGGCGAGCCGGTGCACGCGGAGAGGACGTGGGTCTCGTCGTACGAGATCGACCCGTTCTCCGTGCCGGACGAGGAGAAGGCGGCGCTGCTCACGGAGTGGAGCGCGCAACTGCTGGCGGCGAACGGGGTCAATCATGTCGACGCCTCGCTGCTGACCGTGCACGAGAACAAGTTCTACGCCGATACGGCGGGGACCGTGACCACGCAGCAGCGGGTGCGGCTGCATCCGCAGCTGACCGCCGTGTCCGTCGACGAGTCCAGCGGCGAGTTCGACTCCATGCGCACCATCGCGCCGCCGGTAGGGCGCGGCTGGGAGTACCTCACCGGCACCGGCTGGGACTGGGAGAGCGAGCTGGAGCAGATCCCGGAGCTGCTCGCCGAGAAGATGCGGGCGCCCAGTGTCGAGGCGGGGCTGTACGACCTCGTCGTCGACCCGTCCAACCTGTGGCTGACCATCCACGAGTCCATCGGCCACGCCACCGAGCTGGACCGCGCGCTCGGCTACGAGGCCGCCTACGCCGGTACCTCCTTCGCCACCTTCGACCAGCTCGGCAAGTTGAAGTACGGCTCCGAGCTGATGAACGTCACCGGCGACCGCACCGCCGAGCACGGACTCGCGACGATCGGGTACGACGACGAAGGTGTCGAGGGCCAGTCCTGGGACCTCGTCAAGGACGGCACGCTCGTCGGCTACCAGCTGGACCGCAGGATCGCGAAGCTGACCGGCTTCGACCGCTCCAACGGATGCGCGTACGCCGACTCCCCCGGGCATGTGCCCGTGCAGCGCATGGCCAACGTGTCGCTTCAGCCGGATCCGGCCGGGCTGTCGACGGAGGGTCTGATCGGCGGGGTCGATCGCGGGATCTACGTCGTCGGCGACCGTTCCTGGTCGATCGACATGCAGAGGTACAACTTCCAGTTCACCGGGCAGCGGTTCTTCAAGATCGAGAACGGCCGGATCACCGGGCAGCTGCGCGATGTCGCCTACCAGGCGACGACCACCGACTTCTGGGGCTCCATGACGGCCGTCGGCGGTCCGCAGACGTATGTCCTCGGCGGCGCCTTCAACTGCGGCAAGGCCCAGCCCGGACAGGTCGCCGCGGTGTCCCACGGCTGTCCCTCGGCCCTCTTCAAGGGCGTCAACATCCTCAACACCACGCAGGAGGCCGGTCGATGAGCGCCCGCAGCAGCAAGCCGCACGAGATCGTCGAGCGGGCCCTGGAACTGTCCCGGGCCGACGGCTGTGTGGTGATCGCCGACGAGCACTCCACCGCCAACCTGCGCTGGGCCGGCAACGCGCTGACCACGAACGGCGTCACACGCGGGCGTTCGCTCACCGTCGTCGCCACCGTCGACGGCAAGGAGGGCACGGCCTCGGGTGTGGTGTCCCGCTCGGCCGTGACCGCCGACGAGCTGGAGCCGCTGGTGCGGGCCGCCGAGGCCGCCGCGCGGGGCGCCGGTGCCGCCGAGGACGCCCAGCCGCTGGTCACGGGCGTAGCGGAGGCACCGGACTTCAAGGACGCGCCCGCCGAGACCTCCTCCGCCGTGTTCGCCGACTTCGCCCCGGCGCTCGGTGAGGCCTTCGCACGCGCGCGTGCGGGCGGCCGTGAGCTGTACGGCTTCGCCAACCACGAGCTGGTCTCGACGTACCTGGGCACCTCGACCGGGCTGCGGCTGCGGCACGACCAGCCCACCGGCACGCTGGAACTGAACGCCAAGTCCCCGGACCGCACCCGGTCGGCCTGGGCCGGGCGGTCCACCCGGGACTTCAAGGACGTCGACCCGGGCGCGCTCGACGCGGAGCTGGCCGTACGGCTCGGCTGGGCCGAACGGCGCGTGGACCTGCCGGCCGGACGCTACGAGACGCTGCTGCCGCCGACCGCCGTGGCCGACCTGCTGATCTACCAGCTGTGGTCGGCTTCCGGGCGGGACGCGGCCGAGGGGCGGACGGTGTTCTCCAAGCCGGGCGGCGGCACCCGCGTCGGCGAGAAGCTGACCGATCTGCCGCTGACGCTGCGCACCGACCCGAACGAGCCGGGCCTGGAGTCCGCGCCCTTCGTCGTCGCGCACTCCTCCGGCGGCGACCAGTCCGTCTTCGACAACGGGCTGCCGGTCACCGCCACCGAGTGGGTCTCGGGCGGCGAGCTGAAGCACCTGACGACCACCCGGCACAGTGCCGGTCTCACCGGGCTGCCGGTCGCCCCGGTGGGCGGGAACCTGATCCTGGACGGCGGCGAGGACCGCTCCCTGGAGGACATGGTCGCCGCCACCGAGCGCGGGCTGCTGCTGACCTGCCTCTGGTACATCCGCGAGGTGGACCCGGCGACCCTGCTGCTCACCGGTCTGACCCGGGACGGCGTCTACCTGGTGGAGAACGGTCAGGTCACCGGGCAGGTGAACAACTTCCGGTTCAACGAGTCGCCGGTGGACCTGCTGGGGCGGGCCACGGAGGCCGGGCGCACGGAAAAGACGCTGCCGAGGGAGTGGAGCGACTGGTTCACTAGGGCTGCGATGCCCGCGCTGAGGGTGCCCGACTTCAATATGAGCTCTGTCAGCCAGGGCGTATAACCTCGTAGCCGGTGGTCGCACGGCTGCCCAGAGATCAAACGAAGATCATCCAAGGAGATACGAGAACCGTGACGGACATCGTCGACGAGCTGAAGTGGCGGGGGCTGTTCGCCCTGTCCACTGACGAGGACGCTTTGCGCAAGGCTCTCGCGGACGGTCCCGTCACGTTCTATTGCGGTTTCGACCCGACCGCGCCGTCCCTGCACGTCGGGCACCTGGTGCAGGTGCTCACCGTGCGCCGGCTCCAGCAGGCCGGGCACCGGCCGCTGGCGCTGGTGGGCGGTGCGACGGGTCTGATCGGCGACCCGCGCCCGACGGCCGAGCGCACGCTGAACGCCCCCGAGACGGTCGCCGGCTGGGTCGGCAAGCTCCGCGCCCAGATCGAGCCGTTCCTGTCCTTCGAGGGCGAGAACGCGGCCGTCATGGTCAACAACCTCGACTGGACCGAGGGCCTCTCCGCCATCGAGTTCCTGCGGGACATCGGCAAGCACTTCCGCGTCAACAAGATGCTGACCAAGGACTCCGTGGCCCGCCGCCTGGAGTCCGACCAGGGCATCAGCTACACGGAGTTCAGCTACCAGATCCTCCAGGGCATGGACTTCCTCCAGCTCTTCCGGCGGTACGGCTGCACCCTCCAGCAGGGCGGCAGCGACCAGTGGGGCAACCTCACGGCCGGCCTGGACCTGATCCACCGCCTGGAGCCGCACGCGAGCGTGCACGCGCTGGCGACGCCGCTGATGACCAAGGCGGACGGCACCAAGTTCGGCAAGACCGAGGGCGGCGCCATCTGGCTCGACGCCGAGATGACGACGCCGTACGCGTTCTACCAGTTCTGGCTGAACGTGGACGACCGGGACATCTCGACGTACCTGCGGATCCTGTCCTTCAAGTCCCGCGAGAAGCTTGAGGAGCTGGAGAAGCAGACGCAGGAGCGGCCGCAGGCACGGGCCGCGCAGCGGGCGCTGGCGGAGGAGCTGACCACGCTCGTCCACGGGGCCGACCAGACGGCCGCGGTGATTGCCGCGTCCAAGGCGCTGTTCGGGCAGGGTGAGCTGGCGGAGCTGGACGATCGGACGCTGGCCGCCGCGCTGGCCGAGGTGCCGCATGTCCAGGTCACCGAGCTGGGGCCGGTGGTCGACCTGTTCGCCGAGGTCGGGCTGGTGGCCAGCAAGTCCGCCGCCCGGCGGACCGTGAAGGAGGGCGGGGCCTACGTGAACAACGTGAAGGTGACCGCCGAGGACGCGGTGCCCTCCGGGGACGAGCTGCTGCACGGGCGGTGGCTGGTGCTGCGGCGGGGGAAGAAGAACCTGGCGGCTGTCGAGGTCGTGGGTTCGTAGGCGCCGGTTCGTAGGCGCCGTAGGGGTGCGGGTGCGTTGCGGAGTGCCGGTCGGTTGTGGCTGGTCGCGCAGTTCCCCGCGCCCCTGACGGGGCGCTACAGCTCAGACTCGATGCCTTCGCTTGCCCACGGTCGACACGTACGCCATGTCGCCCAGGGCCACGATGATGATCGCGGCGACCAGCTGGAACAGATGACGGGTCCAGTCGATGCCCGGTGTCGCCGCGACGCCCACCGCGCGGGCGATCGCGTTTCCGGCGATCGCGCCCAGCATGCCGAAGATCGTCGTCAGCCAGAGGGGGCTGTGCTGCTTGCCGGGGATGATCGCCTTCGCGATCAGGCCCAGCACGAATCCCACGATGATCGCCCACAACCAACCCATGGCTGCCTCCTGGTACGGCTCGACGTGAGCATTACGCCAAGTCTCGGTCCGTCCTCCGTACGGCGCATGTCGGTACGCCCGTACGCGGTACGGCGCAGGGCGTTCACGCAGGCGGGAGGGCGACCCGGTCTCGAAGGCGGCGCAGGCGCGGCGTAACGTGGAATCAGTCCTGGCCCGGTTCCCCGAACGGGTGCGGACAGGGTACGGGCCGGGGAGAGTCCGATGCGGGCGGATGGTGGAATGTGATGCGGAAGCAGCGCGCCGGCGGCAACGTCCAGGTGTTCCGGATCACCGGAGCCCGGACCGGCCTGGCGGAGGATGTGCGCGGCCGGCAGCGTCGGTATGTCATCTCGATGAGTGTCCGGACCGTGTCGGTGATCCTCGCGGCCACGTTGTGGAACGTCGAACGGTACGTCGCCGTCGTGGCGCTGGTGCTCGGGGCGCTGCTCCCCTATGTCGCGGTCGTCATCGCCAACGCGGGCCGGGAACGGCCGCCCTCGCTTCCTTCGACGTTCGACATCGCCCCGACCAGGCCGATGATCGCACCGCCGCGTGCGGAGGACCCGCACACGGAATCCGTCCCGGAAGACGTGGTGGCGGATCCGGCGGCGGGGGTGCGCGGCGAGCGGCCGGAGGCGGTCTGAGTACGGGGACGCTGCGTAAACGGACGGCAGCTCCGGACAATGCTCAAGAAAAGCTCAGATCAATCGTGCTGTTCCAGTGCCGGGCCAAGGGTGACCCATGACATACTGCGTACGCGCTCCGCATCCCCCGTCGGAGCGACGGACCGACGCCGGGCAGCTCCCCCCGTGGCTGCTCGGCGTCGCCTTGTTTGCGGGGCTTTCTTGCGAGACGAAGCAGTGCGAGACGAAGCAGTGAGTGACGTTGTTGTCTGTTCGGCGAAGGGGTGCCACGCCGACGCGGAGTGGGTGCTCGCGTGGAACAACCCCAAGATCCACACCCCGGAGCGGCGCAAGACCTGGCTCGCCTGTGGGGAGCACCGGGAGCATCTGTCGCAGTTCCTGAGCGTGCGGGGGTTTCTTAAGGATGTCGTGTTGTTGAGGGAGTGGGAGGAACGGGGGGACTGAACGGAAGGCCGTCCTAGCCGCCGATCGCGGACATCGGCCGATCCGGCTGGACGAACGAGGGATCGTCCAGGCCTGCCCCCGCCTTCTTCCCCCACATCGCCAACCGCCAGATGCGGGCGATCTCCTCGTCGGAGCCGCCCGAGCGCAGCGCGCCGCGCAGGTCCGTCTCCTCCCTGGCGAACAGGCAGGTCCGTATCTGGCCGTCGGCCGTGAGGCGGGTGCGGTCGCAGGCCGCGCAGAACGGGCGGGTGACCGAGGCGATCACGCCGACACGGTGCGGTCCGCCGTCGACCAGCCAGCGCTCCGCCGGGGCCGAGCCACGGTCGTCCGCGCCCTCGGGGGCGAGGTCGAAGCGGGTGCGGAGCGAGGCCAGGATGTCCCCGGCCGTGACCATGCTGTCGCGCTTCCAGCCGTGCTGGGCGTCCAGGGGCATCTGCTCGATGAAACGCAGCTCGTAGCCGTGCGCCACCGCCCAGGCCAGCAGGTCGGGGGCCTCGTCCTCGTTCAGGCCCGGCATCAGGACCGTGTTGACCTTGACCGGGGTGAGGCCTGCGTCGTGGGCGGCCTGGAGGCCGTCGAGGACGTCCCCGTGGCGGTCGCGGCGGGTGAGGGTCTTGAAGACGTCGGGGCGGAGCGTGTCGAGGGAGACGTTGACCCGGTCGAGGCCGGCCGCCTTCAGGGCCGTCGCGGTGCGGCGCAGGCCGATGCCATTGGTCGTCAGGGACATCTGGGGGCGGGGGGCCAGCGCCGCCACCCGCTCCACGATGCCGACCAGGCCGGGGCGCAGCAGCGGCTCACCGCCGGTGAAGCGGACCTCCTCGATGCCCAGCAGGCGCACGGCGATGTCGATGAGGCGGACGATCTCGTCGTCCGTGAGCAGGTCGGGCTTGGCCAGCCACTGCAGGCCCTCCTCGGGCATGCAGTACGTACAGCGCAGATTGCACCGGTCGGTCAGCGACACTCTCAGGTCGGTGGCCACTCGGCCGTATGTGTCGATGAGCACTGTGGGCCCCCTCCCTCGTTCCTGACCGGTTCTTCGCCGTCACTTGTGAGCCTACGTGACGGCGCTGACAACGCGAGTGGCCCGATGCCACGAGGTACGACGCGGCCGCGTCGTAGGACCCTACGATCCCGTCGACGCGGCCAGTCGTACGAAGGTTCAGTGCGCCCCGGTGCCGGTCAGGGACCGCACCTCCAGCTCTGCGTACTTCGCGGTGTCCGGGACCTCCTTGGACAACAGAGTGCCCAGGACGCCGAGAAGGAATCCGACCGGGATCGAGATGATGCCCGGGTTCTCCAGCGGGAACCAGTGGAAGTCGACGCCCGGGAACATCGACGACTCCTTGCCGGACACCACCGGTGAGAAGAGGACCAGGCCGACCGCGGTGACCAGGCCGCCGTAGATCGACCAGAGGGCCCCGGCGGTGGTGAACCGCTTCCAGAAGAGGCTGTAGAGGATGGTCGGCAGGTTGGCGGAGGCGGCTACCGCGAAGGCGAGGGCGACCAGGCCTGCGACGTTCAGGTCGCGGGCGAGGGCGCCGAGGGCGATCGAGACCGCGCCGATGCCGACGGTGGCCCAGCGGGCCGCGCCCAGCTCCTGCTTCTCGGTGGCCTGCCCCTTCTTGATGACGTTCGCATAGATGTCGTGGGCGAAGGAGGAGGACGAAGCGAGGGTCAGGCCGGCGACCACCGCGAGGATCGTCGCGAAGGCCACCGCCGAGATGGTGGCCAGCAGGATCGCGCCCCAGTTGGAGTCGACGCCGCCCAGGTGCAGGGCGAGCAGCGGGGCGGCGGTGTTGCCGGACTTGTTGGAGGCGATGATCTCGTCCGGTTTGATCAGCGCGGCGGCGCCGAAGCCGAGGGCCAGGGTCATCAGGTAGAAGGTGCCGATCAGGCCGATCGCCCAGAGGACCGACTTCCGGGCCGCCTTCGCCGTGGGCACGGTGTAGAAGCGGATCAGGATGTGCGGCAGGCCGGCGGTGCCCAGGACCAGGGCGATGCCGAGGGAGAGGAAGTCCAGCTTGCTGGTGCCGGTGGCGCCGTACTTGAGGCCGGGCTCCAGGAAGGCGGATCCCTTGCCGCTGTTGTCGGCGGCCTTGCCGAGCAGGTCGGAGACGTTGAAGTGGAACTTGGCCAGGACCATGAAGGTCAGCAGCAGGGCGCCCGCGATGAGGAGCACGGCCTTGACCATCTGGACCCAGGTGGTGCCCTTCATGCCGCCGATGGTGACGTAGACGATCATCAGGACGCCGACCAGGGCGACGATGGCGATCTTGCCGCCGTCGCTGGTGATACCGAGGAGGAGGGAGACGAGGACGCCCGCTCCCGCCATCTGGGCGAGGAGGTAGAAGATCGAGACGACGATCGTGGAGGTGCCGGCGGCCGTGCGGACGGGGCGCTGGCGCATGCGGTACGCCAGGACGTCGCCCATGGTGTAGCGGCCGGAGTTGCGCAGCGGTTCGGCGACCAGGAGGAGCGCGACGAGCCAGGCGACCAGGAAGCCGATCGAGTAGAGGAAGCCGTCGTAGCCGAAGAGGGCGATGGCGCCGGCGATGCCGAGGAAGGACGCGGCGGACATGTAGTCGCCGGAGACGGCGAGGCCGTTCTGGAAACCGGTGAACTGGCGGCCGCCCGCGTAGAAGTCGGCGGCGTCCTTGGTCTGGCGGCCGGCCCAGACGGTGATGACGAGGGTCGCGGCGACGAACACCGAGAACAGGGTGATGATCAGCGCCCGGTGCTGGCTCGCCTCACCGGCGGCGAGCAGGGTGGTGTGCTGTGCGGGGCTCATGCGCCGCCCTCCATCCGGGACTTGATGGCCTCGGCCTTGGGGTCGAGCTTGGCGGCGGCGTGCCGTGAGTACCACCAGGCGATGAGGAACGTGGTGAGGAACTGGGCGAGGCCGAGGACGAGGGCCACGTTGATGTTGCCGACGACCTTGGTGCCCATGAACCCGTCCGCGTAGTTGGAGAGCAGGACGTACAGCAGGTACCAGGCGATGAAGGCGAAGGTCAGCGGGAAGGCGAAGGAGCGGTGGGAGTGCCGCAGTTCGGCGAACTCCGGACTCTGCTGCACCTCGGCGAACTCCTCGCTGGAGGGGTGCCGGGTCTGCGTGTTCGAGGGCGGTGGTGTCTCGGTAGCCACGGAGTCTCCTCGCGATACGGACATGCGGATTCTGACCTCACAGACACTTGGCTCACCCACCGGGAGTAATGGAGCGACTCCCGTAAGTGATACCGACGGGGGGCCTCGATCCTGCTGCGGCTCCCTGCTCAAGGTCACGGCGCCACGCGTGGGCGGGTTCAACTCGCCCGGGTTCTTTCGGAAGTCGTCCGCGTGAGTCGCCTTTGGTCATTGCTGGCCGGTGAGTGCGGGAGATAGCTTCGCCCTGCACCACCCGTCATGTACCTGCCCAAGCGCCACTCGCGTCTTGGGCGGTTTCGGTTTCGGCTGATGTCCCGGATGATGTGGAGACCCCATGGCTCATCTGCGTTCCAGACGCGGGCTGGCGCTCGCCGTCCCGGTCGCCCTGTCGCTGACCGCCTCGCTCGGCCTGCTGCCGACAGCGGCCTCCGCGGCACCGGTGACGGCCCCGGCGGCACGGTCGGCGGACGGGCCGAACCTGGCCTACGTCGTCAACACCAGGACGGATCACCGCACGATCGAGTCGGTGCGGCAGGCGATCGCCCGCAACGGCGGCACGGTCGTCGTGTCGTACGACAGGATCGGTGTGATCGTCGTGCACTCGGCGAACCCGGACTTCGGCGTGGCGATGCGCGCGGTGCGCGGGGTGCAGTCGGCGGGGGCCACCCGGACGGCTCCGCTGAGCGCGGCGGGGACCACGGACGAGGGTGCCGTACAGGTCCTGTCGAAGGCCGAGGCCGCGAAGGTCGAGCAGAGGTCGACGACGGGTCAGGAGCCCCTCGAGGCCGACCAGTGGGACCTACGGGCGATCGGCGCCGACAAGGCCGCCGCGATCGATCCGGGGAGCCGCTCGGTGACCGTCGGGATCATCGACACCGGCGTCGACGACACCCACCCGGACATCGCCCCGAACTTCTCCGCCTCCCAGTCCGCGAACTGTGTGAGCGGCAAGGCGGACACGACGTACGGCTCCTGGCGGCCGGCGGACTCCGCGCACTACCACGGCACACATGTCGCCGGTGAGATAGCCGCCGCCCGAAACGGCATCGGCGTGGCGGGCGTGGCACCGGGGGTGAAGGTCGCGAGCATCACCGTCGCACAGCCCGACTCGACGCAGCTGTTCTACCCGGAGAGCGTCGTCTGCGCCTTCGTGTTCGCCGCCGACCACGGCATCCAGATCACCAACAACAGCTACTACGTTGATCCATGGCTGTACAACTGCATGGACGACCCGGATCAACGTGCCATCGTTGACGCGGTCAACAGGGCGCAGCTGTACGCCCAGAGCAGGGGCACGCTCAATGTGGCCGCGGCGGGCAACTCGAACGACGACCTGGACTCGCACGCCCTCGTCGACGACTCCAGCCCCGACGACTCGACGGCCACGCCCCGGACGGTCGACCCGCACAAGTGCTTCGACGTGCCGACCCAGCTGCCCGGTGTGGTCACCGTGAGCGCGGTCGGCGTCAACGACACCAAGTCCTACTACTCCAGCTACGGACTGGGCGTCATCGACGTGGCGGGTCCCGGCGGCGACAAGTACCAGATCCCGGACACGCCGTCGAAGAACGGCCGCATCCTGTCCACCCTGCCGAACGACCAGTACGGCTTCCTCCAGGGCACCTCGATGGCGACCCCGCACGTGGCCGCGGTGGCCGCGCTGCTGAAGTCGGCCCACCCGCACGCCGGCCCGGCCCAGCTGCAGGCCCTGCTCAAGGCCGAGGCGGACAACCCGGGCTGCCCGGCGGGCCCCTACGACGGGGACGGCGACGGCGTCGTGGACGCCACCTGCGTGGGCGGCAAGCACGTCAACGGCTTCTACGGCGCCGGTGTCGTCGACGCGCTCCGCGCGGTCAAGTGACCACCGCCCAGCAGCACTTCCCGCACGGCATGCCCGTTTCGCGAACGAACCGGAGGCTCCCACAGATGACAGTGCTCCAGTCCCGCCACCGCCGCGTACTCGCCGTCCCGCTCGGCATGGCCATGGCCGCGGCCCTCGCGTTCCTGCCCAACGTCTCGGCGTCCGCGGCCGCCGTCTCGCCGTCGGCCGACAGCGGCGACGGGACATCGCTCAGCTATGTGGTCAACGTCCGCCCCGGGCACGGCACGTCGGAACGCGTCCAGAGAGCGATCGAGCGGGCCGGCGGCTCGGTGGTGATCGCGTACGACGAGATCGGCGTGATCGTCGTCCACTCGTCGAATGCCGACTTCGCCATGATCATCCGCAAGGTGCCAGGCGTGGACTCGGCCGGGGCCACCCGCAACGCGCCGCTCCCCGCCCAGTCGACCACGGACGTCGGCACGCCCCAGGTGCTCAGCTCCGAGCAGGTGGCACGGGCGGACGCACAGGCGACCGACGGGCAGGACCCGCTGGAGCCGCTGCAGTGGGATCTGCCCGCCATCAAGGCCGACAAGGCGCACGAGGTGACCCTGGGCAGCCCGAAGGTCACCGTCGCCGTCATCGACACCGGCGTGGACGACACCCACCCGGACATCGCCCCCAACTTCGACGCGGCCGCGTCCACCAACTGTGTCTCGGGCAAGCCGGACACGACGTACGGCGCCTGGCGGCCCAGCTCGACCGAGAGCCCGCACGGCACGCACGTGGCGGGTGAGATCGCGGGCGCCAAGAACGGGATCGGCATCACCGGCGTGGCGCCGGGCGTCAAGGTGGCGGGCATCAAGGTCGCCACATCGGCGGGCTACTTCTACACCGAGGCCGTGGTCTGCGGTTTCGTCTGGGCGGCCGAGCACCACATCGACGTCACCAACAACAGCTATTACACCGACCCCTGGTACTTCAACTGCGTCGACGACCCGGACCAGAAGGCGCTCGTCGACGCCATCACCCGGGCCTCCCTGTTCGCGGAGAAGAAGGGCACCGTCAATGTGGCGGCGGCCGGCAACGAGAGCTACGACCTGGCCTCCGACTCGATCACCGACCCGGTGTCGCCGAACGACGGCACACCGCGCGACCGGGTGATCGACCCGCACAAGTGCTTCGACATACCGACCCAGCTGCCGGGCGTCGTCACGGTCGCGGCGACCGGCGCGAAGGGCCTCAAGTCCTCCTTCTCCAACTACGGCCTCGGGGTCATCGACATCGCCGCGCCCGGCGGCGACGCGACGGCCTACCAGACGCCGGAACCTCCGGCGACCAGCGGTCTGATCCTGGGTCCGCTGCCGGGCGGCAGGTGGGGCTACATGGCGGGAACGTCGATGGCGACCCCGCATGTCGTGGGCGTCGCCGCATTGATCAAGTCAACCCATCCGCATGCCTCCCCCGCCCTGGTGAAGGCCCTGCTGTACACCGAGGCGACCGCCACGCCGTGCACCGACCCGTACGACATCAACGGCGACGGCAAGATCGACGCAGTGTGCCAGGGCTCGAAGAACCACAACGGTTTCTACGGCTGGGGCACGGCCGACGCGCTGGCCGCGGTGACCCGGTAGCGGCCGGACACGCCCCGGGTTGACCGATGACTTCGGGGCGCGTCCATATATTGATTCAATCAATAATGCATAGTGCAGTCATGACTGGAATCAACTACGCATGGTCCGCGCTGGGCGGCGATCCGTCGCTGCCCGCGCGGATCACGACCGTGGCACGTGAGGGCACACTCCAAGCACACCTTCCGGTACAGCAGCTCGCACGCGCGTGTGTCGGCGTGTGCGCGCTGGCCGCCGCCGAACTGGGGGCACGGCGGACCGGGGCGGCGGAGGTGCCGGAGGTCCGGGTGGACGACGGGGCCGTGGCGGCCGCGTTCACCAGTGAGCGGCAGGTACTGGTCGACGGGCGGGCTCCCGTGCAGTTCTCCCCGCTGTCCCGGTTCTGGCGCACCGCCGACGGCTGGGTGCGCACCCACGCCAACTACCCGCACCACAGGGCACGGTTGCTGAGCGCGCTGGGACTGCCGGAGGATGCCGCGGTCGAGGACGTGGCGGCGCGGATCGCCGAGCGGACCGCACCGGAGGTGGAGGACGCGGTCTACGGCAGCGGCGGGCTCGCCGTGGCGCTGCGCTCGCCGAAGGAGTGGTCCGGGCACGAGCAGGCCGCCGAGGTGGCCGCCCGTCCGCTGGTCGAGCGGGGCAGGCTGGACGCCGCGCACGCGCGCGTGCTCGCACCGCTCGACGCCGGCGCCTCTCCCCTGCTGCCCGCGGCCGGGCTGCGCGTCCTGGATCTGACCCGGGTGCTGGCCGGCCCGGTCGCGACGCGCACGCTGGGGCTGCTGGGCGCGGACGTGCTGCGCCTGGACGCGCCATGGCTGCCCGAACTCCCCGACCAGCACGCCGACACGGGTTTCGGGAAGCGGTCGGCGACGCTCGACCTGAGGACCGGCCGGGCGGCTTTCGAGGAACTGCTGGCCGCGGCGGACGTCGTGGTCACCGGCTACCGGCCGGGCACCCTGGACCGGTTCGGGCTCTCCCCCGAGGCGCTGGCCGCGCGGCGGCCCGGACTGGTGGTGGCCCAGGTGTCGGCGTGGGGCGCGTACGGGCCGTGGGGAGGGCGGCGCGGCTTCGACAGTCTGGTCCAGGTGGCCACCGGCATCGCGGAGGTCGAGGGTTCGGCGGAGCGGCCGGGCGCACTGCCCGCTCAGGCGCTGGACCACGGCACCGGGTACCTGCTGGCGGCGGGGGTACTGCGGGCGCTGACCGAGCAGTCGTACGACGGCGGCAGCAGGTTCGTGCGGCTGGCCCTGGCGCGCACCGCGAGGTGGCTCATGGCGGAGATCGAGCCGGGCACCGAGGCCGGTGAGCCGTACGAGGGCCCGGACGCCTGGCTCGCCGAGACGGACAGCGCGCTGGGGCGACTGCGGTACGCACGGCCGCCGTTGTCCTTCACGGGCGGCCCGTCGGACTGGGCACGACCGCCCGTGCCGTGGGGTTCGGATCCGGCGCGCTGGGCGTAGCCGCCAGGGGACGACCGCGCATCCCGGTGTGGCCGGAAACGTACGAATAGGTGGATTGCCGTACCGTCAGCTGTTTTCCTTTGGTTGCCCGGTTCTGTCATGGCTGGTGGAGATCATGGGGTGACGTTGACACGACCGACCGCCGAGGTGGCCGCGCGCGGCCCCGCCGGACGTCCCGGGACCGGCCGGGCCGTCGCCGTCCTGGTCCTGGTGGCTCTGGCCGCACTGGTGCCGCTGCTCGGGCCGTCCGTCGCATTGCACGACACCGGGGAGGCGGCGGCGCCGGGGGTGAGCGGCATCGCGTTGCTGCGCGGGGTGATGTTCGCCGCCCTGTGTGCGTCGTCGGGCGAGCTGTTCGTGGACCGGCTGGCCCGCCGGCTGCCGGACGCCCCGGCCGAACGGCCGTACAGCTGGGCGGTGTTCGCGGCCGGCGCCGGTTTCGCGGCCGCGCTGGGGCTGGCCTCGGTCGTGTCGACGGGCAACCTGGTGCCGCACGGTCTCGCCGACATCGACGTGGGCGGCCTGTACCGGTCGCGCGACGGCAAGTTGGCGCTGCTGGAGGTCAACGCCTTTCTGCTGGCCGGGCTGTGCGCCCGCTCGCGCCGCCCGGCCTCCCAGGTGTGGCCGCTGGCCGCGGTGGCCGTCGCCGAGGCGCTGCGCGCTCATCCGGCGCCGGAGCACAGTCCGTTGCTCGGCTCGGCGCTGACGCTGGTGCATCTGACGTGCGCGACGCTGTGGGTGGGCGGTCTGCTGCACGCGCTGCGCACACTGCGGCGGTGGGACGGCCGGGAGGCCGGGGCCGCGCTGCTCGGGCTCTACGCGCGCGTGGCCGCCGTGCTGCTGGCGGCCATCACCGCGACGGGCGTGTGGAGTTCGCTGCGGCGGATGCCCGCGGGCACGATCCTGGACCAGCTGACGACGACGGCGTACGGGCGCACCCTGCTGGCCAAGGTGGTCCTCGTCGCCGCCGTCGCCGCGCTCGCCCTGTGGGCACGGTTCCGGCTGCGCCGTGCTGCCGATCCGCTGACCGCGTACGTCCCGGCGCGGGCCGAGGTGGCCGTGCTGGGGGTGGTGGTCGCGGTGTCGGGGGTGCTGACGGCGCTGCCGCTGCCGATCAGATGGACTTGATCAAGTATGGAGCCGGACGTTGATCAAGCCGTTGATCAAGTCGTTGATCAAGCAGTCGATCCAGCCGTGATTCAGCCGTTGGTGACGAGCACCTTCAGGGCGGTGCGTTCGTCCATCGCCTTGTAGCCGTCGGGCACGCCCTCGATGCCGACGGTCAGGTCGAAGACGGGCGACGGGTCGATGGTGCCGTCGAGGACGTCGGGCAGCAGGTCGGGAATGTAGGCGCGGACCGGGGCGACACCGCCGCGCAGGGCGATGTTCCGGTCGAACATGACGCCGAGGTCCAGTCCGGTGCCGCTGCCGTGCGGCACGCCGACGAAACCGATCGCGCCGCCGTCCCGGGCGATGTCGACGGCCGTCCGCATGGACTGCTCGGTGCCGACGGCCTCGACGACGCAGTGCGCGCCCTGACCGCGGGTGAGCGCGCGGACGGCCTCCACGGCCGCGTCCCCGCGCTCGGCGACGACGTCGGTGGCGCCGAAGCGGCGCGCGATGTCGGTACGGACCTCGTGCCGGCCGAGCGCGATGATCCGCTCGGCACCCAGCCGCTTGGCGGCCAGCACGGCGCACAGACCGACCGCGCCGTCCCCGACGACGGCGACCGTGGCACCGGGACGGACGCCCGCGCCGAGGGCCGCGTGGTGGCCGGTGCCGAGCACGTCGGAGAGGGTCAGCAGGGCGGACAGCAGGTGGTCGTCGGAGGCCGCGTCCTTGGGGAGCCGGACCAGGGTGCCGTCGGCGAACGGGACCCGCACGGCCTCGCCCTGGCCGCCGTCGTAGCCCACGGCGCCCCAGAAGCCGCCGTGCTCGCAGGAGGTCGTCAGGCCCTCCCGGCAGTAGTCGCAGACGCCGTCGGACCACATGAAGGGGGCGACCACGAGGTCCCCGCGCTTCACCGTGCCCACCTCGGAGCCGGTGTCCTCGACGACGCCGAGGAACTCGTGTCCGATGCGCTGGCCCGGCTGCCGGGCCGACTCGCCCTTGTAGGCCCACAGGTCGCTGCCGCAGATACAGGCGCGCAGCACCCGTACGACGGCGTCGGTGGGCAGCTGCACCACGGGCTCGGGTACGTCCTCCACGCGCATGTCGTACGGGGCGTGGATGGTGGTGGCGCGCATGGCGAGGGTCCTTCTCGTGCGGTGTCGTGAGTGCGCTCAAGGGGTGGCAGAGCGCACTTCACGGTACGCCGTGACCGGTGCCGGTCGCGCGTCGAGGGTGCCCCGGACCAGCAGGAACTGCGCGGCCGCATAGGTGAGCATGATCCAGAAGTCGGGCCTCGGCAGCTGCGGCCAGTCGGCGACGCCGGTCGCGATGAGGGTGTCGGAGAGCATGAAGAGCGCGCCGCCGAGCGCCGCGGCCGGGCGGAGCCGGGCGGCCGCGGTGTACGCCATGGCGGTGAGGAGCGTGCTGTAGCCGGCGACGGGGACGCGGAGGCCCGCGGGCAGGTCCGGCCACAGCAGGACGACCAGGGTGACGAGAGCGGCGGCGTAGGCGGGGGCGAGGAGACGCGCACGCGCGCGTGGCGGGCCGCAGCGGCGAAACAGGACCAGGTAGCAGACGTGTCCGGCGGCGAAGGAGGCCATGCCCGCCATGAAGGCGGGACCGGTGTCGGAGAGGAGCAGGACGTCGCCGCCCCAGCCGCACAGCAGGGCGGCGACGAGGAGCCGCGGGCCGCCCGCGCGGGCGGCGTACGCGGCGAGCAGGGGCATGAGCAGCGGCTTGGCGGCCAGATGCCCGGCGCGGAAGCCGACGAGGAGGGAGACGAGGTCGACGGCCGTGGCCAGGACGAACGCGGCCAGCAGCACCCGGGGTGCTCTCACGCGGCCACGGACTCCTCGGTCTGCTCCACGACGGCCGCCGGCGCCCAGCCCGGCCCCCGGAACACCCGCCCGGCCCGCTCCCGCCAGCTTCGGGCGGCCTTCAGGTCCCTGCCGATGGCCATGTACTCATGGGTGGCCACCTTGATCGGGTTGAACGTGTCGATGTTCTTCGTCAACCCGTACACGGGCCGCTCGAGCTCCGGCACCCAGGACCCGAACAGCCGGTCCCAGATGATGAGGATCCCCCCGAAGTTGCGGTCCAGGTACCCGCCCTGGGAGGCGTGGTGCACCCGGTGGTGGGACGGCGTGTTGAACACGAACTCGAACCACCTGGGCATCTTGTCGATGCGCTCGGTGTGGATCCAGAACTGGTAGACGAGGTTCGCGGAGGAGCAGAAGGCGAGCGCGGCCGGGTGCACACCGGCGGCGACGAGCGGGACGTAGAACGGCCAGACGGTCAGCGAGGTCCAGGGCTGGCGCAGCGCGGTGGTGAGGTTGAACTTCTTGCTGGAGTGGTGGACGACGTGGCAGGCCCACAGGAGGCGGATGACATGGTGGCCGCGGTGGGACCAGTAGTAGAGGAAGTCCTGCGCGAACAGCATCAGCAGGACCGTCCACCACAGGACGGGGACGCGCAGCGGGGTGAGCTCGTATATCGCCGTGTAGATCGCGACGATCGGGATCTTCCAGACGAAGTCGAAGAAGATCGACCCGAGTCCCATGCCGACGCTCGTGGCCGCGTCCTTGGCCTCGTATCCCTCGGCGTCGTCGTCGGGATGGATGCGGTAGCTGATCACCTCGATCACGGCGAGCAGCACGAAGGCGGGTATCGACCACAGCACGACATCGGGCAGGTTCGGCATGCAGGCACCGTAGAACCGCTGGTCGGCTGGGGCTAGACGTTGTTACCCACAAGTATGACCGGCGGTATGCGCTTGCTTGTTGGCGACCTCTGCCAACGGGTGGGCCGCCGGACCTACGATTCCGAGGGCGGCGACAGGGGGAGGCCGGGGAATGCAGGGTCTTGAGGTGGTGCTGGTCCGGCTGGCGTCGACGGTGGCCCAGACGGTCGCGAAGTCCCTGCTCACGCGGGCGCCGGGGGCGGGTCTGGTGCCGGATCCGGTACGACCGCTGCCGAGGCCGGCGGAGCCGGATCGACTGGCTCGGGTGCTGGGCGGGCGCATCGAGGGGGCGTACACCGGATTGCCGGAGCATGAGCGGCTCGCGGCGGTGACGGCCGTACAGGACACGTTCGCGGCGGCGGACGCGCTGGACGCGCCCCGGCTGTTCGCCGCGGACCTCGACCCGGAGCGGCTGGCGGGAGAACTGCGGCGGCCGGTGGCGGACTTGGCAGAGCGGGCGCAGGGGCTGTACGAGGAGTTGCTGGGCCTGTGCTGCGAGCACCTGGTGGAGCAGCTCACCACACATCCGTCCTTCGCGGCGCGGGCGGCGGTGGAGCAGACCCGGAGGACCGGGAGGCTGTTGCGGGAAAGGGAGGCGGCCGGGTCCTGGGCCGGGGGCGGGGGCAGGGGCGCGGCCGGTTTCGAGGGGCGGTACGCGGAATACGTCGCCTCCATGCACGCGCGGCTGGAGCTGTTCGGGGTGACGCTCGGTGGTCGACGGCGGGCCGAGTGGTCGCTTGAGACGGCCTATCTGAGCCTCGCGGTGAGCGGAGAGCGGCACTACGAACCCCGGCGCGAGGGCATGCCGGAGGCGCCGCCGACGCCGGTGAAGGTGGAACAGGCGCTTGCGACGGCGGGGCATCGGTTGCTGTTACGGGGGCCGGCGGGGTCGGGCAAGTCCACGTTGCTCCAGTGGCTGGCGCTGAACTCGGCGCGGCAGAGTTTCGGGGCGGAGCTGGCGGACTGGAACCGGTGCGTGCCGTTCGTGCTGCGTCTGCGGTCGTTCCGTACGCCGGAGGGGCTGCCGATGCCGGCGGACTTTCTGTCCGCGTCGGGGGTGCCGCTGGGCGCTCCCGACGGCTGGGTCGAGGGGCTCCTGGTGAGTGGCCGGGCGCTGGTCCTGGTGGACGGCGTCGACGAGGTGCCGGCGCGGTTGCGCGAGCGCACGGAGAACTGGCTGCGGTCGCTGGTCACCGCGTTCCCCCGGGCGCGGTACGTGGTGACGACACGGCCGTCCGCGGTTCCGGAGGACTGGCCGGCCGGGCTGGGGTTCACCGCGCACACCTTGTTGCCAATGGAGCGGGACGACATCAGGGCGTTCTTACGCCACTGGCATGACGCGGCGCGGTTGGAGTGCGGGGCGGAGGCCGCCGAGTCGGAGCTGCTCGCCCGTTACGAGGCGAGCCTGAACGAGGCGGTGGCGACGCGGCGGGATCTCGGGCGGCTGGCCACGAACCCGTTGATGTGTGCGCTGCTGTGTGCGCTGAACCGGGACCGGCGGATGCGGCTGCCGCGGGCGCGGAAGGAGTTGTACGACGCGGCCCTCGACATGCTGCTGGTACGGCGGGACACGGAGCGGCAGATCGCCTCGGTGGAGGGGGTCTCCCTGTCGCGGGACGAGCAGACCGCGCTGTTGCAGCGGCTTGCCTACTGGATGATCCGGAACGGGCAGGCGGAGGCGGCGCGGGACGAAGTCGTCGGCATGCTGGAGGAGTGGCTCGCGGCCATGCCCCAGGTGCGGGAGCAGGGGGACGCGGGGCAGGTCTTCTCGCATCTGCTGATCCGTAGCGGACTGCTCCGGGAGCCTGTGCCGGGGTACCTCGACTTCGTCCACCGCACCTTTCAGGACTACCTGGGTGCGAAGGCCGCGGTGGAGGCGCGGGACTTCGGGGTGCTGGTGCGCAACGCGCATGACGACCAGTGGGACGACGTCGTACGGATGGCCGTGGGGCACGCGCGCGTGGAGGAACGGACGCGGCTGCTACGGCAGTTGTTGCGTCGGGCGGAGAAGGTGCGGAAGTACCGGGAGCGGCTGGTACTGCTGGCCGCGGCGAGTCTGGAGCATGCGCCGGAGCTGGAGCCCGAGGTGAGGCGGGAGGTGGAGGCGAGGACGGGGGAGTTGTTGCCGCCGCGGTCGTTCGAGCAGGCGGAAGCCCTTGCGCGGGTCGGGGAACTGGTTCTGGAGCTGTTACCGGGGCCTGACGGGTTGACGGCGCGGGAAGCAGCGGGGGTGGTACGTACGGCGCGGTTGATCGGGGGGAACCCTGCGCTGGGGATCCTGACCCGATTCCGTTCCGATGAGCGGCGGCTCGTACGCTCCGAACTCAACTCCGCCTGGTCAACGTTCGACACCATCGAGTATTTCGAGGCGATCCTTGACGGCGCCGTCACGTCTGAAGACATGCTCAGCATGGAGCACGCCGAGCAAATCGCGCTTCTGCCGCGCCTTCCCCACCTCACCGACTTGTTCCTGAAAGGTGACCACGTTATTCGACCGGCAGTCCTCGCGCATACGCCCCTCAAGTTCCTGGGATTGATAGACAATGACGTGATCCGCGACTTCTCGCCGCTTGGAAAGCTGCCACATCTTCGGATGTTGACCATCGACGGCTGCAAGGCCGTCACCGATCTCAGCGTTCTCTCCGGGCTTCCTCTCACCGAGTTGCATGTATACCGACCTGCCACGAAGCTCTCACTTTCGCCCCTGACCGAACTACCGGATCTCCGCCATCTGACGTTCGACTTCGCGGCCACGGAGACAAGCGTGGGCGAGCTGAGTTTCGCGCCTCGACTCACGGGTATCGGATTCTTCCTGGAGGCGCACAACATGGAACTGGCCGGCCTTGAATCGCTGACTTCTCTGGAATGGCTCTCAGTCAACAAGGAGCGGCAGTGGCGTCATTTCCTTTCGGCTGGTCCGTTCTCTCCTCTGAAGAAGCTCCAGATAATCGGCGTGCCCGTCGTTGACCTCGCCGACGTGCTGTGCCACCAGGGACTGACCGAGGTCCATCTCAGCAAGACTGAGCATGTGAACCACATTTCCGACCTCGCCGAGCTGCCCACCCTGGAACTCGTCAGTTTCTCGCACTGTGGCCCCATCGATCTGACCCCTCTGGCGCCTCTGTCCCACCTCAAGATCGACCTCTACTCCTGCGACCAGGTCCGAGGCACCGAGCTCTTCCCCCCGGACCGCCTCACCATCGACTGACCCTCATACCCCCACCGCCCCCAGCAGGCTCCCCGCCGCATAAGTGACCCCCATGGCCAGCGCCCCGCCCGCGACGTTCCGCAGCACCGCCGGGCCCACCGCCGCGGCGCCCGACCGCGCGCTGCTCCATCCCGTCAGGACCAGCGCCGCCAGTACCGACACCACCGTCACCGGCAGCCGCCAGTCGGCGGGTGGCAGCACGATCGCCAGCAGTGGCAGCAGCGCCCCCACCGTGAACGCCAGGAAGCTGGCGAGCGCCGCGTGCCACGGATTGGTCAGCTCGTCCGGGTCGATGCCGAGCTCCACGCGCGCGTGTGCCCTCAGCGCGTCCCGTTCCGTCAGCTGGGCGGCCGCCTCCCGGGCCACCTCCCGCGACAGGCCCCGCCGCTCCAGCAGCTCGGTCAGCTCCTCCAGCTCCGCCTCCGGCTGCTCCTTCAGTTCGCGTTTCTCCAACGCCAGTGCGGCCAGTTCCGAGTCGCGCTGGGTGGACACCGACACGTACTCGCCCGCCGCCATCGACATCGACCCGGCGAGCAGCCCCGCCAGGCCCGCCGTCAGCAGCGCGTTCCGGTCGCCCGTCGCCCCTGCCACACCCACGACGATCCCCGCCGTCGAGACGATGCCGTCGTTCGCACCCAGTACGGCCGCCCGCAGCCAGTTGAGCCGGGAGCCGAGGGCTCCCCCATGGGCCTCGTTGTCGTGCGTTGGTTCCGTCACAGCAGGGAGGATCGCACCCCGAGGTGTCCTTCCGCCGCACCGACGTCACCAGACCCGTACCGAGGCCCCCCGTGCGAACACCGGGCTGGTCGCGTCCGCCGGCGGGTCCGGCAACGGCTCGGCGATCTCGGCCACCGTCGGTCCCACCTTCGCCGCGACCGGGTCCAGGAGGTCCAGGTCGAAGCCGTAGACGCGGGCCGCGTTGCCGCCCAGCATCGCCGCGAGTTCGGCGCGTGGGACGCCGGCGAAAGCGAACCGCAGGCCCTCCCTCGTGTACGGATAGGTTCCCTCGTCGTGCGGGTAGTCGCTGCCCCACATGATCCTGTCGAGGCCGATGCGGTCGCGCAGCGGCACCTCGTGCGGACGCATGAAGCTGGCGCCGACGAAGCAGTTCTCCTGCCACACCGACGACGGCGGCTCGCCCATCGACTCCGCGAGGCCCACCCCGAACTTCGACTCGGCGGTCGTCGCCCTCGTCGCGGCCGCCAGCATGCGGCCGTGGTAGTAGTCCAGCATGGCCAGGACCCCCGGGATCCAGCCGGAGCCCTGTTCGGTGAGGACCAGTCTCAGGTCCGGGTGACGGCGGAAGGCGCCGCCGAAGATCAGGTGCCACAGCGCGCGGTGCGAGAACCAGGTCGTCTCCACCATGAAGACCGCGCGGGCGGCGGGTTCGTCGCCGAGCGGCGGGGACGCCGATCCCGCGTGGTGGTTGACGGGCACGCCGAGTTCCGCGCAGACGGCCCAGATCGGGTCGTACACGCGCGCGTGGAGTTCGGGAAGGCCCGAGCCGGGGGGTGTTCCGGGCAGGAGAAGGCCGCCCTTCAGGCCCGCCGTGACCGACCAGCGGATCTCCTTCACGGCCTCGTCCACGTCGTTGAGGAGGATCTGGAAGACACCCGCCCGGCGACCGGGCGCGGCGGCGCAGAAGTCCGCCAGCCAGCGGTTGTGGGCGCGCAGGCCCGCCCACCGGCGCTCGAACTCGGCCGCCGTCGGTGCGGGGGCCATCAGGGAGCCGGAGGGGAAGAACGGCGGGATGGTGTTCGGGAAGATCACCTCCGCGACGATCCCGTCCTCCTCCAGCTCCGCGAGCCGCCGCGCGGAGTTCCAGTTCCGGTCGGCCGAGTCGGCTAGCAGGTCCTCGTAGGGGTTGACGTAGGTCGCCGCCCAGGCGTCGAAGTCGTCGTGGTGGCGCTTGTCCAGGTAGGGCTTGTAGTCGAGGAGGTCCGCGCCCGCGTGGCAGTCGGCCGAGATCACCGTGTAGCGGTCGGTCACCGCGTCACCCCCAGGGTCGGGAAGTCGTTGTCCGTCAGCCAGTGGCGGCCCACCTCGCGCGAGCGGGCCCAGGAGGCCTCCACCGCCGCCTGGTCGGCCTGCTGGCCGAGGTCGGCGGGGGTGGGGCCGATACGGCGGGCGAGCGGGGTCAGGCGGTCCACGTCGAAGTCGAAGACATCGGCCGCCGCGAGGCCGAGCATCCGGCGGGTCTCGGTCACCGGGATGTCGTGGAAGGTGCGGCGCAGCCACGCGCGCGTGTCGGGCCAGGTGCCCTCGGGGTGGGGGAAGTCGCTGCCCCAGAGGATGTTGTCGACGCCGATCTCGTAGCGCTGGGCGAGTTCCCGGCGCTTGGTGTTGGTGGCGCAGACGAACACCTGCCGGTCCAGGTACGCGTGCGGCGGGCGCCTCAGCTCCTCGAAGGGGGAGAGCTTCTTGCCGCCGTGTGCGCCGAGGTAGAGGCGGTCCATGAACCACAGCAGGTTCGGCAGCCACCAGCAGCCCGACTCGGCGACACCGAACTTCAGTCCGGGATGGCGTTCGAAGACGCCGGACCAGAGCAGGAACCACAGCGGACGGGCCGGCCACCACGTCACCTCGCTGACGTAGATGCCGAGATGATCGCCGTACTCGTGGCGCGGGGCCGCCCCGGAGTGGGTGAGGACCGGCATCGCGCACTCGGCCGCCGCGGCCCAGACCGGGTCGTAACGGCGGTCGTGGTAGGGCTCCTTGTCGACCCACATGGAGGGGATCATCAGGGCGCCGAGGCCGGACGCCTTCGCGCGGTACACCTCGGCGACGACCCGGTCCGTCGGTGCCGTGACGGGCAGCAGGGCGACCCCGCAGTGCCGTTCGGGGTGCTCCGACACGAAGTCCGCCAGCCAGCGGTTGTGGGCCCGGGCGCCCGCCATGCCCAGCTCCGGGTCCTGGTCGCCGGACAGGCCGAGGCCCACCCCGAAGGGCGCCGCCGTCCGGCTGTCGACCGCGTCGGCGTCCGGGAAGACCACCTCGGCGGCCACCCCGTCGCCGTCCAGCTCCTTCAGGCGCTGCGCGGTGTCCCAGCCCCCGCGCAGCCCCTCCTCGTTGTCCTCGAACCATTTGGTGGCGAACGCCTCGTTGCGGATGCCGAGCCGGGTCATCTCCTCCCGGCGGCGGTCGCGCCCGGTGAGGAACTCGTCGAAGTCCCGGTGGAACCGGGCGTCCAGATAGGGCCGGTACTCCTCGGTGGGCAGCCCGGCGTGGCAGTCGGAGGAGATGATCAGATACGGGTCGTCAGACGACGTCACGACAGCTCCCTGTCGGTCCAGATGCTCAGTCCAGGATGAAGCTTTCGAGGTACGACGGGTTCGTCCGGTCCAGCATGGAGCGGGCCCGCGCCCGGATCTGGGCGTCGCTGTGCCCGCCGGGCGGCAGCAGCCAGAAGCGGTCCGCGCGGATGCCCGCCACGACGAACTCCGCGACCTCCTCGACGGGCGTGAAGCGGACCTCCTTGCCCGCCGCGCGCATCGCCGCCTCCCACTGGTCGAGGCTGCGGTACGGAGTCCTGCGCGGCCGTTCCTTGGCGTACCGGGCGGGCCGGTTGCGGTGCGACTCCCACAGTCCCGTGCGCAGCATGTGCGGCCCCGGGAAGAGCACCGAGGCGCCCACGCGCGCGTGCTCCGCCTTCAGGTGGGCGTACAGGGACTCGGTGAGGGTGACGACGGCCGCTTTCGTGACCGCGTAGACGGAGGCCGTCGGCAGCGGTGCGATACCGCCGTCGCCGGAGGACGTATTGACCACATGACCGGGTTGACCCGACTTGATCATTCTCGGCAGGAAAGCCTGTACGCCGTGGAAGACACCCCACACATTGACTTCGAACGCCCACTTCCAGTCGTTCGGTTCGTGCTCCCACATCCGGCCCTCGGCGCCCGAGCCGACCCCGGCGTTGTTGCACAGCACGTGCACCGCGCCGAACGTCCCGTACGCCGACTCGGCGAGTTCCAGGACCTGTTCGCGGTCGCCGACGTCGACCACGCGCGCGTGCACGTCGGCGCCCTCCGCGCGCAGGCCGTCGGCGGCCTTGTCCAGCGCGGCGGCCTCGACGTCGGCGAGGACCACCTTCAGCCCCTCGGCGGCGAACCGCCGGGCCATCGCGAGCCCCAGCCCGCTCGCCGCGCCGGTGACCACGGCGACCTGTCCGGCACGGAGTTCCATCAGCTCCCGCTCCCTTCCGGGGGCGCGTCGTGGATCTGGCGCGGGTCGTCGTAGCGCTGGTGGACGTACGGCAACAGGGCCTGGGCGTCGGCCCGTTCGACGACCCGGCCACGCTGGTCGCTGGTCTTCTCGCCGAGGGTGATGTCCAGCAGGCGCACCACCGGGAGGTCGGCGACCGGGTCGTACGCGGACTCGCGGAGGATCACCTCCCCCGTCACACGCTCCAGCCGGCGGACCTTCTCCGCGCGGACGCAGTGCACCAGGAGCGGGTCGCCGTCGAAGCCCGAACCGTCGACCGCCGGCAGGAACTTGAAGTAGAAGTCGGTCTTCGGGGCGGGCTCGGGCAGCGGCAGCGGGCCGTCGACCGTGCCGCGCACCTCCACGAAGGCGACGCCGTGCCGGGCGAGGGCGGCACGGATGTCCGGGCCGGTCCGCTCGACCGTCACCTCGCCCAGCTTCTTCGGCTCGCCGAACACCTCGCGGCCGCCGGTGAGGGCGCGCTCATGGGTCATCGGCATCACCAGCGGGTACCAGCCCTCGACCGCGCCGTGCGCGGCGGCGACCGCGAACGAGCCCGCGCCGAGCGGGTATCCGGGCAGTTCGACCTTGCTGATGTTGACGCGGGCCAGCGGCCGGCCGGAGGGCTTGAGCGGAGGCGGCAGCACGGCCGCGACCGCGTCCGGGTCGGTCTCCCAGACGGCCACCACGCCGGTGGACCAGACGTCCGGGAGCTTCGTGGTGCGCGCGGCCGCGATCTCAGCCCCGGTCCGAGCGCCGTACCGTACGCGTGCCATCCGCCGTACCGCCCTTCCGTCGGCCACCGCCCGTCGTCGCGTCAGCGCGCCGGGCGGGGTGCACGCTTGCACCGGGCGGCGAAAAGGTCCATAGCCACGCGAAGGGCAATCAGGACATTCGAACGGGCGGCTGCACCGGGCGACCTGACGGACCGGACAGTCGGCCGGGGCCCGTATCCTCAATGACCATGCTCGAAGACCGTACGACCGCAGTGTCCCCCGGCACCCCGTGGCCGGCCGCGTATCCCAAGGGGTACGCGGTCGTTGACGTGGAGACCACCGGACTGGCCCGGGACGACCGGATAATCTCCGCGGCCGTCTACCGGCTGGACGAGCGCGGCGAGGTCGAGGACCACTGGTACACGCTGGTCAATCCCGAGCGCGACCCGGGTCCGGTGTGGATCCACGGGCTGACGAGCGAGACGCTCGAAGGGGCGCCGCTCTTCACGGACATCGCGGAGGAGTTCTCGGCGCGGCTCGACGGCCGGGTGCTGGTCGCGCACAACGCGGTCTTCGACTGGCAGATGATCGCGCGGGAGTACGCGCGCGCGAAGGCCGAGGCCCCGGTACGGCAGCGGCTGTGCACGATCGCGCTCTCCAAGGAGCTGGGCCTGCCGCTGCCCAACCACAAGCTGGAGACCCTGGCCGCGCACTTCGGTGTCGTACAGCGGCGGGCGCACCACGCGTTGGACGACGCGCGCGTGCTCGCGGAGGCGTTCCGCCCGAGCCTGCGGGCCGCGGCGACGGGGAACGTACGGCTGCCGCTCCTGGAGTGCCGGCCGCTGACGGAGTGGTCGGAGACGCCCCGGATCGGGCAGCAGGCGAGCGGGGGCTACGGCGGCGGCTACCGGCCCACCAGCAGCTGGCGCCCGTCCCGCAAGCGGCCGGCGTGCCCGTACCCGAACCCGGGGCGGTACGAGGACGGCAAGCCGCTCAGGCAGGGCATGCGGGTGGCGTTCTCCGGGGACACCTCGACCGACCGGGAGCTTCTGGAGGACCGGGCCGTCGAGGCAGGTCTGCACGTGTCGACGAGCATCTCGCGGCTCACCAGCCTGCTCGTCACCAACGACCCCGACTCGGGTACGTCGAAGGTCGTCAGGGCCCGCCAGTTCGGCACCCCGGTCATGGACGAGGCGGCCTTCGGGCAGCTGCTGCGGGACGTGGCGTCGGCCAAGGAGAAGTGACGGCGCGGCAGGACCGTACGGACGGGTGATTGCCGTGCGACTCGCCCCGCGCCCACTCGCCCGCGCGAGGACGACCGCCCACGCTGTGGCGCATGGCTAAATGCGAAGTTTGCGGCAATGACTACGGAATGACCTTCGAGGTGCACGCCCAGGGCGCGGTCCATGTCTTCGACTGCTTCTCCTGTGCGATCCACCGCATGGCCCCGCTCTGCGAGCACTGCAAGGTGTCGATCATCGGCCAGGGCGTCGAGGCCGACAACCAGTGGTACTGCGGCGCCCACTGTGCCCGCGAGGCGGGGAAGGCGGGGATCGTCGACCGCGTGTGACCGGCGCCACGCGTGACCGCCGAGGCGGAGATGTGTCGGCCCTCTGGGGGACCCTCCCGCAGCGGGCCGGCACATGAGGGGTACGGTCTTTCTTCGTGTACCGCTTCCTGTTGACCCGGCAGTGGGTGATCCTCGCCCTGGTCTCGCTGCTTCTCATCCCCACGATGATCCGACTGGGGTTCTGGCAGAAGCACCGGTACGAGGAGCGCAGCGCCCGTAACCAGCTGGTGGCCGAGGCACTGAACGCCAAGCCGGTGCCCGTGGAGCAGGTGACCGAGCCGGGGCACGCGGTGACCCGCAAGGAGCGGTACCACACCGTCACCGCGACCGGCACCTTCGACACCGCCGACGAGGTCGTCGTCCGCCGCCGTACCAACTCCGACGACGAGGTCGGCTACCACGTCCTCACCCCGTTCGTCCTGGCGGACGGCAGGGTGCTGCTGGTCAACCGGGGCTGGATCTCCGCGGACGGCCCGAGCCAGACCGCCTTCCCGAAGATTCCCGCACCGCCCGCCGGCCAGGTCACCGTCCAGGGCCGGCTGATGCCCGACGAGACCACCGCGGCGAGCGGCATCAAGGACATCAAGGGCCTGCCCGACCGGCAGATCATGCTGATCAACAGCGAGGAGCAGGCGCGCCGGCTCGGCAAGCAGGTGCTGGGCGGCTACATCGAGCAGACCGCGCCGCAGCCCAAGGGCGACACCCCGGAGCAGATCTCCGACCCGGGCAAGGAAGACGCCCCGCTGAACTACGCGTACATGATCCAGTGGTGGCTGTTCGCCGCGGGCGTCCCCTACGGCTTCTTCGTGCTGGTCCGCCGCGAGGCACGCGCGCGTGCCGAGGCGGCGGAGGAGGAACCGGCCGAGGAGGCCGAACCGGCCGCCGTCTGAGGCCGCGGGGCCGGCCCGTGACACGAGTGCCGCGTCACTCCCCCGGCCCACCCCCTGATTGGCCCCCGGGCCGACCGGGAAACCGGGTCCCGTGGACCGACGCATCGAGGACTACGCCCTGATCGGCGACGAACAGACCGCGGCTCTGGTCGGCCGGGACGGCTCCATCGACTGGCTGTGCCTGCCCCGGTTCGACTCCGGCGCATGCTTCGCCAGGCTCCTGGGCGACGAGAACCACGGCCACTGGCGGATCGCCCCCAGGGGGGCCACCACCTGCACCCGGCGCGCCTACCGGATCGGCACCCTGGTCCTGGACACGGAGTGGGAGACCGACGAGGGCACGGTCCGGGTCACCGACCTGATGCCCCAGCGCGACCGCGCCCCCGACGTCGTACGCGTCATCGAAGGCGTCAGCGGCCGCGTCACCGTGCAGAGCCTGCTCCGGCTGCGCTTCGACTACGGCTCGGTCACTCCCTGGATGCGGCGCTCCGGCGGGCACCGGGTCGCCGTCGCCGGGCCGGACTCGGTGTGGCTGCGCAGCGATCCTTCCGTACGGACCTGGGGCGAGGACTTCGGCACCCACTCGGAGTTCACCGTCGCGGCGGGCGAGCGGGTCGCGTTCGTGCTCACCTGGCACCCCTCGCACCAGCAGCGGCCGCCGCTCGTGGACCCGTACGAGGCGCTGCGCACCAGCGTCACCGACTGGCGGCGCTGGACCGCCCGCTGCACCTACGCCGGCCCCTACCGGGACACGGTCGTGCGCTCCCTGATCACCCTCAAGGCGCTCACCTACGCGCCGACCGGCGGCATCGTCGCCGCCGCCACCAGCTCGCTGCCCGAGGAACTGGGCGGGGTGCGTAACTGGGACTACCGCTTCTGCTGGCTGCGCGACTCCACGCTCACCCTCGGCGCCCTGCTGTCCGCCGGCTACCACAAGGAGGCGGAGGCCTGGCGCGACTGGCTGGTCCGCGCGGTCGCCGGCGACCCGGCGGACCTGCAGATCATGTACGGCCTCGCGGGCGAACGCCGGCTGCCCGAGTTCGAACTGGCCTGGCTGCCAGGCTTCGCCGACTCCAGCCCCGTGCGCGTCGGCAACAACGCGGTCGACCAGCTCCAGCTGGACGTGTACGGCGAGGTCATGGACTCGCTGTCGCTGGCCCGTAGCGCGGGCCTGTCCACCAAACCGCACATGTGGTCCATCCAGTGCGCGCTGATGAAGTTCCTGGAGAAGGCCTGGCGGCAGCCGGACGAGGGACTGTGGGAGGTGCGCGGCGGACGCCGCAACTTCGTGCACTCCAAGGTGCTGGTGTGGGTGGCCGCCGACCGTGCGGTGAAGACCCTGGAGGACTACCCGGAGCTCAGCGGTGAGCTGGAGACCTGGCGCACGATGCGCGACGAGGTGCACCGCGAGGTGTGCGAGAAGGGGTTCGACCGGAAGCGCAACACCTTCACGCAGTACTACGGATCGCGGGAACTCGACGCCTCGCTGCTGCTGATCCCGCGCGTCGGCTTCCTGCCCCCGGACGACCCCCGGGTGGTCGGCACGGTGGACGCGATCCGCGACGACCTGGGCCACGGCGGGTTCCTGCGCCGCTACGACACGGACGCGATCGGCGTCGACGGGATGCCGGGCGGCGAGGGCGCGTTCCTGGCGTGCTCGTTCTGGCTCGCCGACGCGCTGCACATGACGGGCCGCACCGACGAGGCGAAGGAACTGTTCGAACGGCTGGTGGGGCTCGTCAACGACGTGGGCCTGCTGTCCGAGGAGTACGACCCGGAGACGGGGCGTCAGCTGGGCAACTTCCCGCAGGCGTTCAGTCACATCGGGCTGGTGAACACCGCCCTCACGCTGTTCGGTGGCGAGCAGGCAGGATAGGGGCCATGGATCTTGGACTGAAGGACCGGGTGTACGTCGTCACCGGAGCGACCCGTGGACTGGGCAACGCGACCGCGCGTGAGCTGGTCGCCGACGGGGCGAAGGTCGTGGTGACCGGGCGGGACGAGAAGCGGGTCGCCGAGGCGGCGGCCGAACTGGGGCCGAACGCGGTCGGTGTCGCCGTCGACAACGCGGACGCGGATGCGCCGACGCGGCTGATCGCGGTCGCGCGTGATCTCTTCGGGGGCTTCGACGGCATTCTCGTCAGCGTGGGCGGGCCTCCGGCCGGGTTCGTCGCCGACAACACCGACGAGCAGTGGCGGACCGCCTTCGAGTCGGTGTTCCTGGGAGCGGTGCGGCTCGCCCGCACGGCGGCCGAGGAACTGGAGGAGGGCGGTGTCATCGGGTTCGTGCTGTCCGCGTCCGTGCACGAGCCGCTTCCCGGGCTGACGATCTCGAACGGGCTGCGGCCTGGGCTGGCCGGGTTCGCCAAGTCGCTGGCGGACGAGCTGGGCCCGCGCGGGATCCGGGTGGTGGGGGTGCTGCCGTCGCGGATCGACACGGATCGGGTACGGGAGCTGGATGCGCTGTCCGCCGACCCGGAGGCCACCCGGGTCGCGAACCAGTCGCGGATTCCGTTGCGGCGGTACGGCGCGCCGGAGGAGTTCGGGCGGGTGGCGGCGTTCCTGATGTCTCCGGCGGCGTCCTATCTGACGGGGATCATGGTGCCGGTCGACGGGGGGCTGAGGCACGGGTTCTGACGGTCGCTCGCCGGGTGCGGGTCGTGGGGGCCGGTCGCGCCCACGCGGCGGAGCCGCATATCGCTACAGCCCCGCGCCCCGAACAGGCCGGCCTCCCGAGCGGCGTTCAGGTCACCCTCTCCGCACGGTGTCTGACCGACGTCAGTCGTACTTCCGCCGGGAGTCTCTTCAGAGCCGCCGAGTCCCGGGCGTGTGCCAGAGCCTGGGCCGTCAGGTCGTCCAGCGCCGCACCCGGTGACACGTCCGGCTCCAGTTGGAGCCAGACCCTCACCTGCGGTGCCGTCCGGGTGCCCCTCAGGACCGCCTGGGCGTGGGCCACGCCGTGCTGGTGGGCCGCGTCCGTCGCCAGGACCGTCTCCAGGGCCCTGCCGCGCAGCAGCGCGCCCTCGCCGTCTCCCGTGTCCACCAGGACCTCCGTCAGGCGGCGTCGGCGCAGTTGCGCGGTGAGCCACCAGAGGGAGAGCAGGACCACGACGGCCAGTGCCGCCAGGACCGTCGGCCACCACCAGCTCGCGGCGCGCCAGTGGGTGCGCTGGGCGGTGGTGAGCAGGACGTCGTGACGGCCGTGGTGGATCCACCAGGACGGGGCCGGGGCGCCGAGGCCGACGGCCAGGACCGAGCCGCCCAGGGCGAGGAGCAGGAGGCCTGCCAGGCCGGTCAGTACGCGGTTGACCGCGCTGAGCATGACGTCACCCCTTCTTGCCGGGTCGCAGCACGAGCAGTGTCAGCTTGGGCGGACGCGCGAGGCCCAGGCTGCGGATCGCCTCGGTCAGGGCCGTCTCCAGGTCGGTCCGGACCTCGTCGAGTTCGCGGAAGTGCGAGACGGCGAGGACATGGGCGCGGGAGCGGTGCAGCCGTACGCGTACCCGGCGTACGCCCGAGATGTCCATGGCCCGGTCGCGCAGCACCAGCGCGGCCGCGTCGCGGCGCAGTCCGGCGCGGACGTCGGGGTGGGTACGGCGCATGGGCAGGAGGTCCCGCAGTCCGGGCGTGACGGCCAGGACCAGCAGCCACAGGCCCAGGGCGAAGCCGATGCCGGCACCGACCAGGACCCAGGTGTCGTCGAGGGGCCGCCGGGCGAGCTGGCGGGCCAGTTCGCGGCGCCAGCGCATCGCGGGGTGGTGGGCCCGGACGGCCGTGATGTCGTACAGGAAGGCGCCCGCGACGACGAGGGTGAGCAGTGCGACCAGGACCGCGGGGGCGCGGCGCGGGGACCAGAAGCGGGCCTCGTGGGTGTGCGCGGGCGCTTCCGCCGGTGGTGGCTTGTCCATGACCGGTGTCTGTTCGGTGCTCATCACGCCCTCCCCGGGGTCTGGGCCGGGTGCAGCCGTTCGACGTGGACGACGACCTCCGGCACCTCCATGTCCACCAACGCGCCTACCCGCTCGACCACATGCCGACGCACGGCCGCGCACCGGGCGCCGATGTCCGACGGGTAGTCCAGTTCGAGGTGGACACGGACGCGTGCGGCTTCATGGTGGACGACGACCGTGGCGTGCGGGGGCACGGCGTCCTTCGGAAGGGCGCCGAGCGCCTCGCGGGCCGCCTGTGCGGCGATCTTCGCCACGACCCGGTCGGCGATCCGGAGCGCGCCCCGCCCGCCGGGCGCCACGACCGCCGGGCCACCGGGTGTCTCACCGCTCGCGGAGGGCATCGCGGAGGTCATCGCCGCCGGTCACGCCGGTCGTCTCGGCTGCGGAAGAATTCGCCGAGTTCCAGGTCCCCCTCCGCGAACCGGCCGACGACGAACCCGATCGCCCCCAGCGCCGCCACCAGCAGGAAGGCGCCGAACCCGCCGAAGTACCCGGCGAAGCCCAGCGCCATGCCGGCGATCATGCCGACCACGGCCAAACCCATGGTGCGCTCCCCTCGAAGGTCACTGAAGCCCAACGGTCACTGAAGCCGGGACTCCGGCTCTTCTTCCTCTTCCTCCGGCAGCTTCACATCACTCACCGCGATGTTGACCTCGACCACTTCGAGCCCGGTCATCCGCTCCACGGCCGCGATCACGTTCTCCCGCACCGCGCGGGCCACGTCGGCGATCGACACGCCGTAGTCCACGACGATCTCCAGGTCGAGCGCGGTCTGCACCTCGCCGACCTCGGCCTTCACACCCCGGGTCACGGACTTGGAACCGCCGGGCACCCGGTCGCGCACGACGCCGAAGGTGCGGGCGAGTCCGCTGCCCATCGCGTGCACACCGACCACGTCCCGGGCGGCCAGCCCGGCGATCTTCTCCACGACCCCGTCGGCGATCGTCGTCCGCCCCCGGGTGGACGGATCGCCACCGCCGCGCCTGGTGGTCTTGCGGGTGATTGCCGTGGGGTCCTTCTCTGCCTCGGCCGCCGTCTCGCTCATCGCCGTGCGTCCCTTCCGGTCGTCGTCCTGCGACCACCGTAAGTGCGGATGCCCTGTCATGCCCCGGGGATGCGGCAGGCTGGAGCAATGACGGCGGACCGATGGACAGACGCGGTACGGCACCCCCTGGGTTTCGGCAGGCTGCTTCCGCTGGGCGGGCCGGGCGACGGGGCGTGGCTCACCGAGGCGGCGGCCGACGCGGTGGTGCGGCGGGCGGCGGGCGAGGTTCGGGGCGTGCGGCTGGGTGCGGTGCGGATCGCGCCGGCGGACCCGGAGGACGTTCAGGAGCCCGTCGTACCGCCACCGCCCGGTGCGGTGCCGCCGGGACCGCTGCGTCTGTCGGCGGACTTCGCGGCGACGGCCGCGGAGCCACTGCCGACGACGGCGGCCGGGCTGCGCCGGGCTCTGTCGGCGGCTGCGGTACGGCTCGGGCTGACGGTGACCGAGATCGACCTGCGGGTGACCGACCTGCTGGAGGAGGACACGGCGCAGGCAGGGGTCGTACGTCCGCCGCGGCCGCCGTCGGTCCGGGAGGGCGCCGATCCGGACGGGGCGCGGGTGACGGCGGCGGCGCTGGCGGTGCCGGGGGTGGACCGGGTCACGGGCGCGCTGAGCCGTGAGATCCATTTCGACGCCGCACTGCCGCGCCGGCATGTGCGGGTGGAGGTGGCACTGGCCGACGACGGCCTGCGGGCCGTGGAGGTGGCCCGGCAGGTCCGTACGGCGGTCAGGGCAGCCCTGGACGATCGCCCGACGGTGGCCGTACTGGTGACGAGCGTCGGCTGAAAGCGTCCCTTCAGGGGCGCGGGGCTGTATCGATGTGCGGCTCCGCCCCGTGGGCGCGACCAGCCCCCACCGGCCCGCGGTGAACCTACTCGGCCACCCCCGCAAGGTCCCGCAGCCGCCGGGCCTGCGCCTGCCGCTCGGCAGCCCGCTGCTCGTCATACGTACGACCGCCCGCACCCCGAAGCAGCGCCTTGGTCTCCACCACCGCGTCCCGCGGCGCGGCCAGCAGCGCGCCGGCCAGGTCGCTCACCGCCGCGTCGAGTTCACCCACCGGCACCGCCACGCTCGCCAGCCCGGAAGCCACCGCCTCCTCGGCCTGGACGAAGCGTCCGGTCGCGCAGATCTCCAGCGCGCGGGCGTAGCCCACCAGCGAGACCAGCGGGTGCGTGCCGGTCAGGTCCGGCACCAGGCCCAGGCTGGTCTCGCGCATCGCGAACTGCACGTCGTCGGCGACGACGCGCAGGTCACAGGCGAGAGCCAGCTGGAAGCCGGCCCCGATGGCGTGGCCCTGCACGGCGGCGATCGACACGATGTCGTTGCGCCGCCACCAGGTGAACGCCTCCTGGTATTCGGCGATGGTCGCGTCGAGCCCGGCGTCGTCGCGGCGCGCGAGCTCGATGAAGGTCGGCTCGCCCGGGATCCCTTCCGGCGAGAACATCTGCCGGTCGAGGCCCGCGGAGAAGGACTGGCCTTCACCACGCAGCACGACGACCCGGACCGACCCCGGCAGTGACCGCCCGGCTTCCGCCAACGCCCGCCACAGTGCGGGGCTCTGGGCGTTGCGCTTGGCCGGATTGGTCAGCGTCACCGTGGCGAGCGCGTCGTCGACGGTGAGCCGTACGCCGTCCTTGTCGAGTGCAGGAGCGAGGTCCTGGTCGGGCGAAGCCATGGGGCGCCTCCGGTGGGTGCGGTCATCATGCAGTGCCGTACGGCATGCTAAGTGACTGCACAGTAACCACCCGGCCGATCACACGACCGACCGGGTGGCCACCATCGAAGCCGATGGGCCGCCCGGGGTCAGGACGCGGCTTTCTTGCCCCGCGTCGCCCCGCCACGCCCACGCAGCGTGACACCCGACTCGCTGAGCATCCGGTGGACGAAGCCATACGAGCGGCCGGTTTCCTCGGCCAGTGCCCGGATGCTCGCACCGGAGTCGTACTTTTTCTTCAGGTCTGCCGCGAGCTTGTCGCGCGCGGCGCCGGTCACCCGGCTGCCCTTCTTCAGAGTCTCGGCCACCCGTGCCTCCTCATGGGAAGTGCGCTCTGGTCCCCTCATGATCACCCCTCCGGGGCGTGATGGCCACCCATTCGGCAAGGTCCGTGAGACATCGTTGTGACGACAGGAGCGCATCCCCACATACGGAATCCGTGATTCCGATGAGGGTTGTCCATAGGGCCGAACGGGCTCTTCCGTGAAGTACCAGGTCAGACATGGAGAGCGGCCGATCCCTTGTCGACAAAGGGATCGGCCGCGAAATCGATGTAGGACACACCTCGGTACGAGGAGATCTCACACAGATGATGGATCACCGATAGGCCGAATGATCCATAGCCAGTGGATCAGGCATTCGATCAAGCGAGGACGACGGGATCGGTTCTCAGGCGAGGGCCACCAGGTCCGCGTAGTCGGCGCCCCACAGGTCCTCGACGCCGTCCGGCAGCAGGATGATCCGCTCCGGCTGGAGCGCCTCGACCGCGCCCTCGTCGTGGGTGACGAGGACGACCGCGCCCTTGTAGGTGCGCAGGGCGCCGAGGATCTCCTCGCGGCTGGCCGGGTCGAGGTTGTTGGTGGGCTCGTCCAGGAGCAGGACGTTCGCGGCGGAGACCACCAGGGTGGCGAGGGCGAGACGGGTCTTCTCGCCGCCGGAGAGGACCCCGGCCGGCTTGTCGACGTCGTCGCCGGAGAACAGGAACGAGCCCAGCACCTTGCGGACCTCCACGAGGTCCATGTCGGGGGCCGACGAGCGCATGTTCTCCAGGACCGTGCGCTCCGGGTCGAGGGTCTCGTGCTCCTGGGCGTAGTAGCCGAGCTTGAGGCCGTGGCCCTCGATCACCTCGCCGGTGTCGGGCCGCTCGACACCGCCGAGCAGCCGCAGCAGGGTGGTCTTGCCGGCGCCGTTGAGGCCGAGGATGACGACCCTCGACCCCTTGTCGATGGCGAGGTCGACGTCGGTGAAGATCTCCAGCGAGCCGTACGACTTCGACAGGCCCTCGGCGGTCAGCGGGGTCTTGCCACAGGGCGCGGGCTCCGGGAAGCGGAGCTTGGCGACCTTGTCGGAGGCGCGGACGGCGTCCAGGCCGGCCAGCAGCTTGTCGGCGCGCTTGGCCATGTTCTGCGCGGCGACCGTCTTGGTGGCCTTGGCGCGCATCTTGTCGGCCTGGGAGTGCAGCGCGGCGGCCTTCTTCTCGGCGTTGGCGCGCTCGCGCTTGCGGCGCTTCTCGTCGGCCTCGCGCTGCTGCTGGTAGAGCTTCCAGCCCATGTTGTAGACGTCGATCTGGGAACGGTTGGCGTCCAGGTAGAAGACCTTGTTGACGACCGTCTCGACCAGGTCGACGTCGTGGGAGATCACGATGAAGCCGCCGCGGTAGGTCTTCAGGTAGTCGCGCAGCCAGACGATCGAGTCCGCGTCGAGGTGGTTGGTCGGCTCGTCGAGCAGCAGGGTGTCGGCGTCCGAGAACAGGATGCGGGCCAGCTCGATACGGCGGCGCTGACCGCCGGAGAGGGTGTGCAGGGGCTGCCCGAGCACCCGGTCGGGCAGGTTGAGCGCGGCGGCGATGGTGGCGGCCTCGGCCTCGGCGGAGTACCCGCCCTTGGTGAGGAACTCGGTCTCCTGGCGCTCGTACTGCCTCAGCGCCTTCTCGCGGGTGGCGCCCTGGCCGTTGGCGATGCGCTGCTCGTTCTCGCGCATCTTGCGGATCAGTACGTCGAGGCCGCGCGCGGAGAGGACGCGGTCGCGGGCGAGGACGTCCAGGTCGCCGGTGCGGGGGTCCTGCGGGAGGTAGCCGACCTCGCCGGAGCGGGTGACGGTGCCCGCGGCGGGGATGCCTTCGCCGGCCAGCACCTTGGTGAGGGTGGTCTTGCCGGCGCCGTTACGGCCGACCAGGCCGATGCGGTCGCCCTTGGCGACGCGGAAGGTGGCGCTCTCGATGAGGATGCGGGCACCGGCGCGCAGCTCGATACCGGAGGCGGAGATCACGGACAGACTCCAGGGCGTACGGAAATTGACGGGTGGGCGGCTGAGGACGTTCCCGCCGTCTAATGCGCGAGGAGAATGGCCATGCGGCAAGTCTAACGGGGCGGCGCAAGCGCTTTTTCTGCGTGCGGGCGTTCGAGGGGGCCCGTGACGGGGCGGTCGTCGCCCAGGGAACGCGCGGTGCGGGGCGGTCCCCGCGCAGGTCGTCCACGGCGCCGAGCTGGGCGGTCCGGGCGCCGTGTGCGCGGGGCCGGGCGACGAGCAGGGCGGGGCCGTGACGTACGGCACGTCCGGGCCGGGATGATCACCGCGAGGACACGAGGGCGGCGCGATCCGAAGGCGGCGCCCCTGAGCCGTCGGCCTGCACGGACCGCGCGGGCCCGGGGCGTTGTCAGTGGCGGGTGCAAAACTGTGCAGCAGGCCGGAACGACGGCTTTCGGGGGACCGGCACACAAGGGAGTGATCGGTATGGCAGGCACGACCGGCGGTCGGCCGAGCATCTATCCGTCGCTGCTGTACGCGGACGCGAAGGCGGCGATCAAGCAGCTGACGGAGGCCTTCGGCTTCACCGAGCTGTCGGTGTACGAGGGCGAGGACGGCAGGGTGCTCCACGCCGAGCTGGTACAGGGCAACGGCGCGATCATGCTGGGCTCCAGCGGCCGCGGCGGCCGTTTCGACGCGGCCATGGAGGGCGCGGGCCCGACCGGGGTGTACATCGTCGTGGACGACGTCGATGCTCACCACCAGCGGGCCGTGGACCACGGCGCCGAGATCCTGATGCCCCCGACGGACCAGGACTACGGCTCGCGGGACTACATGGCCCGGGACGTCGAGGGCAACGTCTGGAGTTTCGGCACCTACGCCCCGGAGATAGCCGGCTGACCCGCCGTCGTCCCCGCGCCCGCGCTCATCCGCCGGTGTGCACCTGGAAGGCGGCCCGGCGGACGGCCTTGGCCAGCGCGGGGTCGGGGTGGGCGGCGGCGAGGGCGACCAGGACCTGCACGGTGCGCGGGTGGCCGACGGCGCGGACCTCGTCGAGCAGCGCGGGGACGGTCGGCTGCAGCGCCGACTCCAGGTGGCGGACGAGCATCGGCGCCTCGCCGTGGTCGGCGACCGCGGCGGCGGTGTCCACCCAGAGCCAGGTGGCCTCTTCGCGGGTGAGGACCTCGTGGGCGTCTTCCGGGTCGACCCCGTCGTGCTCGGCCAGCCACAGCAGGGCGTACGGCCGCAGGGTCGGCTCCTCGACGACCGCGCGGACGTCGGGTTCGGCGGGGGCGCCGACGACCCGCAGCGCCTCGAAGGCGAGGCCGCGCAGCAGGGCGTCCTCGCCCCGGGCGGCGTCGACGAGTTCGCCGACGGCGCTGCCGACGGGGCGGGCGGCGAGCCAGGCCCGGTACTCGGCGCGGGCCGCGTTGGGGCGGAGCTGGGCGCAGCCGCGGAGCATCTCCTCGGCGGCGACCTCGATGTTCCCGGCGGGGCTCTGCGCGGCCACGCAGATCTGCTCCAGCTTGACCCAGACCGCCCAGCTGCCCAGCGGGGTGAGGGTGGCCTGGGCGTCGCCGCAGGTCAGCGCACCGACGGAGGCCAGGGCGTGCAGGGACCAGTCCAGGAGGGGGGCGAGTTCGGCGCCCTCGGCGGGGGCGGGGTCCTCGGCCGGTGCGCGGTCCGCCGGGTCGGCGTCGGCGGAGCGCAGCGCGGCGACCGGACCGGCGGACCCGGACCCGTTCTCCGTCTCGTAGGGCACCTCGCAACGCTCGGTGCGCAGTTCGGTGACCCGCTGCCGCAGCAGGTCCAGGAGCTGCTCGACCGGGACGGGCCCGGCGGAGAGCTGGAGGAAGGAGAGCACCTGGGGCATGGCCGAGACGACCTCGGCGACGGCGGCGGCCTCGAACTCGGCGGGCTCCGGGTGGGCCAGCGACCAGGCGTCGAAGAGGGCGACCCAGCCGCGCAGCACGGCGCTGTCGTCGCGGTCCCAGGCGCGCAGGCGCCAGCCGGGGCGCGCGGTCTCGCCGTGCACCTCGACCAGGCCGGCGAGCCGGGCGGTGTCCCAGTCGGCACGCACCTGAGCCGCGGTCAGGCCCAGATCACCGGCCGCGCGTTCGGCGGTCGCCTCGGAGAGGGTGGCCTTGCCGTCGGCGGTCGCACCGTCGCTGCCGGGTCCGAGGGCGGCGTCGGCCCAGTGGGCGACGCGGGCCGCTCCGGCCAGCCCGGAGCGAGCCATTCTGGCCAGCTCGGCGGGGGCCGGGGTGCCCTCGGGCGGGCGGGGTGCGGGGCGGCGCGCGGGCCGCTGGTTCATCGCTCGGGGGGCGGCGGCCAGGGGTCGCGTTCGGACGAGTCGAAGCCTTGAGTCGCGCGGGATACGGGACGTCACGGGTGCAGTCTTCCGGTTGACGGTCCGAAAACCCAAACGGAATGTCACGGCGGGCTACGGGGCTGGCCAACGCACGGCGGTCGACGGGAGGCGGGGAGACATGTTCAGGCCAGTGATACAGCCTTAAACGGAACCTCTGGAACCGGATGGAATCAGGGCTTCCGGCCCGTGCCGAGAAGGCGCCCGGGAGCGGCCGGGGATGCGGTGAGGATCACATCAGCGGGGTGAGGAACCGGCGCAGCCGCTCCTCGTACTGCTTGGGGTCGGCGTTCCACATCGCACCGTGCGGCGCGTCCGGCACGGTGTGCAGGGCGACGCGGTCGGGGCGCCGGGCGGCGAGCCGGCGGGAGTAGGTCCAGGGGGCCACCGTGTCGTCCGGGCCGTGGACGATCAGGGTGGGCACGGTGAGCTGCGCCGGGTCGACGGGGTCGCCCACGTGATCGGCGTGCAGGCCGGCCCGGCCCTGGGCGGCGCGCACCGCGAGCGGCAGCAGGGCCTCGGGGGTGTGCCGGGCCTGGGCGAGGGCGCGCAGGGTGGCCTCCCAGTCGAGCACCGGGGAGTCCAGGACCAGCCCGGAGACACGGTCGCGCAGTGCCGAGTGGACGGCGGCGCGCAGCGCCATGGTGGCGCCGGTGGACCAGCCGTACAGGACGACGCGGCGGGCGCCGTAGCGGACGGCGTAGCGGATCGCCGCGTCCAGGTCGCGCCACTCGCTCTCGCCGAGGTGGTTCAGGCCGTCCGGAGGGCGCGGGGCACCGAGGTCGCCGCGGTAGGCGAGGGCGAGGACGGGCAGCCGGCGGGCATGCAGGAACTCCATGACGTTCATGGCGAGCTCGCGGGTGGTGCCGAGGCCGTGCACCGCGATCACCCAGGTGTCCCGGTAGCCGGGCACGAACCAGGCGGGCAGCGGGCCCAGTTCACCGGGTATGTCGATGTCCGCGCACTCCAGGCCGAGTGCCGCGCCCGGGTCGCCGATGTGGACGTTGGGGGTGAGCCAGACCTGGTCGCCGGTCTCGAGGGAGCCGTGGGTCACGCGTTCCAGCCGCCGTACGACGGTGTCGGCGGTGTTCGCGGCGGACTCCAGGACGGCGCCGACGACCGCGTGCGAGCCGTCGCCGGCCAGGCCGTAGCGGCCGGGGCGCAGTGAGGCCAGGTCCCGGGTGAGGGTGATGCGGCCGGCCGCGGTGCCGTGCACGGTGAGCCGGGGTTCGGTGGGCAGGGGCCGGCCCGGCGGCGCCTTGAGCGCGGCGCCACTGGCGAACCGTCCGGCGGCCACACTGGCCGCACCGGCGGCGAGTACGGCACCGACGGCGGCGGCCGTGACTTTGACTGGGCGCACCTGTCCAGTGTCGGGGCGGAGCGGGGTGGTGGCCAGCGGAGGAAACCCGAGGGCGCGCCGGGCAGGAGGGCCCGCCCCCGGACTCACCCCTTCTTCTGTCCGTATCCCCGCAGCTTCTCCCGAGCCTCCGCCAGCTGTTCCGGTGACAGCAGGGTCGGGGTCAGGACGGGCACCGAGGACGCCGTCAGCCACAGGCGGCACATCCACTCCAGCTGGGCGGTGCGGTCATAGGCCTGGGTCAGGGTCGTGCCGTAGGTGATCGTGCCGTGGTTCTGGAGGAGGCAGCCGGAGCGGTCGGTCAGGGCGCGGAGCATGTTCTCGGCCAACTCCTCGGTGCCGTACGTCGCATAAGGGGCAACCCGGACGGCGCCGCCGAGGGCCCCGGACATGTAGTGGATCGCCGGAAGTTCGGGGACGAGGGTCGAGACGGCCGTCGCGTGGACGGCGTGGGTGTGGACGACGGCCTCGGCGTCGGTGCTGCCGTAGACGGCGAGATGCATGGGCAGTTCGCTGGTCGGGACCAGGGCGCCGAGCACCTGACGGCCGGTGAGGTCCACGCCCGTCACGTCGTCCGCGCCGAGCCGGTCGTACGGCACGCCCGACGGCGTGACCAGCACGGTGTCGCCGACGCGGACCGAGACATTGCCGGAGGTGCCGACGACGAGTCCGTCGGTCACCGTGCGGCGGGCCGTGGCGACGAGTTCCCGCCAGGCGTCGGCCTCCTCCGCACGCACATCCCGCCTTCGCGGCTCCGGCACACCCTGTTCGCCACCCCGGCCGGCCCGTCCGCCACGCTCGTCCCGCCACTGCTCACCCATGGCCCGATCCTGTCAGCCGACGCCCCAACCGGTCCGCACGGGAGGGCACTTTAGGCCGGACATCCCGAGATCAGTAGAGAGCAAATCGCCACAAACTGCTCTATCTCCACCCTTGGCTGAAGATCGCCGATCATACGCCGATCTTCCAATAATCTCTGGACGATTTTTCGCACACGCTGCCATTCCGGGGGGAAACATGGCCTGTGACCGCATTCCGTCCCGCCACCACCGTCGGCGCCATCGCCATCGCGTCCGCGTCCGCGTCCGCACCCTGGCGGCGTCCGTGGCGGCGCTCGCCCTCGCGTCCGCGGGGACCGCGATCGCGTTCGCCGGGACACCGGCGTCCGCCGGGAGCCTGCCGAGGGGGCATGACGTCTCCTCGCACCAGAAGGACATCGACTGGCCGAGCGTCAAGGCGAAGGGCGCCGAGTTCGTATACATCAAGGCGACCGAGTCCACCACCTACCAGAGCCCGTACTTCGACCAGCAGTACGCGGGCGCACGCGACGCCGGGATCATGCGGGGCGCGTACCACTTCGCCCTGCCGGACAAGTCGTCGGGCGCCGAGCAGGCCGCGTACTTCGTGAGCCACGGCGGCACCTGGACCGCGGACGGCTGGACGCTGCCGCCCGCGCTCGACGTCGAGTACGACCCGTACGACAAGAAGCACAAGTGCTACGGCATGAGCAGCGCCAGGATGGTCGACTGGATCAGGTCCTTCAGCGACGAACTGCACCGGGAGACCGGCCGGCGGCCGGTGATCTACACGACCACCCACTGGTGGAACCTGTGCACCGGCGGCAGCAGCGCCTTCGCCGCCGACCACGCGCTGTGGATCGCCCGGCACGGCTCGGCGGACGCCGGGGCGCTGCCGGCCGGATGGTCGTCCTGGACCTTCTGGCAGTACGACAACAGCGGCAGCCTGCCGGGTGACCAGAATCTCTTCAACGGGTCGGCGAGCCGGCTGAGGTCGTTCGCCAAGGGCCACCAGCCAAGCGGCGACCGGGCCGTCGGACCGTAAGCGGAATGACGGCCCTCCGTCATAGACACCCCCAAGTCCACCCCAGTTCACCTCCCGTTCACCCAGGTTGCCTACGGTCCAACAACCAATGACTTCGAACGATTGCCTGGGTAAATGGAAAACTTCTCGCTGATCCTCGCGATTGTGGTGGTAACCGCACTCGCGTTTGATTTCACGAACGGTTTCCACGACACCGCCAACGCGATGGCCACAACCATCTCGACCGGTGCGCTCAAGCCCAAGATCGCGGTGGCCATGTCCGCCGCGCTCAACCTGGTGGGCGCCTTCCTCTCCGTGGAGGTCGCCAACACGATCTCCAAGGGCCTCGTCGACGAGAACGGCATTCGTCCCGAGGTCATCTTCGCCGCCCTGGTCGGCGCCATCCTCTGGAACCTGGTGACCTGGCTGGTGGGTCTGCCCTCCAGCTCGTCGCACGCCCTGATGGGCGGTCTGGTGGGCGCCACCGTCGCCTCCGCCGGGTTCGGCGCCGTCCACGGCGACGTGCTCGTCGCCAAGGTCCTGCTCCCGGCGGTCGCCGCCCCCGTCGTCGCGGGTCTCGCGGCGATGTTCTCCACCCGCTTCTCCTACGCGCTCTCGAAGAACGCCGACGACGAGGCCACCCGCAAGGGCTACCGCGCCGGCCAGATCGCCTCCGCCGGCCTGGTCTCGCTCGCGCACGGCACCAACGACGCGCAGAAGACGATGGGCATCATCACCCTCGCGCTGATCGCGGGCGGTTCCATCGCCCCCGGCTCGAACCCTCCCACCTGGGTCATCCTCTCCGCCGGTCTGGCCATCGCGCTCGGCACCTACATCGGCGGCTGGCGCATCATCCGCACCATGGGCAAGGGCCTGACCGACCTTCAGCCGCAGCAGGGCTTCGCCGCCCAGACCAGCGCGGCCACCGCCATCCTGGCCTCCTCCCACCTCGGCTTCTCCCTCTCCACCACGCACGTCGTCTCCGGTTCGGTGATGGGCGCGGGCCTGGGCCGCAAGGGCGGCACCGTCCGCTGGTCCACCGCGACCCGCATGCTCGTCGCCTGGGTGCTCACCCTCCCGGCGGCCGCACTGGTCGGCGCGCTCGCCGAGTCCGTGACGGACCTCGGCGACTGGGGCACGGCGGCCGTCGGCGTCTTCCTGGTGGCCGCCGGCGCGGCGATCTGGAAGCTCTCCCGCCGCGAGGTCGTGGACAGCGCCAACGTCAACGACACCGCGGCCGAGGAACCGGCCGGCGTGGTCACCACGGCGATCGCCGCGGTCACTCCCCCGCCCGCGGGCCCGGTGACCGACGGCCTCACGGCCACCATCCCCTCCCCCGCCGCCGCTGCCGCGACCGACCCGGCCGCCACCGTCTGACCCCGAGGAAGAACCAACATGAGCATCGACTGGGCAGCCATCGGCTCCGTCTTCGGCGTCAGCCTCGTGGCCACCGTGGGCCTGGTGGCCCTCTTCACCCTCGGCATCAAGGGCCTCTCCGCCCGCGCCCGCGCCACGGCCCAGGGCAACTCCGCGGCCCTGGCCGTGACGGCCGCCTACGTCTGCTTCGCGGCCTGCGCGGCAGCTGTGGCGTACGGCATCCACCTGATCGTGGCGAAGGCCTGACCGGGACCGTCGCCGCCGAGACCCGGACACGACCGACAAGGCTCCTCCCCGACCCGCTCGGGAAGGAGCCTTCGGCATGTCCCAGGAGCCCCGCAGGGCACCCGATGTGGGCCTTCGCACACTCTCCCCTCGCAGGTCAACGGCAAGTTGACGGGTCTTCCGGGGGCATGGTGGACTGCCGGAGCCATGTACGGCGGCAAGAGAGGAAGCCGGTGTGAATCCGGCGCGGTCCCGCCACTGTCACCGGGGTAGGTAGCCCCGGGAGCCAGGAACTCTCACCGCCGGTCTCGTCGAACCAGGGCGCGGACACCCTGAGTGAGGACATAACGCCATGTGCGGCTGCCGATCGAGGTTCAGTACCCGGCTCGTCCCCGACCCCACGGCCGGCTGAGCCGATGGGTGCCGATCGCGTCTTCGCGTACGGCGCCGCCGCCGGCCTTCTCGGTGATCTGCTGCTCGGCGATCCGCGCCGGGGGCATCCGGTCGCCGTGTTCGGACGGGCGGCCGGGGCCGTGGAAAAGGTGCTGTGGCGGGACGATCGCGGGTGGGGCGCTCTGCACACCGCCGTGTGCGCCGGCGGCGCCGTGGCTCTGGGGGCCGTGGCCCAGCGGGTCGTACGACCGTCGACCACCGCTTCCGTCGCGCTGACCGCCGCTGCCACATGGGCGGTTGTCGGCGGGACGTCGCTCGCGCGCGAGGCGCGGACCATCGGGCGGGCCCTGGAGGCGGGGGACGTCGAGGCCGCCCGTGCCCGGCTGCCGCATCTGTGCGGACGGGATCCGCAGGCCCTGGACGCCGACGGGATCGCCCGTGCCGTCGTGGAGTCCGTCGCCGAGAACACCAGTGACGCGGTCGTGGGCGCGCTGGTGTGGGGAGCCCTGGCCGGTGTGCCGGGGCTGGTGGGGTTCCGCGCCGTCAACACCCTGGACGCCATGGTCGGGCACAGGTCGGCCCGGTACCGGCGGTTCGGGTGGGCTTCCGCACGGCTGGACGACGTCGCCGGGTGGCCGGGGGCGCGGCTGACGGCCGTGCTGGCGACGGCCGCCGGTGGGGATGCCCGTGGAGCCGTACGGGCCTGGCGGGCCGACGCGGCCAGGCATCCGAGTCCCAACGCGGGGCCCGTGGAGGCTTCGTTCGCGGGGGCGTTGGGGGTGCGGCTCGGGGGGACGTTGTCGTATGCGGGACGGGTCGAGCACCGGCCCGTGCTGAACACGCAGGGGCGGGCCGTGGAGGTCGCGGACATCCGGCGGGCGGTACGGCTCTCCCGTCGTGTCGGTCTGCTCGCGCTCGGCGTGACCGTCGCCGCGCGCCTCGCCGCGAAGGGACGGAAGGGACGTACGTCATGAACGGTGGTCTTCTCGTCGCCGGCACCACCTCGGACGCCGGCAAGAGTGTCGTCACCGCGGGTATCTGCCGGTGGCTGGTGCGACAGGGCGTCAAGGTCGCGCCCTTCAAGGCGCAGAACATGTCCCTCAACTCCTTCGTGACGCGCGAGGGGGCCGAGATCGGGCGGGCGCAGGCCATGCAGGCGCAGGCCTGCCGGGTCGAGCCGACCGCGCTGATGAACCCCGTGCTGCTCAAGCCCGGTGGCGAGCAGAGCAGTCAGGTCGTGCTGCTGGGCAAGCCGGTCGGTGAGCTGAGCGCGCGCGGATACCACGGCGGGCGGCAGCAGAAGCTGCTCGGGACCGTGCTCGACTGTCTCGCCGAGTTGCGGGGCACGTATGACGCGGTGATCTGTGAGGGGGCGGGCAGTCCGGCCGAGATCAATCTGCGCCGGACCGACATCGTGAACATGGGGATCGCGCGCAACGCGCGGCTCCCCGTGCTGGTGGTGGGCGACATCGACCGCGGGGGCGTGTTCGCGTCGTTCTTCGGCACCGTCGCCCTGCTCTCGCCGGAGGACCAGGCCCTCGTCGCCGGGTTCCTCGTCAACAAGTTCCGCGGCGACGTCTCCCTGCTGGAGCCCGGCCTCGACATGCTGCACGGGCTGACAGGACGACAGACGTACGGCGTCCTCCCCTTCCGGCACGGCCTCGGCATCGACGAGGAGGACGGGCTCCGGGTCTCCCTGCGCGGGACCGTCCGTGAGTCGAACACCGCCCCGCCCGTCGGCGAGGACGTGCTGCGGGTCGCCGTGTGCGCCATCCCGCTGATGTCCAACTTCACGGACGTGGACGCGCTGGCCGCCGAACCCGGTGTCGTGGTGCGGTTCGTGGACCGGCCGGAGGAGCTGGCCGACGCCGATCTCGTGGTGGTCCCGGGGACCCGGGGGACGGTCCGGGCCCTGGAGTGGCTGCGGGAGCGCGGCCTCGCGGACGCGCTGCGGCGCAGGGCCGCCGAGCAGCGGCCGGTCCTCGGCATCTGCGGTGGCTTCCAGATCCTCGGCGAGCACATCGAGGACGACGTCGAGAGCCGGCGGGGGCAGGTGGACGGGCTGGGGATCCTGCCCGTACGCGTCCGGTTCGCCCGCGAGAAGACACTCACCCGGCCCGTCGGGGAGGCCCTCGGCGAGCGGGTCGAGGGGTACGAGATCCACCACGGGGTCGCCGAAGTCACCGGCGGGGAGCCCTTCTTGGACGGCTGCCGGGTCGGGCAGACCTGGGGCACCCACTGGCACGGCTCCCTGGAGTCGGACGGTTTCCGGCGGGCCTTTCTGCGCGAGGTGGCGGCCGCCGCGGGCCGCCGGTTCGTGCCGGCCCCCGACACCTCGTTCGCCGCGCTGCGCGAGGAGCAGCTCGACCGGCTCGGCGACCTGATCGAACAGCACGCGGACACGGACGCGCTCTGGCGGCTCATCGAGTCGGGCGCGCCGCAAGGACTGCCTTTCATTCCACCGGGAGCGCCCGCATGAGCACAGTGTTGTTGTTGTCGACCGCCGACACCGATCTGCTGGCGGCCCGGGCCGCCTCCGGTGCCGACTACCGGATCGGCAATCCGACGCGCGTCGACGTCACGGAGGAGCTGCCCGCGCTCGTCGAGGGCGCGGACATCGCCGTCGTACGGCTGCTCGGCGGCAAGCGCGCCTGGGAGGACGGGCTCGCCGTGCTGAAGGCCGCCGGGATCCCGACCGTGCTGCTCGGCGGCGAGGCGGTGCCGGACGCCGAGTTGATGGCGGAGTCGTCGGTGCCGGCCGGTGTGGTGGCCGAGGCCCTCAGGTACCTCGTCGAGGGCGGGCCCGCGAACCTGCTGGAGCTGTCCCGGTTCCTGTCCGACACCGTGCTGCTGACCGGTGAGGGGTTCGACGAGCCGCAGAAGATGCCGGAGTACGGCGTCCACGGCGAGCGTCCCCTGGCCGAAGGCCGCCCGACCGTCGGCGTGCTCTTCTACCGGGCCCATGAACTCAGCGGCAACACCGCCTTCGTGGACACCCTGTGCGACGCGATCGAGGCGCACGGCGCCAACGCCCTCCCGGTGTACTGCGGTTCACTGCGCGGGGCGGACGCCGGGCTGTACGAGATCCTCGCGGGCGCCGACGCGCTGGTGGCCACCGTCCTGGCCGCGGGCGGCACCCACGCCTCCCAGGCCTCGGCGGGCGGTGACGAGGAGGCCTGGGACATCGGCGCCCTCGCCGACCTCGACATTCCCGTCCTGCAAGGACTCTGCCTCACCTCCTCGCACAGCACCTGGGCCGAGTCGGACGCCGCCCTCTCCCCCATGGACGCGGCGATGCAGGTCGCGATCCCGGAGTTCGACGGACGGCTGATCACGGTCCCCTTCTCCTTCAAGGAGCAGGGCCCGGACGACGTCCCGGTGTACGTCGCCGACCCGGAGCGGGCCGGACGCGTCGCCGGAATCGCCGTACGGCACGCCCGGCTCAGGCACAAGCCGAACGCCGAGAAGAAGGTCGCGCTGGTCTTCACCGCGTACCCGACCAAGCACTCCCGGGTCGGCAACGCGGTCGGCCTCGATACCCCTGCTTCTGCGGTGCGCGTCCTTGACGCCCTCAAGGCGGCCGGTTACGGAGTCTCCGAATACCCCTCCGGCGGCGACGAGTTGATCCACCGTCTCATCGAGGCCGGCGGACACGACGTCGAGTGGCTGACCGAGGAGCAGCTGGCCTCCGCGCCCGCCCGGGTGCCGCTCGCGGACTACCGGGCGTGGTTCGAGAAGCTCGATCCGGAGCTGCGGGACGCGATGACGGAGGCGTGGGGCGAACCGCCGGGCAACCTGTACGTGGACGGCGACGACATCGTGCTCGCCTCCCTCCAGTTCGGGAACGTCGTCGTCATGATCCAGCCGCCGCGCGGCTTCGGCGAGAACCCGATCGCGATCTACCACGACCCCGACATGCCGCCGTCGCACCACTACATGGCCGCCTACCGCTGGCTGGACAACTCCTTCGGCGCGGACGCGATCGTGCACATGGGCAAGCACGGCACCATGGAGTGGCTGCCGGGCAAGGGGCTCGGCCTGAGCGCCGGCTGCGCGCCGGACGCGGTCCTCGGCGAGCTGCCGCTGATCTACCCGTTCATCGTCAACGACCCCGGCGAGGGCACCCAGGCCAAGCGGCGCGGGCACGCCACGGTCGTCGACCACCTGGTGCCGCCGATGGCCCGTGCCGACACCTACGGCGACCTCGCCAAGCTGGAGCAGCTGCTCGACGAGTACGCGCTCGTCTCCGACCTGGACCCGGCCAAGGCGCCGGCCGTACGGGCGCAGATCTGGACGCTGGTCAAGGCGGCCGAGCTCCACCACGACCTGCATGTGGACGAGCAGCCGGACGACGGCGACTTCGACGAGTTCGTCATGCACATCGACGGCTATCTGTGCGAGATCAAGGATGTGCAGATCCGCGACGGCCTGCACATTCTCGGCGGCGGGCCGGTCGGCGAGCCGCGCGTGAACCTCGTACTGGCCGTGCTGCGGGCCTCGCAGGTGTGGGGCGGGCAGGCGAACGCGCTGCCCGGGCTGCGCGCCGCCTTCGCCACGCATTTCGGTCTGGTCGAGAAGGAGTTGCTGGCCGAGCCGGGGGCGCCGGTGAAGGTGCCGGTCGAGCTGTCGGATCTCGTCGAGGGTCCGTCCCGTACGGCGGCCGACGCGATCGACCTGCTGGAGCAGCTGTGCCGCCGGGTCGCGGAGGGCATGGAGCAGCGGGAGTGGGCCGCCGCCGAGAGCCGTGCGCTCGTGCGCGAGGTCGTCGGCAGCGAACTCCCGGAAGCTGTCGCGGTGTTGGAGTTCGCCTGCAACGAGGTCGTACCGCGCCTCGCCCGGACCACGGACGAGATCGGGCACATCCTGAAAGCCCTGGACGGCGGTTACGTCCCGGCCGGCCCGTCGGGCTCCCCGACCCGTGGCCTGGTCAACGTCCTCCCGACCGGCCGGAACTTCTACTCGGTCGACCCCAAGGCCATTCCGTCCCGGCTGAGTTGGGAGGTCGGCCAGTCGCTCGCGGACTCGCTCGTGCAGCGCTACCTCCAGGACACCGGCGAGTACCCGAAGTCCGTCGGCCTGACGGTCTGGGGCACGTCCGCGATGCGCACCCAGGGCGACGACATCGCCGAGATCCTGGCGCTGCTGGGCTGCCGTCCGGTGTGGGACGAGGCCTCGCGGCGCGTCACCGGCTTCGAGGTGATCCCCCTCGACGAGCTGGGCCGGCCTCGCATCGACGTCACGGTCCGGATCTCGGGCTTCTTCCGGGACGCGTTCCCGCACGTGGTCGGGCTGATCGACGACGCGGTGCGCAGGGTCGCCGAACTGGACGAGCCCGCCGAGCGGAACTACGTGAAGGCCCACGCCGACGAGGACACCGCCGAGCACGGCGACCGGCGGCGCGCGACCGCCCGTGTCTTCGGCTCCAAGCCGGGGGCGTACGGCGCCGGTCTGCTGCCGCTGATCGACGCCCGCAACTGGCGGTCCGACGCCGACCTCGCCGAGGTGTACGCGGTGTGGGGCGGCTACGCCTACGGCCGCGGGCTCGACGGGCGGGCGGCGCGCGGGGACATGGAGACCGCGTTCAAGCGGATCGCCGTCGCCGCGAAGAACGTGGACACCCGCGAGCACGACCTCGTCGACGCCGACGACTACTTCCAGTACCACGGCGGCATGGTCGCCATGGTGCGCCATCTGACCGGCGCCAACCCCGAGGCTTACGTGGGCGATTCGGCCACGCCGGACCAGGTGAAGACCCGGACGCTGGGAGAGGAGACGCACCGGGTCTTCCGGGCTCGGGTGGTCAACCCGCGCTGGATGGCGGCCATGCGCCGGCACGGCTACAAGGGCGCCTTCGAGATGGCGGCGACCGTCGACTACCTCTTCGGCTACGACGCCACGGCGGGCGTGGTCGACGACTGGATGTACGAGAAGCTCAGCGCGGAGTACGTCTTCGACGCGGAGAACCGGGACTTCATGAAGAAGTCCAACCCGTGGGCGCTGCGCGGGATCACCGAACGGCTCCTGGAGGCCGCCGACCGGGGCCTGTGGGCCGAGCCGGACGCGGACACCCTGGAGCGGCTGCGCGCCACCTATCTGGAGCTGGAAGGCGACTTGGAGGGCGACGACCAGTGAGCACCCCCTTCCCCTTTACCGCCGTCGTCGGCCAGGACGACCTGCGGCTCGCGCTGCTGCTGAACGCCGTCTCCCCGGCGGTCGGCGGCGTGCTGGTGCGCGGCGAGAAGGGCACCGCCAAGTCCACGGCCGTACGCGCCCTCTCGGCGCTGCTGCCGGCCGTGGACGTGGTCGCCGGCTGCCGCTTCTCCTGCGACCCGGCCGCTCCGGACCCGGCCTGCCCGGACGGTCCGCACGAGCCCGGCGCCTTCGAGTCCCGTCCGTCGCGGATGGTCGAGCTTCCGGTGGGCGCCTCCGAGGACCGGCTCGTGGGCGCGCTGGACATCGAACGGGCCCTGGCGGAAGGCGTGAAGGCCTTCGAGCCGGGCCTGCTGGCCGACGCCCACCGGGGCATCCTCTACGTCGACGAGGTCAACCTCCTCCACGACCACCTCGTCGACCTGCTGCTGGACGCGGCCGCGATGGGCGCGTCGTACGTGGAACGCGAGGGCGTGTCGGTGCGGCACGCCGCGAAGTTCCTGCTCGTCGGCACCATGAACCCCGAAGAGGGCGAACTGCGGCCGCAGTTGCTCGACCGGTTCGGCCTGACGGTGGAGGTGGCCGCCTCTCGCGAGCCCGACCAGCGGGTGGAGGTCGTACGGCGGCGGCTCGCGTACGACGACGATCCGGCCGGTTTCGCGGCGCGTTGGGCCGACGAGGAGACCGCCGTACGGCAACGGATCGTGGCGGCACGGGAGTTGCTGCCGTCGGTGCGGCTGGGCGACGGGGCGTTGCGGCAGATCGCGGCGACCTGTGCGGCCTTCGAGGTCGACGGGATGCGCGCCGACATCGTGATGGCGCGGACGGCGACCGCGCTGGCCGCGTGGGCCGGGCGGACGGATGTGCTGGCGGAGGACGTACGGCAGGCCGCGCTGCTCGCGCTGCCGCACCGCAGGCGCCGTAACCCCTTCGACGCGCCGGGACTCGACGAGGACAAGCTGGACCAGACGCTGGAGGAGTTCTCCGGCGAGGACGAGGACGACACGGATCCCGACCCCGGCGGGCCGGGCGGTGGAGGCGGGCAGCCGGCCCCGGACGAGGGTCCGCGGGGCGGGGACAGCGGTGCGCGGCCCGAGGAGGGCGAGGGCGGTGAGCCGCAGGCCTCCGGGGCGGGCGAGCAGTCCGCCGTACGGGCCGCCGAGCCGTTCCGGACCAAGGTGCTGAGCGTGCCCGGGATCGGTGAGGGGGCCGCCGGGCGGCGTTCGCGGGCGCGGACCGAGCACGGGCGGACCACAGGGGCCCGGCGGCCCCGGGGCACCCTGACCAAGCTGCATCTGGCGGCGACCGTACAGGCCGCGGCCCCGCATCAGCGGGCGCGCGGGCGGTCCGGGCCGGGGCTGGTGCTGCGCCGGGACGATCTGCGGCAGGCGACCCGGGAGGGGCGCGAGGGCAACCTCGTGCTGTTCGTGGTGGACGCCTCCGGGTCGATGGCGGCGCGGCAGCGGATGAGTGCCGTGAAGGGCGCTGTGCTGTCGCTGCTGCTCGACGCCTACCAGCGGCGGGACAAGGTGGGTCTGGTGACCTTCCGGGGGTCGGCCGCCGAGGTGGCGCTGCCGCCGACCTCGTCGGTGGACGCGGCCGCCGTCCGGCTGGAGTCGCTGCCCACCGGCGGGCGTACCCCGCTGGCCGCCGGGCTGCTGAAGGCGCACGACGTGCTGCGGGTGGAGCGGCTGCGGGATCCCGCGCGGCGGGCGCTGGTCGTGGTCGTGACGGACGGGCGGGCCACCGGCGGTCCGGAGCCGGTCGAGCTCGCCGGCCGGGCGGCCCGGCTGTTCGCGGCCGAGGGGGTCGCCTCCGTGGTCGTGGACTGCGAGTCGGGGCCGGTGCGGCTGGGGCTCGCCGGGCAGCTCGCGGGTGAACTGGGCGGTACGGCGGTGACGCTGGACGAGTTGCGGGCGGACTCGATCGCCGGGCTGGTGAAGGACGTTCAGGGTCGTTCGAGGAGGGCCGCGTAATGCCGCAGGGACAGCCGAGTGTGGTGCCCGACGACGGTCTGACGACCCGGCAGCGGCGCAACCGGCCGCTCGTCGTGGTGCACACGGGGATCGGAAAGGGGAAGTCGACCGCCGCCTTCGGGCTCGCGCTGCGGGCCTGGAACCAGGGGTGGCCCATCGGGGTGTTCCAGTTCGTCAAGTCGGCGAAGTGGAAGGTCGGCGAGGAGAACGCGCTGCGGGTGCTGGGCGCATCCGGCGAGGGCGGGACCGTCGACTGGCACAAGATGGGCGAGGGCTGGTCCTGGGTCCAGCGCGACGCGCAGATGGACAACGAGGAGAAGGCCCGGGAGGGCTGGGAGCAGGTCAAGCGGGACCTCGCCGCCGAGACGTACCAGCTGTACGTGCTGGACGAGTTCGCGTACCCGATGCACTGGGGGTGGGTGGACACCGATGAGGTCGTGGAGGTGCTGCGCAACCGGCCGGGGACGCAGCATGTCGTGATCACCGGGCGGAACGCGCCCGAGAAGCTCGTCGACCTCGCCGACCTCGTCACCGACATGTCCAAGGTCAAGCACCCGATGGATGCGGGGCAGAAGGGGCAGAGGGGCATCGAGTGGTGAGGTCGTGGTGAGTTCCCTTTCCGTCCCACGGCTGGTCGTCGCCGCGCCGTCGTCCGGCAGCGGCAAGACGACCGTCGCCACGGGGTTGATGGCCGCGTTCGCCGCGCGGGGGCTCGCCGTGTCTCCGCACAAGGTGGGACCGGACTACATCGACCCCGGGTACCACTCGCTCGCCACCGGGCGGGTGGGGCGGAACCTCGACGCGTACCTGTGCGGGCCGGAGCTGATCGGCCCGCTGTTCGCGCACGGTGCGCGCGGCTGCGATCTGGCCGTCGTCGAGGGTGTGATGGGGCTGTACGACGGGGCCGCGGGCGAAGGCGAGTTGGCCTCCACGGCTCATGTGGCGAAGCTGCTGCGCGCGCCGGTGGTGCTGGTCGTGGACGCGTCGTCGCAGTCGCGGTCGGTGGCGGCGCTGGTGCACGGGTTCGCGTCGTGGGATCCGCAGGTGCGGGTCGGGGGCGTGATCCTGAACAAGGTGGCGTCGGACCGGCACGAGGAGTTGCTGCGGGAGGCGCTGGAGTCCGCCGGGGTGCCGGTGTTCGGGGTGCTGCGGCGGGTGGCCCAGGTGGATACGCCGTCGCGGCATCTGGGGTTGGTGCCGGTGGCGGAGCGGCGGGGGGATGCGGTCGAGGCGGTGGCGGCGATGGCCGCGCAGGTGGAGCGGGGGTGTGATCTGGAGGGGCTGCTGGGGCTGGCGCGGGGGGCGGGAGCGTTGTCGGCGGCGGCCTGGGATGCGGCTGAGGCCTTGGTTTCCTCGCCCCCGCCGCCCCTACCCGTCCCATCCTCCAGGGGCGCTGCCCCTTCGACCCCGTCTTCGGGGGCTGCCGCCCCCGGACCCCCGCTTCGGCCTGAACGGCCTCGTCCTCAAACTCCCCCAGAGGGGGGACCCCCAGACAGGCTGGAAGGGGCGCGGACCGGGCCTGTGGTCGCGGTGGCGGGTGGGGCGGCTTTCACCTTCTCCTATGCGGAGCATGCCGAGTTGCTTGTCGCCGCCGGGGCCGAAGTCGTCGCGTTCGATCCGGTTCGGGATGAGCGACTCCCCGAGGGGACGCGCGGGTTGGTCATCGGGGGTGGGTTCCCCGAGGTGTACGGCGGTGAGCTGTCGGCCAACGAGGCGCTCCGGAAGGAGATCGCCGCACTCGCCGAGCGCGGCGCTCCCGTCGCCGCCGAGTGTGCCGGGCTGCTCTATCTGTGCCGGGAGCTCGACGGGCTGCCCATGTGCGGCGTGCTCGACGCGCGTGCGCGGATGTCGGAGCGGCTGACTCTCGGGTACCGGGACGCCGTCGCCGTCGGGGACAGTGTGCTGGCGGTCGCCGGGACGCGTATGCGGGGGCACGAGTTCCATCGGACCGTGGTGGAGCCGGGGGCGGGGGCGGCACCCGCGTGGGGTGTGCGTACGCCCCGGCCGCATGTCGAAGGTTTTGTACAGCAGGGTGTGCACGCGAGTTATCTGCACACGCACTGGGCGTCCGAGCCCGGTGTGGCCCGAAGGTTCGTGGAGAGGTGCCGGACGTCATGAGCAGCAACAGGTTGGTCGGAGTCGGCGTGGGGCCCGGCGATCCCGAGCTGGTGACCGTCAAGGGGGTCAATGCGCTGCGCGCCGCCGATGTCGTGGTGGTGCCGGTCATGGACACCGGGGAGCGCGGGCGTGCCGAGGCGACCGTGCTGCACTACGTCGGCCAGGAGAAGGTCGTCCGGGTCGTGTTCGCGCTCAACGAGCGCAGTGACCGGGGGCGGCGGGAGGCCGCCTGGGACGCGGCGGGTGCCAAGGTCGCCGAGTTGCTGCGGGCTCATGGATCGGTCGCCTTCGCGACGATCGGGGACCCGAACGTCTACTCGACCTTCACCTACCTCGCGCAGACCATCGCCGAGCTGGTGCCGGACGTGGTCGTCGAGACCGTGCCGGGCATCACCGCCATGCAGGATCTCGCCGCCCGCTCCGGTGCCGTACTGACCGAGGGCACCGAGCCGCTGACCCTCGTCCCGGTGACGGCGGGTGCCGCGGTGCTCAAGGACGCGCTGAGCGGGCCGGGGACGGTCGTGGCGTACAAGTTCGGGCGGCAGGCCGGTGCGGTCGTGGAGGCGCTGCGGGAGACCGGGCGGGTCGACGACGCCGTGTGGGGGTCGGCGCTGGGGCTGGACGAGGAGTCCATCCGGCCCGCCGCCGAGCTCGACGGCTCCCCGCTGCCGTACCTGTCCACGCTCATCGCGCCGCCGCGCCGGGACGGCGGCAGAGGCGGGAAGTTGTGAGCGGCCGGACGTCAGCCCGAGATGCCCACCACCAGCCAGATGAAGGCCGCGCCCGCCACCGTGCACAGCAGCGTCGAACGGGCCGGGTGTTCGTGGTGGGCCTCGGGAAGGATCTCGGCGGCGGCCAGATAGAGCAGGACGCCGCCGAAGAGGCCGAGATAGCCGCCGAGAACGGTCTCGGGGATGGTGATGAAGATCGTGGACAGGGCACCGACGACCGGTGCGAAGGCGTCCGCGACCAGCATGCCTATCGCCCGGCGGCGCGCGTTGCCGTACAGGCTCGTGATGGTGAACGTGTTGAAGCCGTCCGCGAAGTCGTGCGCGATCACGGCCAGCGCGACCGCCGTGCCCATGCCGCCGCCCACCTGGAAGGCCGCGCCGATCGCCACGCCGTCCATCGCGCTGTGGCCGACCATCGCGCCGGCCGCCGTCAGGCCCACCTCGGGCGCGCGGTGATGGTCGTGCTCGTCCCCGCCGTGGGCGGCCTGGCGGGCGGCGAGGGTCCGTTCGACCAGATGGGCCAGGAGGAATCCGGCCACGAACAGGAGCAGGGCGGCCGGCACCCCGAAGATCTCGCGGCCGGCCGCGCGCAGCGCCTCCGGCAGCAGGTCGAGGCCGACCACCCCGAGCATCAGACCGCCGGCCAGGCCCAGGACCAGGTGGCGACGGTCGGTCACGCGCTGTGCCGTCCAGCCGCCGGCCAGCGTCATCAGGAACGCGCCGAGCGCGACGAAGACCGCCATGGGGCCTTGGTATCCGATCGACCCGCCTCAGCGCACATCCAGCTGCACCCGTAACACCCTTTGTCCAGAGAGGACCGAAATTTCATGGCCGATGCCGCCGCCTCCGCCACCGTTCCCGGCGACGCTTCCCCGGGCAGGGTGACCTTCGTCGGTGCCGGCCCCGGCGCCGCCGATCTGCTGACGTTCCGGGCCGCGCGCGCGATCGCCGAGGCCGACGTGGTGATCTGGGCGGCGAGCCTGGTCCAGGAGGAGGTCCTCCAGCACGCACGTGAGGGCGCGGAGATCCTCGATTCCGCGACGATGTCCCTCGAAGACGTCGTCGCCGTGTACGAGCGGGCCCGTGCCCACGGGCTGCGGGTCGCCCGGATCCACTCCGGGGATCCGGCGCTCTGGGGCGGTACGCAGGAGCAGGTCGACCGGTGTGCCGGGATCGGCATCGAGGTCGAGATCGTGCCGGGTGTCTCCTCCTTCTCGGCCGTCGCCGCGCTCGCCCAGCGCGAGCTGACCATTCCCGAGGTCGCGCAGTCCGTCGTGCTCACCCGGCTGGGGGGCGGCAAGACCCCCATGCCGCCGGGCGAGGAGGTGCGGGAGTTCGCCCGCCACGGCACCACCATGGCGGTCTTCCTGTCCGCCGCGCGCAGCGGGCAGCTGGTGCGCGAGCTGCTGGAGGGCGGCTATCCGACGTCCACGCCGGTCGTCGTCGCGTACCAGGCGACCTGGCCGGAGGAGCTGGTCGTGCGGTGCACGATCGAGACGCTGGAGGAGACGGTCAAGGAGCACAAGCTCTGGAAGCACACCCTCTTCCTGGTGGGCCCGGCCCTGGACGCCCAGGGCACCCGCTCGCACCTGTACCACCCCGGCCACTTCCACGGCTTCCGCAAGGCCGACCCCGAGGCCCGGCGGGCGCTGCGTGAGCGCGGGGCGAGTACATGATCACGGTCGTCGGTACGGGGACGGGGGCGCCGCTTCCGCCCGAGGTGCTGGCCGGGGCCGAGCTGGTGGTCGGCGGGCGGCGGCACCTGGACGCCGCACAGCTGCCGGCGGAGGCCGCGCGGATCGTCCTGGGGCCGCTGGCACCCGCGCTCGACACCATCGAGGGGTACGTCGGCAAGGACCGGCCCGTGGTGGTGCTGGCCTCCGGCGATCCTGGGTTCTTCGGGATCGTGCGGGTGCTGGCGGAGCGGTTCGGGGCGGACCGGCTGGATGTGCGGGCCGGGGTGTCGTCCGTCGCCGCCGCCTTCGCGCGGGTCGGGCTGCCCTGGGACGACGCGGTGGTGGTGAGCGCGCACGGGCGGGACCCGCGTACGGCCGTGAACGTGTGCCGGGCGCATCCGAAGGTGGCGGTGCTGACAGGACCGGGGTCGGGTCCGGCGGAACTGGGGGCGGCACTGCGGCACGCCTTCGGCGCACCGCCGGGCGGATCCGCACACGTCTCCTCCGCGCTGAGCGCTTCGTCCACGGCCGAGCCCTCGGCGGGACCGGCCGCGACGGTGGCAGCGTCGGATTCGGCTTCGGCGTCGGATTCGACTTCGACTTCGGATTCGGATTCGGATTCGGATTCGGCGCGGGCGTCCGGTGCGCGTGTTCTCGTCGTCGCCTCGGCGCTCGGGTCCGCGGGTGAGCGGGTGGAGTGGGTCACGCCCGCCGAGGCCGCCGCCCGGGACTGGGGGCCGGACGTCAGCGTGGTGCTGTGCCTCGATGAGGCACGGGTGCTCGGCGGTGTGCGTACGGTCGCCGGGGCGCCGGCCGGGCCCGCCGGGTGGGCCCTGGACGAGCGGGAGTTCGAGCACCGCGACTCGATGATCACCAAGTTCGAGGTACGGGCGCTGGCGCTGGCCCGGCTCGGGCCCCGGCTCGGCGACCTGGTCTGGGACGTCGGCGCGGGTTCCGGGTCGGTGGCGGTGGAGTGCGCGCGGCTCGGCGCCGCCGCCGTCGCCGTGGAGAAGGCCGCGGACGGGGTGGAGCGGATCGCCGCCAACGCCCTGGCGCACGGCGTCCACGTGGATGTGGTGCACGGATCGGCGCCGGAGGCGCTGTCCGGACTCCCCGTCCCGGACGCCGTGTTCGTCGGAGGCGGCGGGGCCGAGCTGCCCGCCGTCGTCACCGCGTGCGCGCTGCGAGCCCGGCGGACGGTGGTGGTGGCGATGGCCGCCCTGGACCGGGTACCGGCGGCGCGCGCGGCGCTCACCGGGGCCGGGTTCTCCTGCGACGGGGTGCTGCTGCAGTCCTCCCGCCTCGCGCCGCTGCCGGGTGATGTGACCCGGCTGGCGGCGACCAATCCCGTGTTCCTGCTGTGGGGGACGCGAATTCCCGTTTCTGACGAAGGAGTTGACCAGTGATCGGCCTCATTTCCGCCACCGCGGCGGGGGCGGCGGCGCGCGACCGGCTGGCCGTGGCGTGGCCGGACCGTACGCGGGTGTACGAAGGTCCCGTCGGGGACGCCGTGCGGTCCGCGTTCGCGGAGTGCGAGCAGCTGGTGTGTTTCCTGGCCACGGGTGCGGTGGTACGGCTGATCGCCCCGCTGCTGGGCGAGAAGACGACCGACCCCGGTGTGGTGTGCGTCGACGAGGCCGGACGGTTCGCCGTGTCGCTGGTCGGGGGACATGGCGGCGGTGCCAATGAACTCGCCGGGGAGGTGGGCGAGTTGCTGGCCGCGCAGCCCGTGGTGACCACCGCGACCGACTCCGTCGGACTCCCGGGCCTGGACACCCTGGGCTTCCCCGTCGAGGGCTCGGTGGCGACCGTGTCGCGGGCGCTGCTGGACGGCGAACCGGTGGCGCTGCGTGCCGAGTTGCCGTGGCCACTGCCGCCGCTGCCGCTCGCCGAGGAGGGGGCGTACGCGGTCCGGCTGACCGACCGCGCCGTCGAACCCGCCGGGAACGAGGTGCTGTTGCGCCCGCCGTCGCTGGTCGTGGGCGTCGGCGCGTCCCGGGGTGCCCCCGCCGACGAGGTGCTCGGACTCGTCGAGGAGGCCTTGCGGGACGCGGGGCTGTCCCCTCGTAGCGTCGCCGAACTCGCCACCGTGGACGCCAAGGCCGGGGAACCCGGGATCGTCGAGGCGGCCGCGCGGCTCGGGGTGCCCGTAGTGACGTACCCCGCCGAGGAGTTGGCCGAGGTCCAGGTCCCCAACCCGTCGGACGCTCCCCTCGCCGCGGTCGGCACCCCGTCCGTCGCCGAGGCCGCCGCGCTCGTCGGCGGTGGCGAACTCCTCGTCCCGAAGCGGAAGTCGGAGCGGGAAGACGGTCTGCCCGCCATGGCGACCTGTGCCGTCGTACGGCGTCCCGCCCGCGGCCGGCTCGCGGTCGTCGGGCTCGGACCCGGCGCCCGCGATCTGCTCACTCCGCGGGCCAGGGCCGAACTCCGGCGCGCCTCCGTGCTGGTCGGTCTCGATCAGTACGTCGACCAGATCCGTGACCTGCTCCGGCCGGGCACCCGGATCCTGGAGTCGGGGCTCGGGGCCGAGGAGGAGCGGGCGCGGACCGCGGTCGCCGAGGCGCGTGCCGGGCAGGCCGTCGCGCTGATCGGAAGCGGGGACGCGGGTGTGTACGCCATGGCCTCCCCCGCGCTCGCCGAGGCGTCGGACGACATCGACGTGATCGGTGTCCCGGGTGTCACCGCGGCGCTCGCCGCCGGGGCGATCCTGGGTGCGCCGCTGGGCCACGACCATGTCTCCATCAGCCTGTCCGACCTGCACACGCCGTGGGAGGTCATCGAGCGCCGGGTGCGTGCGGCGGCCGAGGCGGACATCGTCGTGACGTTCTACAACCCGCGCTCCCGGGGCCGCGACTGGCAGTTGCCCAAGGCGCTCGCGATCCTCGCCGGGCACCGGGAGCCGACGACGCCCGTCGGTGTCGTACGCAACGCCTCGCGCCCCGACGAGTCGAGCCGGCTGACCACCCTGGGCGCGCTCGACCCGGCGTGGGTCGACATGATGACGGTCGTGACCGTGGGCAACACGGCGACCCGGAACATCGCCGGGCGTATGGTCACCCCGCGCGGCTACCGCTGGCAGACGTCCGAGGAGGGCGCCAAGTGAACCGTGTGGTCCACCCCATCGAGCAGGAGTCCTTCCGGCGGCTGCGGTCCCGCCTGGACACCTCGCACTTCCCGCCGCTGACCCGGGCGGTGGTGGAGCGGGTCATCCACTCCGCGGCCGACCTGGAGTACGCGGCCGACCTGGTGACCGACGAGGGTGACCTGGCGAAGGCGCATGCGGCGCTGCATGCCGGGGCGCCGGTCGTCGTGGACGTGGAGATGGTCGCGGCGGGCATCACGCGCCGGGAGACCGTGTGCCGGCTGAAGGATGCCGAGTCCGGTCCTGGCCTGACCCGTTCGGCGCACGCGATCCGTCTCGCGTACGAGCAGGTCGGGCCCGGCGCCCTCTGGGTGATCGGCTGTGCGCCGACAGCTCTGGAGGAGCTGCTGACGCTGGACGCCTCCCCCGCGCTCGTCATCGGTCTGCCCGTCGGTTTCGTCGGCGCGGCCGAGTCCAAGGCCGCGTTGCGCGAGAGCGGGCTGCCCGCCGTCAGCAACGTGTCCGAGAAGGGCGGCTCGGCGGTCGCCGCCGCCGCGCTCAACGCCCTGCTGTACCACCCCACTTCCGAGGAGACCCTGTGACCACCCCGCCCGCCCTGCTCATCGCCGGCCATGGCACCCGGGACGACGCCGGGGCCGAGGCGTTCCGTGACTTCGTACGGGAGCTGGGGCACCGCCACCCCGAACTGCCCGTCGCCGGCGGCTTCATCGAGCTGTCCCCGCCGCCGCTGGGGGATGCCGTCACCGAGCTGGTGGAGCAGGGGGTACGACGGTTCGCGGCCGTTCCGCTGATGCTGGTCTCCGCCGGGCACGCCAAGGGCGACATCCCGGCCGCGCTGGCGCGGGAGAAGGAGCGGCACCCGGGGATCTCGTACACCTACGGGCGTCCGCTGGGCCCGCACCCGGCGCTGCTGTCGGTCCTGGAGCGGCGGCTGGACGAGGCGCTGGGCGGTTCCGGGCGGGCCTCGCAGGACCGCGCCGATGTCACCGTACTGCTGGTGGGCCGGGGTTCGACGGACCCCGACGCCAACGCCGAGGTGCACAAGGCGGCCCGGCTGCTCTGGGAGGGCCGCGGGTACGCCGGAGTGGAGACGGCGTTCGTGTCGCTGGCCGCGCCGGACGTGCCGAGCGGGCTCGACCGGTGTCTGAAACTGGGGGCGCGCAGGATCGTCGTTCTCCCGTACTTCCTGTTCACCGGGATCCTGCCGGACCGGGTGCGGCAGCAGACCGAGGGCTGGGCCGCCGCGCACCCGGAGGTCGAGGTGCGTTCGGCGGACGTCATCGGGCCGGAGCCGGAGCTGCTCGACCTGGTGATGGAGCGGTACCGGGAGGCGGTCGCCGGTGATCTGCGGATGAACTGCGACTCGTGCGTGTACCGGATCGCACTGCCCGGTTTCGAGGACAAGGTGGGCCTGCCGCAGCAGCCGCACTTCCACCCGGACGACGAAGGCCACCCGCACGGCCATGGGCACCACCATCATGGTGGGCATGCTCATGCGCACTGAGGACGGTTCCGGACCGGCGCACGATCTACGGCACCACGGTGACGCGGAGGTCCGTGACGACGGTTCCGCGCTCGTCGACCTCGCGGTCAATGTGCGCGCCGACACTCCCCCGCCCTGGCTGCGGGAGCGGATAGCCGAGTCGCTGGGCGCTCTCGCCGCCTACCCGGACGGGCGGGCGGCGCGGGCGGCGGTGGCGGCGCGGCACGGGCTGCCGGTGGAGCGGGTGCTGCTGACGGCGGGCGCGGCGGAGGCGTTCGTCCTGCTGGCACGGGCGCTGAAAGTCCGGCAGCCGGTGGTGGTGCACCCGCAGTTCACGGAGCCGGAGGCGGCGCTGCGGGACGCCGGGCACACCGTGGACCGGGTGCTGCTGCGGGAGGCCGACGGGTTCCGGCTCGATCCGGCGGCCGTGCCGGAGGACGCCGACCTGGTGGTGATCGGCAACCCGACCAACCCGACCTCGGTGCTGCACCCGGCCGAGACGATCGCCCGACTCGCCCGTCCCGGGCGGACGTTGGTGGTCGACGAGGCGTTCATGGACGCGGTGCCGGGTGAGCGGGAGGCGCTGGCCGGGCGGACCGATGTGCCGGGTCTTGTGGTGCTGCGCAGTCTGACGAAGACATGGGGGCTGGCCGGGCTGCGGATCGGCTATGTGCTGGCCGCGCCGGAGGTCATCGCCGAGTTGGAGCGGGCGCAGCCGTTGTGGCCGGTGTCGACTCCGGCGTTGGCGGCGGCGGAGGCGTGTGTGGCGCCGCGCGCGCTGGCGGAGGCGGCGCATGCGGCGCACCGGGGGGCGGCCGACCGGGCCCATCTGGTGGCGGGGCTGGAGGAGTTCGCGCCGGAGGGGGTGTCGGTGGTGGGGCCCGCGGAGGGGCCGTTCGTGCTGGTCCGGGTACGGGGGGCGGCCGCCGTGCGTCGGCAACTGCGGGCGTTGGGGTATGCGGTGCGGCGGGGGGACACGTTTCCCGGGCTGGGCGAGGAGTGGGTGCGGATCGCTGTGCGGGACCGGGGGGTGGTGAATCGGTTCCTGCAGGCGTTCGATCAGGCGCTGGTGTTGATACGCGGCTGAGAGGGGAACTGCGGGCCGGTTCGCGACTGCGGGTCGCCTGTGGCTGGTCGCGCCCGCGCGGCGGTAGCCGCAAATCGACTACCGCCCCGCGCCCCTGGCGGGGCGCTATCGCCGGCGTCGGACCAGGGTCACCGCTCCTCCGCCCGCGGCGACCAGTGCCAGCGCGCCTCCCACCATGTACGGCGTCACCGAACCGCCGCCCGTCTCCGCCAGCTTCGTCTGCTTCGTCGGGTCGGGCTTCGGGTCCTTCGCCGGGGCGCCCTGCACCTTGACGTCAGTCACCGGGTCCGTGGAGTTCGCGGAGGCCGAGGGGTCCGCGGAGGCCGAGGGGTCCGCGGGGGCCGCGGCATCCCCGGGATCCGACGGCGTCTCGCATGTCACCTTCGCCAGGGTCAGCGTCCCCTCCACCTGCGCCACGTTCAGCTTCAGCGGGTTGACGGCGACCTTGAGCACGAGGGCGCTGGCCGCCGCCCTGCCCGATGTCGTCTCCGCCTTGGCCAGGTCCAGGCGGACCTCGCCGACGCCGGGGACCTTGACGTCGGTGGGGCCGACCGCGCTCAGCGTCACCCGCCTGCCGAGCACCGTGACGGCACCGGGCACATGGGTGGAGGCCTCCGGCCGCTTGCCGGTCTCGCAGGTGGCCTCGGACGTGACCCCGTCGAGTTCGACGAGGGACAGCAGGGGCAGGCCCGGCACGTGCAGCCGGGCGTGGGCGAGGTGGACCGAGGCCTCGGCACGGCCGCCGGAGACCGTCGCCTTCGCGCCGGCGGCGGTGGCGCCGAGGACGTTGAACGGCTTGCCGCCGTCCACTCCGTCGAGTGTGGCGGTCAGCGCGGTCCGGTCGGCGCTGCGCGGTGCCTGGACCTCGTTCAGGGTGAGCGCGAGCGGGATGTTCACGGTCTTGCTGAGGAGGGAGACGTCCAGACCGGTGCGGAGGACGACCGCACTCGCGTGACCGTGGTCGGTGGTCGCGTGTGCGGTGCCCGCTCCGGCCAGGGCCGCGGGACCGACGGCCAGGGCCGTGGCCGCCGCGACGGTCGCGAGACGGCGTGCGGGCATGCGGAAGGTGTCGCTGTTCAAGGTGGTGGGACCCCCAGAGGAAACTTGCTCGGGACCCGCCAAGAATTACGCACTATGGGTGAACGGGCAGCATTCCTGCGTTACTTCACTCAATAGTGGAGATTCCGCGAATGTATTCGAACCGGCAGGCACAGGCGTTCTCTTACTCCACGACCTGCCCGTTCAGCACCACTCTCCGGGGGGATGCGAGGACGCGTACGTCCGCACGCGGGTCGCTCTCGTACACCACCAGGTCCGCGGGCGCGCCCTCCTCCAGGCCGGGCCTGCCGAGCCAGGCGCGGGCCGCCCAGCTGGTCGCCGCGAGCGCGTCGACGGGCGGGATCCCGGCGGTGACCAGCTCGGCGACCTCGCCCGCGACCAGGCCGTGCGCCAGCGAACCGCCGGCGTCGGTGCCGACGTACACCGGGATGCCGGCGTCGTAGGCGCTGCGGACGGTGTCGTAGCGGTGCTCGTGGAGTCGGCGCATATGGGCGGACCACTGCGGGAACTTGCTCTCGCCGCCCGCCGCGAGCTGCGGGAAGGTGGCGATGTTGACGAGGGTCGGGACGATCGCGACACCGCGCTCGGCGAAGAGCGGGATCAGGTCGTCGGTGAGGCCGGTCGCGTGCTCGATGCAGTCGATGCCCGCCTCGACGAGGTCCTGGAGGGAGTTCTCGGCGAAGCAGTGGGCGGTGACCCGGGCGCCGAGCCGGTGGGCCTCGGCGATGGCCGCCTCGACGGCGTCCCGGGGCCAGCTGGGCGCCAGGTCGCCGAGGTCGCGGTCGATCCAGTCGCCGACCAGCTTGACCCAGCCGTCGCCGCGCCGGGCCTCCTGGGCGACGTGGGCGACGAGGTCCTCCGGCTCGATCTCGTGGGCGAAGTTCCTTATGTAGCGGCGGGTGCGCGCGATGTGCCGGCCGGCCCTGATGATCTTCGGGAGGTCCTCGCGGTCGTCGACCCAGCGGGTGTCCGAGGGTGAACCGGCGTCCCGGATCAGCAGGGTGCCCGCCTCGCGGTCGGTGAGGGCCTGCTTCTCGGCGGTCGCCGTGTCGACCGGGCCGTGCGGACCGAGGCCGACATGGCAGTGGGCGTCGACCAGGCCGGGGAGCGCCCAGCCCTCGACGGTCCGGATGTCACGTACACCGGCGGGACGGTCGTAGGAGACCCGACCGCCCACCACCCACAGCTCGTCGCGGACGTCCTCGGGTCCCACAAGGACCCGGCCCTTCACGTGCAGCACCGCTTGATCGCTCATGGGCCTCAGCCTAGGACGACCGGGAGCCCCTCATCGATACGGTTCAGCAGCCGGCCGCCGTGTACGCGCGGGGCGTCGAAGGAGCGCCAGTCGTCCTCTCCGTCGGCACGCAGCACCTCGGGGACGAGGACCGAGGCCGGGTCGACGTCCTGGGCGAGGTCGAGATAGGCGGGCGCGACGACCGCGCCGTGCAGGGTGCCGCCGACGAGGTCGGGGCTGAACTCGCCCGACAGGACGGTCGCCCTGGCGCGCAGATCGCCGTGGATCATCACGAGTTTGTCGGTCATGTTGCCTATGAAGGCGTCCACGGTGACGCTGCCCAGCACCAGCAGCTTGGCGTCGCCTTCGAGATAGACGTTCGCCGCCCGCAGATCGCCGAGGACGACCACCGCCGGGCAGCCGTCGTCGACGTTGACGATGCTGCCCTCGACGGTCAGGTCACCGTCGACGACGATGCCGGCGCCGGAGGGTGCCGTCGCGTCCAGGTCCAGGTCGAGACCGCCCGCGATCGCGACCGGGCCGGGGTGGACGTCGTAGGACTCCTCGTAGAGGTTCTCGTACGACGACTCGGGCAGCCCGCGCCTCTCGAAGAGGGCGACGGTCTCGTCCCAACTCTGTGCCACGTGCTGTGCGTCCATGACCGGACCCTGGCACACGGCACTGACAACCGGCCCCGCGCGGCTACTCCGGGGTCTCCTCCTCCACCTGGGCCATGGCCGGGTCGAGCAGCCGGGAGAGGAAGTGGCGGGTGCGTTCGTGGGCGGGGTTGCCGATCACCTGGTCCGGTGTGCCGTCCTCGACCACGACTCCGCCGTCCATGAAGACCACCCGGTCGGCGACCTCGCGGGCGAAGCTCATCTCATGGGTGACCACCATCATGGTCATGCCCTCCCGCGCCAGCATCCGCATCACCGCCAGCACATCCCCGACCAGCTCCGGGTCGAGCGCCGAGGTCGGCTCGTCGAAGAGCATCACCTCGGGGCCCATCGAGAGGGCGCGGGCGATGGCCACCCGCTGCTGCTGGCCGCCGGAGAGAGAGGCGGGGTAGGCGTTCGCCTTCTCGGACAGGCCGACGCGTTCGAGGTTCTCGGCGGCCACCCGCGCCGCCCGCGCCTTGTCCCGCCCGAGCACCCGGCGCTGCGGCAGCGTGAGGTTCTCGGTGACCGTGAGGTGCGGGAACAGGTTGAACTGCTGGAAGACCATGCCGATCCGGCGCCGTACGGCGTCGATGTCGACGTCCGGGTCCGTCAGCTCCGTGCCGCCGACGAACACCTGGCCCTCGGTGGGCTCCTCAAGGAGGTTGACGCAGCGGAGCAACGTGGACTTGCCGGAGCCGGAGGGGCCGATCACGCAGACGACCTCGCCCTGGCCGATCTCCAGGTCGATACCGCGCAGCACCTCGTTGTCGCCGAAGGACTTGTGCAGGCCCTTCACCTGGATCTCGGGACGCCCCGTGGAAGGCTTCTCGCTCACTTCACGGCCTCCTGGGCCTTCGCCTCCATGCGGCGCACGACGAAGCCGAGCGGGATCGTGACCAGCAGGTAGCACAGGCCGGCGACGAGGATGGGCGTGGAGTTGGCGGTCGTACTGGCCAGGTCGCGGCCGTACTTGGACAGTTCGCGCTCCTCCAGGGTGACACCGAGGAACAGGACGAGGGAGGAGTCCTTGAAGAGGAGCACCAACTCGTTGGTCAGCGGCGGGAGGATGATGCGGAACGCCTGCGGGATGATGATCGATATCATGGCGCGGGCGGGCGAGAAGCCCAGCGAACGGGCCGCTTCCAGCTGGCCCTTGGGAACCGCCTGGATGCCCGCGCGGATCGTCTCGGCCATGTAGGCGGCGGCGACCAGGCCGAGCGCGAGCGCGACCTTGCCGTAGGTGCCGCCGACGATCTCCGTGCCGGGGAAGGCGAGCGGTACGGCGACCCCGATGAAGATGAAGATCAGCAGAGCGGGCAGGCCGCGGAAGATCTCGATGTAGATGCCGGCGAGCCAGCGGTAGGGACCCACCGAGGACAGCCGCATCAGCGCGATCACCATGCCGAGGGCCAGTCCGACGACGAAGCCGGACAGCGTGTACAGCACGGTGTTCTTCAGTGCCAGCGTGATGACGTCCGGGAACATCTGCCTGGCGATGCCCCACTGGGCGAACTGGTTCTGCAGCCGTCCCCAGTCGGCGCCGGCCGCGAAGGCGATCACGGCGGCGACGAAGACGACGTACTGCACCCCGCGCGACAGGCTGCGCTTCTGACGCCGGGTCAGGCCCTTCTTGCGGGGCTGGAGTTCCGCGTCCGTGGTGGTCATGAGGCGGAGGGAGAGGCCGCGGACTGGTCGTAGGGGCCGATCCACTTCTCGTACAGCTTCTTGTACGTGCCGTCGGCCTTGGCGTCGGCGATCGCCTTGTCGACGGCGGCGAGCAGCTTGGTGTTGCCCTTCTTCACCGTGAAGCCGTACTGCTCACCGGTGTTGATGTTGCCGGCGAGCTGGAAGTCGCTGGCGTTGGCCTTGTCCTTGAGCCAGCCCTGGACCACCGGGTAGTCGATGATGACGGCCTTGACCTGGCCGGTGCGCAGGCCGTTGAGGACGGCGTCGGAGGACTCGAAGGAGACCGGGTCGAAGCCCTGCTTCCTGGCGTAGTCCTCGCCGGTGGTCTGCGCCTGGGCGCCCAGCTGGACCTTCTTGGCCTTGGCGTCGGCGAGCGAGGTGATGCCGCTGCTCCTGTCGACGAGGAGGGCCTGGGTGGCTTCGAAGTACGGGTCGGAGAAGTCGACGTTCTTCTTGCGCTCGGCGGTGATGGTCATGCCGGCCGCGGCCAGGTCGCACTCGCCGGAGTTGAGGAAGGCGCCGGTCTTGAAGTTCTCGAAGGGCGTGTCGAGGATCTGCTGCTTCACGCCGAGGTTCTTGGCAACCAGGTCGATCATCGACACGTCGAAGCCCTGCACCTTGCCGTCGATCTCCGACTGGAACGGCGGGTACGGCAGGTGGGTGCAGGTCGTGAGCTGGCCGGCCTTGACGAGTTCGACCCCGCCCGCGGCCGTCCTGGAGGCGCTGGAGCCGTTGCCGCTCGACGTGCAGCCGGCCACGAGGGCCAGCCCGGCCGCGGCGGTGGCGGCGGCCAGGGCGCGAGCCCGGCGGCGCCCGAGGAGCGTGGTCACAAGACCTCCCGTGAGTCTGTGGTGGAGCTGTGGATTCCGTTTCTGCGGGTTCCGATTATAAGGAGATGTTTGGGTATCTCAAACCAAACCGATGGCCGGACGGCCGTCCGGCCTAAGAAGTCGCCGGTCAGAGGCGTCGGGGGTGTGCCGGTTACGCTCGTTCTGATCCACCCCTCCGTGAGCGAAGAGAGCACCGCCGTGACCCACCCCTTCCTCGACCTGCCCCCGCTGAGCGCCGCACACTTCGCCGCGATCGAGGACCGGGTGGCCCGGCTACTGGATACCCGCCAGGACGTCGTGATCATGCAGGGCGAGGCGCTGCTGCCGCTGGAGGGGGCGATCAGGGCGACGGCCGGGCCGGGGACGACCGCACTGAACGTGATCACCGGTCCGTACGGGCAGACCTTCGGGAACTGGCTGCGGGACTGCGGCGCGACCGTGATCGATCTCGCCGTGCCGTTCCACACGGCGGTGACGGCCGCGCAGATCCGGGAGGCGTTCGCCCAGCACCCGGAGATCGACTTCGTCTCCCTGGTGCACGCGGAGGCGGCCACCGGCAACACCAACCCGGTCGCGGAGATCGGCGAGGCGGTACGCGAGCAGGGCGCCCTCTTCTATCTGGACGCGGTGGCCTCGGTCGGCGCCGAGCCGGTGCTGCCGGACGCGTGGGGCGTGGACCTGTGCGTGATCGGGGCACAGAAGGCGATGGGCGGCCCGGCGGGTGTCTCGGCGGTGTCGGTGAGCGAGCGGGCGTGGGCCCGGATGGCGGCGAACCCGCACGCCCCGCGCCGCTCCTACCTCTCCCTGCTGGACTGGAAGGAGCGCTGGGTCGACGGCGGGCGCAAGGCGCTGCTGCACGCGCCCGCGCAGCTGGAGATGCTGGCGCTTCAGGCATGCGTCGAGCGGATCGAGGCGGAGGGGCTGGAGACGGTGATGGCCCGGCACCGCACGGCCGCGCTGGCGACCCGGGCCGGGGCGGTGGCCCTGGGCGGTGGCCTGGAGCCGTACGTGTACGAGGAGGCCGACGCGGCACCGGTGGCCACGACCCTGCGGGTGCCGTCGGGTGTGGTGGCGTCGGAGCTGGCCGCCGGGGCCCTGGCGGGCGACGGCACGCTGCCGCTGGCCGCGGGCGGGGGCGCGCTGGCCAAGGAGATGATCCGGGTCAACCACTACGGGGTCGACGCGACCGTGGGTGTGGTGCAGTCGAGCCTGGCCGCGCTCGGGGCGGAGCTGGCGAAGAAGGGCCTGACAGTGGACCTGGAGGGGGCTCGGCGGGCGGTGGAGTCCGCCTGGCGGTAGCGGCGCAGAAGCCGGCGGAGGCCGGAAAGCGGTGGGTGGCACAGGGCACCGTGCCGCCCTCGCCCCATGACCGCCGACGCGCCCCGCTCCCTCCCCGACGCACCCCGGACGCTCCCCGACGGCCGTCCGATCCCGCTCATGACCGGCGCCGAACGCCCCATGCTGGAAAGCTGGCTGGACTTCCACCGGGCCACGCTCGCGCTGAAGTGCTCTGGCCTGGACGACGCACAGGCGCGGACGGCGTTGGCGGAGCCGTCCGCCCTGACGCTGCCGGGGCTGGTGCAGCATCTCGCCGAGGTGGAACGGAACTGGTTCCAGCGGGTGTTCGCGGGACTCGAGGTGCCTCCGGTGTACGAGGACGAGACGGGGTACGCCCTCGACCCCGGGCGCGGGCTCGGCGAGGCGCTCGATGTGTGGCGGCGGGAGATCGCGCGGGGGCGGGAGCTGTGCGCGGGGCGGCCGCTCGACGACACCGGACGGATCACCGGCGGTCCGATGGACGGTGTCGAGGTCAGTCTGCGGTGGGTTTTCGTCCATCTCGTCGAGGAGTACGCCCGGCACAACGGACACGCCGACATCCTGCGGGAGCGTATCGACGGCATGACCGGAGCCTGAATTCACGGCAATTCCGAATTCTCTTTCGACGGATGGCTTACCCGAGTTCTTCTGCCCGCTTTTTGCGGAGCTAAACCGGCGGAATTTCATCCGGATTTCAACCCTGTGACACACTCCACATAACCGGGTCATTTGCCCGATTTATGGTGCCACATATCGGGACATAAGGGCATGGCGAGTCGAGGCGGCAACACCTCCCGCCGTGCATTTTCGTATTTGCCTCGCTAAATTCAATCCGCATGACTGCCCCACAAGCAGACCTGACCGTCGAGCGCCCGCTGGTGACCGACGGCGCCGCTCTCTGGCGTATCGCAAAGGATTCCAGAAGCCTCGATCTGAACTCCTCGTACAGCTATCTGCTGTGGTGCCGGGATTTCGCCGACACCTCGGCGGTGGCACGCGGCGCGGACGGCGAGCCCGTCGGGTTCGTGACCGGATACAGCCGGCCGGACCGGCCGGACACCCTGCTCGTCTGGCAGGTGGCCGTGGACGCCACGCAGCGCGGGCGCGGTATCGCGGCGCGGCTGCTGGACGGGCTGACGGCGCGGGTGGCCGCCGAACGGCCGCTCACCGCCGTCGAGACCACCATCACCCCCGGCAACACCGCCTCCGAGCGCCTGTTCACCTCGTACGCCACCCGGCACGGCGCCACCGTGGAGCGCTCGGTGCTGTTCGAGGCCGGGGAGTTCCCCGACGGTCCGCACGACCCCGAAGTCCTGTACCGCATCGGCCCCTTGACCCCCACATCGCACTGAGGAGCCCCGCCGTGACCATCACCCAGCCTGACCTGAACGTCTTCGAGACCCTTGAGTCCGAGGTCCGCAGCTACTGCCGCGGCTGGCCGACCGTGTTCGACCAGGCCCGGGGCAGCCGTATGTACGACGAGGACGGACACGGGTACCTGGACTTCTTCGCCGGTGCCGGGTCGCTCAACTACGGCCACAACAACCCGGTGCTGAAACGGGCGTTGCTCGACTATCTGGAACGCGACGGGGTCACCCACGGCCTCGACATGTCGACCACGGCCAAGCGGTCGTTCCTGCAGACGTTCCAGGAGCTGGTGCTGCGGCCGCGCGACCTGCCGTACAAGGTCATGTTTCCGGGGCCGACGGGGACGAACGCCGTCGAGTCGGCGCTCAAACTCGCCCGGAAGGTGAAGGGGCGCGAGGCGATCGTGTCGTTCACCAACGCCTTCCACGGGATGTCCCTCGGCTCGCTGGCCGTCACCGGCAACGCGTTCAAGCGGGCCGGGGCCGGGATCCCGCTGGTGCACGGGACGCCGATGCCGTTCGACAACTACTTCGACGGGACCGTGCCGGACTTCCTGTGGTTCGAGCGGCTGTTGGAGGACCACGGGTCGGGGCTCAACAAGCCCGCCGCGGTGATCGTGGAGACCGTGCAGGGCGAGGGCGGCATCAACGTGGCCCGGCCCGAATGGCTGCGTGCGCTCAAGGCCCTCTGCGAGCGGCAGGACATGCTGCTGATCGTCGACGACATCCAGATGGGCTGCGGGCGCACCGGTGCCTTCTTCTCCTTCGAGGAGTCGGGGATCGTCCCCGACATCGTCACCGTCTCCAAGTCCATCAGCGGCTACGGACTGCCCATGTCGCTGTGCCTGTTCCGGCCCGAGCTTGACGTGTGGGAGCCGGGCGAGCACAACGGCACCTTCCGCGGCAACAACCCCGCCTTCGTCACCGCGACGGCCGCGCTGGAGACCTACTGGAGCGACGGCCCGGCGATGGAGAAGCAGACCCGGACCAAGGGCGAGCAGATCGAGCAGGGGCTCATCGCGATCGTCGAGGAGAACCTCGCCGACGTGAAGGAGTACCGGGGGCGGGGCCTGGTGTGGGGCCTGGAGTTCCACGAGAAGGGGCGGGCCGGGCGGATCGCCAAACGCGCCTTCGAACTCGGGCTGCTCATCGAGACGTCGGGGCCGGAGAGCGAGGTCGTCAAGCTGCTGCCCGCCCTGACCGTCACCCCGGACGAGCTGGACGAGGGGCTGAGCATCGTCGCCCGGGCCGTCCGGGAAACCGCCTGACCAGGATCGAGCAAGGAGGCTGTACACCACCGTGATCGTCCGATCGTTCAAGGAAATCGAAGGCACCGACCGGCATGTGAGGTCCGCGTCCGGGACCTGGGAGAGCAAACGCATCGTCCTCGCGAAGGAGCGGGTCGGCTTCTCGCTGCACGAGACGGTCCTGTACGCGGGCACGGAGACGTCGATGTGGTACGCCAACCACATCGAGGCCGTCGTCTGCGTCGAGGGCGAGGCCGAGCTGACCGACCGCGAGACCGGGACGTCGTACACGATCACGCCCGGGACCATGTACCTCCTCGACGGGCACGAGCGGCACACCCTGCGCGTCAAGGAGGACTTCCGCTGCATCTGCGTGTTCAACCCGCCGGTCACCGGGCGGGAGGACCACGACGAGAACGGCGTCTATCCCCTGCTGACGGAGGAGGGCTGACCATGACCACGATCACCGACCTGTACCCGAGCCGTGGCCCGGTCGAGGTGACCGCACCCCGCAAGGACCCGGTCGTCTGGTCGGCGCCCGGCGCGCCCGGGCCGATCCCCACGGACCGGCTGGAGGCGTTCGAGCGCGACGGTTTCCTCGCCGTCGAGCAGCTGATAGGGGACGACGAAGTCACCGTGTACCGGCAGGAGTTGGAGCGGCTGATCGCCGACCCGGCGATCCGGGCCGACGAACGCTCCGTCGTGGAGCCGGCGTCGCAGGAGATCCGGTCCGTCTTCGAGGTGCACCGGATCAGCGAGGTGTTCGCGAACCTGGTGCGCGACGAGCGGGTGGTCGGCCGGGCCCGGCAGATCCTCGGCTCGGACGTGTACGTCCACCAGTCGCGGATCAACGTCAAGCCGGGGTTCGGGGCCAGCGGCTTCTACTGGCACTCGGACTTCGAGACCTGGCACGCCGAGGACGGCCTGCCGAACATGCGGACCGTGTCGGTCTCCATCGCGCTGACCGAGAACCACGACACCAACGGCGGGCTCATGATCATGCCGGGCTCGCACCGGACGTTCCTGGGCTGCGCCGGCGCCACGCCCAGGGACAACTACAAGAAGTCCCTGCAGATGCAGGACGCGGGCACGCCGTCCGACGAGGCGCTCACCGCCATGGCGGGCGAGTACGGCATCAAGCTGTTCACCGGCCGGGCCGGTTCGGCGACCTGGTTCGACTGCAACTGCATGCACGGCTCGGGCGACAACATCACGCCGTTCCCGCGCAGCAACGTCTTCATCGTGTTCAACAGCGTGGAGAACGCGGCGGTGGAACCGTTCGCGGCGCCGGTGCGCAGGCCCGAGTTCATCGGCGCGAGGGACTTCACGCCCGTCCGCTGAGCGTGTCGTCCGTCCCGGGGGCCGCCACACCTGGTGTGGCGGCCCCCGGCCCGTGTCACAGTGCCGGGTAGTCCGTGTAGCCCTCGGCCCCGCCGCCGAAGAACGTCGCCGGGTTCGCGGAGTTGAACGGGCCGCCCGCCTTCAGCCGGGCCGGGAGGTCCGGGTTGGCGAGGAACAGCTGGCCGTAGGAGACGACGTCGGCCGTGCCGTCCTCGACGAGTGCGAGGGCCTCCGGGCCGGTCGGGCCCTCGGTCGCCGGGTTGAGGACGAACACCCCGCTGAACCGCTTGCGCAGCGCGGTGGTCAGCTCCCGCTGCCCAGGCACCTCCATCACATGCACATACGCCAGGCCCAGCGGCTCCAGCGCGTCGACCAGCGCCGTGTACGTCGGCTCGGGCTCGGGCTCGTCCATGTCGTTGAGCGGGTTGCCCGGGGACAGGCGCAGGCCGGTGCGCTCGGCGCCGATGGCCTCCACCACCGCCTTCACGGTCTCCACGGCGAACCGGATGTGGCCGGCCGGGGAGCCGCCCCACCCGTCGGTGCGCCGGTTGCTGCCCGGGGCCAGGAACTGGTGGATCAGGTAACCGTTGGCGCCGTGCAGTTCCACGCCGTCGAAGCCGGCCTCCACGGCGGCCCGGGCGGCGGCCGCGTAGTCGGCGACGGTCGCGTGGATCTCGCCCTCGGTCAGTTCGCGGGGCTCGACGAAGTCCTTCGGTCCCTCGTGGGTGTACACCTGGCCGCTGGCGGCGACCGCGGAGGGGGCGACGTTGACCAGCCCGTCCGGCAGCAGGTCGGGGTGGCCGATCCGGCCGGAGTGCATGATCTGGGCGAAGATCCGGCCGCCGGCGGCGTGCACCGCGTCGGTCACCGTGCGCCAGGCGGCGATCTGCTCGGCACTGTGCAGGCCGGGGGTGTCCGGGTAGCCCTGGCCTACGACGGAGGGCTGGATGCCCTCGGTCACGATCAGGCCCGCGGAGGCGCGCTGGGCGTAGTACTCCGCAGTGAGGGCGGTGGGCAGACCGCCCTCGGCGGCACGGCTGCGTGTCATCGGGGCCATGGCGATGCGGTTGGCGAGGCGGTGGCCCGGCAGGTCGATCGGATCGAAGGCGGTGGTCACGGTGACTCCCGGAGGTAGCTTTAATTGGTCGGCCAAGTAATGCGACCACGGTCACCCTACCCCAATCATTGGTCGACCAATTAAATTCCTCCGGGAAGGTCTGAGTAGGCTTCCAGGACGGTTACCGGAAGTCGGAGAGGTACGGGAGCGGTGATGGACGCCACCAGGGAACCGGCGGCGGACGCGGCCGGACAGGGCTGTGCGCTGCCGGCCGCCGCCGAGGACGGTCCGGTCAGCCATGCGCTGAGCCGGGTGGCGCGGCTGCACCGCACCGCCGCCGCCGGGCTGCTGCGCGGGCTCGGCCTCTATCCGGGCCAGGAGCTGGTGATGATGTATCTGTGGGAGAAGGGCCCGGCCCGGCAGTCGGACCTGATCCGGATGCTCGGCCTGGACCCCTCCACGGTGACCAAGATGCTCCAGCGGCTGGAGCAGGCCGGGCAGGTACGGCGGCTGCCGGACCCGGCGGACCGGCGCGCGGTGCTGGTGGAGGCCACGGAGTGCGGCACCCGGCTGCTGACCGAGGTGGAGCGGGTGTGGACCGCGTTGGAGGAGGAGAGCCTCGCCGGCCTCGACCCGGCCGAGCGCGAGCAGCTGCTCCGTCTGCTCGGCCGGGTCGAGGCCAACCTGTGCCCGGGGAACACGGCGCGGGCCTGACCGGTCCGCGGCACCGACGCGGGCCTGACCGGGTCGGATCCGCCGGGATCGGCCGGTCAGCCCCCGAGGGCGGCCAGCAGGCGGTCCACGTCGGCGGGCGTGTTGTAGAGGTGGAAGGCCGCGCGCAGGTTGCCCGAACGGTTGGAGACCTCGATGCCGGCCCGGCTCAGATCGGGCTGGCGGGCGCCGAGCCCGGGGACCGAGACGATCGCCGAGCCCGGGGCGGGCAGGGGCTCGTGACCGAGGGCGGCGAGCCCGGCGCGGAACCGGTCGGCGAGGGCCACATCGTGGTCGTGGACGGCGGCCACGCCGAGTTCCTCGATCAGGTCGAGCGAGCGGCGCAGGCCCGCGAAGCTGAACAGGGCATGGGTGAGGTCGAACCGCCGGGCGGAGTGGGCGAGTTCGGCCACCGGGCCGTAGCAGCTGTCCCACGGCTCCTCGCCCGCGACCCAGCCGGCGAGCATCGGAGTGAGCCCGCCGAAGTCCTCGGGGACCACGAGGAAGGCCACGCCGTGCGGGCCGAGCAGCCACTTGAAGGAGACGGAGGCGGTGAAGTCGTATGCGTCGGCGTCCATCGGCAGCCAGCCGGCGGCCTGGGAGAAGTCGACGTAGGTGCGCGCGCCGTGCGCACGGGCGGCCTCGCGCAGCGCGGGCAGGTCGGCGATCCGCCCGTCCGCCGACTGGGCCGCGCTGACCGCGACGAGGGCGGTGCCGGGACGGACGGACTCGGCGACGCGCTCCAGCGGCACCGAGCGGACCTTGAGGTCGCCGCGGACGTGGAACGGGTTCAGTACGGAGGTGAAGTCGTCCTCGGCCGTGAGCACTTCGGCGCCGGCCGGCAGCGAGGCGGCGATCACACCGGTGTGCGCGGCGACCGAGGCACCCGCCGCGACCCGGCTCGCCGGGACACCGGCCAGCCGGGCGTACCCGGCCCGGCAGGCCTCCACGTCCTCGTACAGAGCGGTCAGTGGCCGGCCCTCGGCCCGCAGCAGCGCCGCCTCGTGCAGGGCGGCCACGGCACGGGCGGGCAGCAGCCCGTTGCTTGCGGTGTTGAGGAAGATGGTCTTCGGGGTGAACTCGGCGCGGACGAGGCTCTCGAACGTCTCCGTGGTCTCCATGGGTCCACTCTGCGGCCCACGGAACCCCCCGTCCATTGCGGATTTTTACGTGGAACCGCTAAGCGACGCTTATACGACCGCCCCGGCCTGCGGCTTTCTCAGTGCTGCGGGACCGCGCACCCGTCCGGCCCGCAGGCCTCCGCTCCACCCTCGTCGATCAGCTTCAGCGGAGAGCGCGCACCCCACGCCTGGCTGAGCGCCTGGGTGAACACCTCGGCGGGCTGGGCGCCGGAGACCCCGTACTTCCGGTCGAGGACGAAGAACGGCACCCCGTTCGCACCGAGCTCGGCGGCCTCGCGCTCGTCGGCGCGGACCTCGTCGGCGTAGGCGCCCGGGTCGGCGAGCACCTCGCGCACGGCCGCCGCGTCCAGTCCGGCCGCCACGGCGATGTCGACGAGCCGCCCGGTGCCCTCGCTGAAGACGGACCGCTCCTCGGCGAAGTTCGCCCGGTAAAGGAGCTGGATCAGCTCGTCCTGCTGGCCCTGCTCCTTGGCGAAGTGCAGCAGCCGGTGCATGTCGAAGGTGTTGCCGTGGTCGCGGCCCCGGGTGCGGTACTCAAGGCCCTCGGCGGCGGCCTGCGCGCCCAGGTTGTCCTCGCCCGCCTGGGCCTGTGCCTCGCTCATGCCGTACTTCTTGCTGAGCATGGCGAGCACCGGCTGCACATCGTCCTTGGCGCGGCCGGGGTCCAGCTCGAAGGAGCGGTGCACGACCTCGACCTCGTCACGGTGCGGGAAGGCGGCAAGGGCCTTCTCGAAGCGGGCCTTGCCCACGTAGCACCAGGGGCAGGCGATGTCGCTCCAGATCTCGACGCGCATGTCTTCGGCTCTCCAGGTAGTGATAAGACGTCTTGTAACTACCTGAACCTTCAACCAGCCCGATTCATTCCCCGCGCGTCGGTTCCGTGCCGGCCGCGCCGCCGCCGCTCAGCTTCCGTCGCGCAGATCGGCCGGCCAGTCGGGCCTGAACTCGATGTGGTCGTACGTCACCACGCACCCCTCCCCCATCGGCGACTGGGTCATGAAGCCGACCAGCGCGTCCTCCGTCTCCTTCTCGCCGCCCAGCGTGAACAGCCGTACGAAGATCCACTTCTTGCCGTCGCGGGAGGCGTGGAAGGCCAGTGCCCGCCCGGTCCGGCTGATCCGCAGCCAGACCGAACTTCCCTCCACGGTGAAGGAGTTGGCGTCGTCGGAGTGCCCGCGGGTGACCACCGTGCAGACGGTGGGCACATCCGGGGAGTTCTCCAGGCAGAGCTTGGCCCAGGCCCGGTCGCCGACGTGGACGTACAGCACTCCGGCGTCGAAGGCGGCACCGAACCCGACGGTGACCCGGGCGATCAGCTGGAAGTCCCCTTCGGGCGCCCCCAGCAGCCGGGGCGCGTCGGAGGCGGGATCCAGCGCCTCCCCGGTGGGCGACACAAACCGGTCCTGCCGGGCCCCGGCCCACCCGGTGAGCACACCGTCCTCATAGAACCAGTGCCCGTCGGGCCCGTAAGTACGGAGAGCAAAAGGAAGTTCGGGGAGTTCCAGGTCCATGGGCAGATTGTGTCAGGAGTACTTTGAAACCGACGCAGGGGCCAGGAACCTCAGGGGCGCGGGGCACTGCGCGAGCAACCACGACGAACCGGCACTCGGCAACGCACCCGCACCCGCACCCGCACCCCTACGGCGTCACCGCTCCAGCACCCCGTTGAACCGCCGCGGAAGCCCCAGCGGATTCTCGTCGCGAAGCTCCGCCGGCAGCAGAGCCGACGGCGCCCCCTGATAGGCCACCGGCCGCAGCCACCGCTCGATCGCCGTACCGCCCACGGAGGTGGACGTGGACGTCGTCGCCGGGTACGGCCCACCGTGCTGCTGGGCCGGGGCCACAGCCACCCCCGTCGGCCAACCGTTGACCAGCACACGACCGGCCAGCGGTGTGAGCTCCGCGAGGATCTCCGCCCCGAGCCCCTCCCCCGTGGCCTCGCCGTCGGAGACGTGAACCGTCGCCGTCAGGTTTCCGGGCAGCCGCGAGAGCACCGCCGTCGCCTCGTCCCGGTCCTCGTAACGGACCACCACGGTCACCGGCCCGAAGCACTCCTCCAGGAGCAGGTCGTACGCCCCCGCCTCGGCCAGCCGGCTCGCCGCCACCGAGAGGAACCCGGCGCTGACGGTGTGCTCGCCGCCCGCCCCCGGCGTCACCGGGCTCTCCACGTCGGGGAGTCCGGCGCGCTCGGCGACCCCGGCGATGAAGTTGTCGCGCATCCGGTGGTCGAGCAGGACGCCCGCGTCGGTGTCGCTGACCGCGTCCGTGAGGGACTTGACCAGGCCGTCACCGCCCGCGCCGGCCGGCACCAGGACCAGGCCCGGCTTGACGCAGAACTGACCGACGCCCAGGGTCATCGACCCGGCGAGCCCGGCACCGATCTCACCGCCCCGCTCGGCGGCCGCGGCCTCCGTGACGAGGACCGGGTTGAGGGAGCCCAGTTCGCCGTGGAAGGGGATCGGCACCGGACGCGCGGCGGCCGCGTCGAACAGTGCCCGGCCGCCCCGGACGGAACCGGTGAACCCGGCCGCGGCGACCAGCGGGTGGTTGATCAGCTCGATGCCGGCCTCGAAGCCGTGCACGAGACCGAGCACGGCCTCCGGGATGCCGTGCTCCGCGGCGGCCCGGCGCAGCACCTTGGCGACCAGCTCGGACAGGGCCGGGTGATCGGGGTGGGCCTTGACGACGACCGGGTTGCCGGCTGCCAGCGCGCTCGCGGTGTCGCCGCCGGCGACGGAGAAGGCGAAGGGGAAGTTGGAGGCCGAGTAGACGGCGACGACACCCAGCGGGACCTTGTAGCGGCGCAGGTCCGGGATGGGCGGGGTGGCGGTGGCGTCGGGGTGGTTGATGATGACGTCGAGGAAGGCGCCCTCGTCGACGATGTCCGCGAAGGCCCGCAGCTGGTAGACGGTGCGGGCGAGTTCGCCGGTGAGCCGGACCGGACCGAGCGCGGTCTCCGCGTCGGCGGCCTCGACCAGCCGGTCCTTGGCCGCGTCGAGTCCGGCGGCGGCCGAGCGCAGGAAGGCGGCGCGGACCGTGCGGTCGGCGAGGGAGCCTCGTACGGCGTGCGCGGCCGTGACGACGGTGTCCACCTCTTCGGCTGTGGCCTCCACCGCAACCTGTTCACGCTGCTTCCCGGTGCGCGGGTCGACACTCCAGACTGGTGCTGCTGCCACCGCGGGTCCCTCCATGAGTTGCGTTTTCTTGCCGCAGTATCCGGGTCATTCACCAGGGGTGTTCGATATACTGAACGCTGTCTCTGATGATGAATATGCTGTTGGAGACTATTTCCCGTCCAACGAAGGGGTCAAGGGCGATGTCGGCAGGCGAGACAGGCGGCGGGGCGCAGGTCAAGTCCGCGGTGCGGACCGTGGAATTGCTCGAGTACTTCGCCGGCCGGCCCGGTATGCACTCCCTCGCGGCGGTCCAGGAGGCCGTCGGATATCCCAAGTCCAGCCTCTACATGTTGCTGCGCACGCTGGTGGAGCTGGGCTGGGTGGAGACGGACGCGACCGGCACCCGGTACGGCATCGGGGTGCGGGCGCTGCTGGTCGGCACGTCGTACATCGACGGCGACGAGGTGGTCGCGGCGGCCCGCCCGACCCTGGACCGGCTCTCCGACGACACCACGGAGACCATCCACCTGGCGCGTCTCGACGGCACCAACGTGGTCTACCTGGCCACCCGTCAGTCCCAGCACTACCTGCGCCCCTTCACCCGGGTCGGCCGCCGCCTCCCCGCGCACTCCACCTCGCTCGGCAAGGCGCTGCTCGCCACCCATACCGACGAGCAGGTCCGCAAGCTGCTGCCGGAGACCCTCCCCGCGCTCACCGAGCACACCATCACCGACCGCGAGAAGCTCATCGAGGAACTCCACCAGATCCGCGAGCAGGGCTTCGCGATCGACCGCGAGGAGAACACGCTCGGGCTGCGCTGCTTCGGCGTGGCGATCCCCTACCGCACCCCGGCCCGCGACGCGATCAGCTGCTCGGTCCCGGTGGCCCGTCTCACCCCCGCCCACGAGCAGATGATCAAGGACGCCCTGTTCGACGCGCGGGACCGTCTGACGCTGGCGACCCGCCGGCTCTGACCCCACGCCCGAATGAACGGACGATGAGAAATCCGTTCGCAGGGAACGCGCACCCCGCCTTCGCTCGTCTGTCCGAGTGGGATGAACAAGACGATCAGGCGGGCGTCCGTCTTCGCGCTGCTGCTCGTGCTCACTCTGCTGGTCAGGGCGACATGGGTGCAGTTCTACGACGGCCAGGCCCTCGCGGACGACAAGAGCAACCGGCGCAACGTCATCGAGACGTACTCAGAGCCGCTGGGGAACATCATCGTGGCCGGTGAGGCGATCACCGGCTCGGGACGGACGTCGGGCAGCAGCGATCTCAAGTACAAGCGCACGTACACGAACGGCAAGCTGTACGCGGCGGTGACGGGTTATGCCTCGCAGGCCTACGCACCGACCCAGCTGGAGGGTGTCTACCAGGACCTGCTCAACGGCACCGACACCCAGCTCAAGACCGTCATGAACACGATTACCGACCAGCGTGCCGAGCCGGGCAATGTGATCACGACGATCGACCCGGCCGTCCAGAAAGCGGCGTACCAGGCCCTGGGCGACAAGAAGGGCGGGGCGGTCGCGATCGACCCGAAGACCGGCAAGATCCTCGCGGTCGTGTCGACCCCGTCGTACGACCCCTCCACGCTCACCGACGCGAACACCGCCGGCGCGGCCTGGAAGTCGCTGAACGCCGACTCCGACAAGCCGCTCACCAACCGGGCGCTGCGCCAGCCGCTGCCGCCGGGTTCGACGTTCAAGCTGGTGGTCGCGGCGGCCGCACTGGAGGACGGGCTCTACAAGAACGTCGACGACAAGACGGTGAGCCCCAACCCGTACACCCTGCCGGGCACCACGAAGCCGCTGACGAACGAGAGCGCCTCGGCGCCCTGCGAGAACGCCCCGATCCGGGTGGCGCTCCAGTACTCCTGCAACAACGTCTTCGGCAAGATGGCCGTCGACCTGGGCCAGGACAAGGTGCGGGCGATGGCCGAGAAGTTCGGCTTCAACGACGACAAACTGGACGTCCCGGTGCGGGCCTACGCCAGCGTCTACCCGAAGGACATGGACAAGGCCCAGACCGGCCTCTCCGGCATCGGCCAGTTCGACGTCACGGCGACCCCGCTCCAGATGGCCATGGTCTCGGCAGCCATAGCCAACGGCGGCAAGCTGGTCTCCCCGCATATGGTCTCCCAGATCACCGACAGCGGCGGCGATGTGCTCAAGAACTACGACAACGACGCGAGCGCCAAGGAGATCGTCAGCTCCTCCACCGCCGAGCAGCTCCAGTCCGCGATGCAGACGGTCGTCGAGCAGGGCACGGGCACGAACGCGCGGATCTCCGGCGTCACCGTGGGCGGCAAGACGGGCACGGCCCAGCACGGCGAGAACAACAGCAAGACGCCGTTCGCCTGGTTCACGTCCTTCGGCAAGTCGAACAGCACGGGGAAGGAGGTCGCCGTGGCGGTGATGGTCGAGCAGTCGGACGCGGCAAGGTCGGAGGTCAGCGGCAACGGCCTGGCGGCACCGGTGGCCAAGGCGATGATGCAGGCGGCGTTGAAGAACTGAGGGGTTCTCTGCGCGATCAGCTGCGGGTTTCGTCGTGGCTGGTCGCGCCCCCGCGGCGGTAGCCGCATATCGGCTACCGCCCCGCGCCCCTACGAGGCGCTCTACTTCACGCCCAGCACCTGCTCCACCGGATCAATCGCGAAGTACACCAGGAACAACGCCGACACGGCCCACAGCAGCCAGTTGACCTCCTTCGCCTTCCCCAGCACCGCCTTGATCACCACGTACGCCAGGAACCCCGCCCCGATGCCGTCCGTGATCGAGTAGGTGAACGGCATCGCGGCGATGGTGAGGAACGCCGGGATCGCGATCTCGTACTTGTCCCAGTCGATGTGCTTGACGTGGGTCATCATCAGGAAACCCACGGCGATCAGCGCGGGCGCCGCCGCCTGGAGCGGGACGATCGTGAGCAGCGGGGTGAGGAAGAGGGCCAGCCCGAACATCCCGCCGGTGATCAGGTTGGCGAAGCCGGTCCGCGCGCCCTCGCCGACACCCGCCGCCGACTCGATGTACGCCGTGTTGGAGGAGGCCGAGCCGATACCGCCGGCCACGGCCGCCGCACCGTCGATGAACAGCACCCGGCCGATGCCCGGCACCTGCCCCTTGTCGTCGAGCAGCCCGGCCTCCGCGCTGATGCCGACGATCGTGCCCATGGCGTCGAAGAAGTCGGACAGGATCAGGGTGAAGACCAGCAGTACGGCGGTGAGGACACCGGCCTTGCCGAAGCCGCCGAACAGGTTGAAGTGGCCGACGAGTCCGAAGTCGGGCGCGGCCGCGATCTTGTCCGGGATCTTCGGCGTGGTCAGGCCCCAGCTCTTGATGTCGGCCACCGAGTCGATGACGATCGCCACGACGGTCATCGTGACGATGCTGATCAGGATCGCGCCCTTCACCTTCCGCGCGACCAGCGCGATGGTCAGGAGCACGCCAAGACAGAAGACCAGTACGGGCCAGCCGGTGAGCCGGCCGACGGCACCCAGCTGCACCGGCACGGTGGTGTCCGCGGCGTCCGGGATACGGCTGACGAAACCGGCGTCGACGAAGCCGATGAACGCGATGAACAGGCCGATGCCGACCCCGATCGCCTGCTTCAGCTGCTGCGGGATGGCGTTCATGATCGCCTCGCGCAGGCCCGTCACGACGAGCACACAGATCAGCAGGCCTTCGAGGACCACCAGGCCCATCGCGTCGGACCAGCTCATCAGCGGCGCCAACTGGAAGGCCACGACGGCGTTGAGACCGAGTCCGGCCGCGATGGCGAGGGGCAGGTTGCCGCCGACGCCCATGATGATCGTCATCACACAGGCCACCAGCGCGGTGGCGGTGACGAGTTGGCCGGTGTCGAGGCTGTGTCCGAACTTGTCCTTGGCGCTGCCGAGGATGATGGGGTTCAGGACAAGGATGTAGGCCATGGTGAAGAACGTGGCGAAGCCGCCGCGTATCTCCCGGCCGAAGGTGGACCCCCGTTCGGAGATCTTGAAGAACCGGTCGACGCTGTTGCCGGCGGGTGGCGCGGCGCCCTGTGGGCGGTCCACCTTCTGCGTCTCGGACATGGTCGTACTCCTCGTTGCCTGATCGAACGTGTGCGGATGCTGGCTGGATTGTTCCCGCGTTGAACCTGTTTCAGGTTTTCCCCGTGTTACGGAATCGGGCTCAACCGGCTCCGAGGGACCGAACCATCGTCGTACTCTCGGACACACCACCACCGAACCCCCGTACGGAGCACACGAAACGATCACTGCTACGCTCCGGATTCCCGCCGGGGCGCACCCCCGGCCGTTCGCATGTCATCTACATGACATACACCCAGACAGAAGAGGTCACCCGTGGGCACAGTCGTCGACGACGCCGCCTCCGTGGAGTTCCATGCCTTCTTCGAACGCCACTACGCCGAACTCTCCCGTCTCGCGTACATGCTGACCGGTGAGTCGGACGCCGCCGACGACCTGGCCGCCGACGCCCTGCTGGCACTGTGGCACCGCTGGGACCGGGTGCGCGCGGCCGACCACCCGGTGGCCTACGCCCGCGGTGTCGTCGCCAACCTGGCCCGCTCCCGCATCCGCAGCGCCGTGCGCGAACGGCGCCGTATCGCCCTGTTCTGGTCGCACCGCGAGGAGAGCACCGAGAACCCCGACATCGCCGGAGTGGTGGACGTCCAGGGGGCGCTGCGCCGCCTGCCGTTCCGCAAACGGGCGTGTGTGGTGCTTCGGCACGCGTTCGACCTGTCGGAGAAGGACACCGCTCTCGCCCTCGGGATCTCGGTGGGTACGGTTAAGAGCCAGACGTCGAAGGGCATGGCCGAGTTGCAGAAGCTCCTCGGCGAGCAGGGTGTTCCGCAGCGGGTGCACGCGGCGATGGCGCCGCGTGCCGGTCAGAGCGGAGGAAGGAACCGATGAGGCAGCAGGACGTGCACGACGAGCTGCGCGCCCGGCTGCACGAGGCGGCCGAGGCGCACGAACCCGACCGCGCCCGCATCCTGGCCCGGGTCGAGCGGGGCATGGCCCCGCAGGCGGCCCGCCCCGGCCATCGCGCCACCCTTCCGGCCGTGTTCGGCTGGGTCCGGGTGGTCAGCGCCACGGCCGCCGTCGCCGCTGTCCTCGGGGTCGGCGGCTACGCGGTCGCCTCGGCCGTGAAGGACACGCCCACCGAGAAGACGGTCGCGGTGTCGCCGACGCCCTCCGGGACCCCGGACGCGGCCACTCCCGCACCGTCCCACTCGGCCGCCCCGCCCTCGCACGCGCCCTCGAAGTCCGGCTCCCCCAAGGCGAGTTCGGCGCCCTCGTCGCCCCCGACGGCCTCCGCCACCCCGACGGCTCCGGTCGCGAAGGGCGAGCAGGACGGCCCGCTGTGGTCGGACGGCTCGGTGGACCCGCACAGCAACGACTTCTGGGCGCAGTCCGACGTGACACTGAAGGTCTCTCAGCAACTGACCGCGCTCACCGTACAGTTGAAGGTGGCGCAGACCGGCGGGGTGTCCAACAGCGGAGCCTGGCGCTCGCTGCCGGAGACCGACTTCACACAGACCGTGGCCGAGCAGGACGGCTTCCTGGTCTACACATGGACGCTCAAGCCGGACGCAAAGGTCGCGGTCGGCCAGTGGGTGTTCGCGGGCCAGTACAACCACGAGCGCGGCGGCCGCGACGCCAAGGACGACAGCTACACGATCACGGGAAGCGCGGACGGCAAGCAGTACGCGGTGACCGGCGACTTCGCCACCCACACGACAACCGACGGCGACTCGTAAAGAAGTTCCGGGAACGCGGCAACCTTCTCCCGGGCGGCGGCAACCAGGTACCGACGGGCGAGCCCGGCCGCACGGCGGCGAACCGGCTCTGCCCCGACGGCCGCGAGGGCGGCGGCACGACCCCCGGTGGTGAGGTCCGGGAACATGCCGCCCGCAACGGCCGGCCGGACACGGTTCCCCGCGCCCCCAGAAGAAGCGGCGGGGGCGCGGGGAACTGTGAACCGGGCCATGAACCCTCCGCGGGCTCAGTTCATGGTCGCCCCGATGGTGCTGGACCTCGTGGTCAGGAAGGTCGTGACGGGCAGCGAACCGCCGGAGCCACGGGCCCCGTAGGCGGTCGTCGCGTCCGTCGACCTGAACGCCGGCGTGGCCACCCCGCTGTCCCAGTTGTTGGCCGCGGAGACGGTGGCGGAGCCGAGCGTGCGAAGGCCGCCCTTGTTGCTGACGGAGAGGTTCCGGGCCAGTCGCGACTTGCTCGTCCGGAAGAAGAACCCGGACTCGCCGTTGGAGTACGCGGTGTTCCGGTTCAGCACGATCGCCCCGGTGTTGGAGTTCTCGGTGAACCCGTTCAGCGTGTTGTCCCAGGACGCGTTGTCGTTGACGACATGCGCGACGGCGACTCCCCCGCCGCCCAGCTTGAACCCGTTCCCGTTGCCCTCGAACGCGGAGTCGTTCCACCGGTTCTTGCCGTTGCCGAAGGCCCAGCTGTGCTCGATGGTGACCGGGGAGGAGAACTGCCAGAGGTCGAGGCCGTCGTCCGAATTGTTGTACAGACGGGCGCCGGTGACCTTGTTGCCCGTGCCCGAGCCGAACTTGATGGCGATGCCGTCGGCGTTCTGCCCGTGCCCCGCCTTGTCGTAGTTGCCGTAGCTGTCCAGGTTCTGGACGAGGTTGTTCACGGTGTTGTCGCCGCGCAGGGTGAAGCCCGAGTCGCCGTTGTCCGCGGTGACCAGGTTCTTGAAGACACCGCCGGTCGACGAGGTGGCGACGAAGCCCTGGGCCGGGGAGTTCTGGAAGGTGAGGTTCTGCACGGTCCAGTAGCTGCCGTAGATCCCGGTGAGCCAGGAGCCGGCGGGCAGCTTGGAGCCGTCGATCTTCACCTTCTCGGTGCCGTGGGCCTCAAGGGTGATACGCGCGGAACTCGTGCCGCTGACCGTCGACTTGAGGGTGGCGGTCGGGTAGTACGTGCCCGCGCGCACCTGGATGACGGTGCCGGCGGCGGCGCCCGCGACGGCCGACTCCAGCTGTGCGGTGGTGGAGACGGTGACCGTGCTGGTGGCGGCCTGGGCACCGCCGTTCGACAGGCCGAGGTAGACGCCGCTCGCGCCCGCGGCGACGGCCACCGCTGCGGCGATCGAGAGGGTACGCGTCCTGCGGTGGCGTCCGGTGCTGAAGCGCACTGGCCGTTCCTTTCCTTGACGCCCCTGGCGGGACGTACTGACGAGGGGGAGCGAAACGGGCCGGAGGGGCCGCCCCGGCCCGTTTCTGTCTCCCAGTCGCCGCCGTGGCCGGAAAGGGTTGCCGTCCTTCCGGCTACGACACGAAGTACGTCGGGTTCGGCAGCTTGAAGGTGCGGTCCGCGTAACCGCCGTCGAGGTCCGAGTACTGGTCGCCGAAGTTGGCGACGATGTCGTACCCGAGGTCGTCCTCGATGTGCTTGCGGGTGCCGGACTTGTACTGCACGGTGGTGCAGGTCCAGGTGCCCGGGGTGGCGCAGGCGTTCAGGTAGGACGGCGGGTTGGCCTTGTCCTTGAGGAACATGTGCGCGGTGTCGAGGTTGACGTCGGCGCCGATCTTCTTCAGGTTCTCGACGGCGGCGGTGCGCTGCGCCTCGCTGAGCCCGGAGTTGTAGAAGACCTCGACGCCCTTGCTCGCCGCGTACCGTACGAGCTCGGCGCTGCCGAACACGCCGGGCCGGTCCGCCTTGTTGACGTAGTCGGCCCACGTGGTCGAGTTGTACGTGTAGTTGTAGCGCTTCTCGTAGTCGAGGCTGAGCAGCAGCGTGTCGTCGATGTCGAAGACGACCGCGGGCCTCTCGCCCCGGTGGTGGGCCTTGCGTGCGGCCTGGTCGATCTGGCGCTCGGCCGCCGCGTCCATCCGCGCCAGGTCCTTGGCGTACGGGCTGTCCGGCGACGCCTGGTACACACCGCCCGCGTCGGCGGTGGTGCCGTAGTAGGTGTCGATGTCCTTCACCAGGAGCCCGATGTTGTACGGCTCGTGGGTGGAGTTCGCCGTCGACTGACCGGCGGTGGCCGCACCGGCGCCGTAGACGACGCCTCCGGCGACGGCACAGGCGGCCGCGATCGCCGTGATCCGAAGTGACTTATGCATGACAGGAGTTCTACGCGCGTCACCGGGGTGGGCGCGAGACCCGTTGCCTGATCGATATCTCATCGGCAGGCAAAAACCGGGTCAAGCGCCCTGGACGGAGACGTTCCGGTTGTCCTTGTCTTCTTCGGTGTCTGCTTCGGTGTCCTCTCCGGTCTCCGGTTCAGTTCATCGTCGCGCCGATGGTCGAACTGCCCGTCGTCAGGAAGGTCGTCGCGGGCAGGGAGCCGTCCGACTTGCGGGAGTTGTACGTCGTGGACGCGTCCGTGGAGACGAAGGACGGGGTGGAGATCCCGGAGTCCCAGTTGTTGCCGGCCGAGACCACCGACGAGCCCTTGGTGACCGGCCCGCTGCCGTTGCTCACCGCGAGGTTCTTGCCGAGGCGGGCCGCGCTGGTGGCGAAGTAGTAGCCCCACTTGGAGTTGGCGTAGGCGGTGGTGCGGTTGATGACGATCGCGCCGGTGTTGGAGTTCTCGGTGAAGCCGTTGCCGGCGTTCCCCCAGGCGGCGGAGTTGTTGACGACATGGGCGACGGTCACCCCGTTGCCGCCCAGTTTGAAGCCGTTGCCGTTGCCCTCGAAGGCGGAGTCGCCCCAGCGGTTGACGCCGTTGCCGAAGGACCAGGTGTGCTCGATGGTGACCGGCGAGGAGAACGACCACAGGTCGATCCCGTCGTCCGAGTTGTTGTAGAGGCGGGCGCCGGTGACCAGGTTGCCCGTGCCGGAGCCGAACTTGATGGCGACGCCGTCCGCGTTCTGGCCGTGTGTGGCGGCGTCGTAGTTGCCGTAACTGTCCAGGTTCTTCACGGTGTTGTTGACCGTGCCGTCGCCGGTGAGGGTGAAGCCGGAGTCGCCGCCGTCGATGGTCTTGATGTTGGTCCAGTTCGTCCCGGTGCAGGACTGGCAGACGACCGCGCTGTCCGGGGAGTTCTGGAAGGTGATGTTGGAGACGTTCCAGTAGTCCGCGGTCAGCTTGAAGATCCAGGAGCCGGAGGGCAGCGACGAACCGTCGATCTTGACCGTCTCCGAGCCGTACGCGGTGAGCGTGACCGGCGACGAGGAGGTGCCGTTGACGGTGGACTGGAGGGTGGCCGTCGGGTAGTAGGTGCCGCCGCGGACCTGGATGACCTCGCCGGCGGTGGCGTTCTTGATGGCGCTGGTCAGGTCGGTGGTGCTGCTGACCACGACGGTCGCCGCGTGGGCCGGGGTGGCCATGACGGCGAGCCCGAGCGATGCCGTGGTCACGGCGAGTGCGGTGAAGGTGCTGAGTCGACGCATGACGTGCGGGTCCTTTCGTCGATCAGAGTGAGTCGATCAGGATGAGCGGACGGGGTTCCAGTCGCCGAGGTAGGCCGCGGGGGTGTGCGACAGTGCCTCGGCGTCGGTGAGCTGGGGCCGGTTCTCGGGGACGGTGATCACCGCGCCGGGCCCGGAGTTGCGGTACTCGGCGAACCGCATGGACTGCCAGGGGTAGGCGTCCCGCATGTTCGTGTAGGGCGCGACGGGGTCGATCCCGGGGCCGATGAGGCTGTCCCGCACGACCAGCGAGGGCCAGGCGGAGGTCTCGTACGTCGGCACCCAGGGCCGCGCCAGCTTGTACGCCCCGTCCTCCGCGCCGGAGGAGAACCGGCAGCGGACGGCGAGGAACCCGTACGGGTTCGCACGGGCGGTCGAGGGGGCGAACACCATGCCCTTGGGCGTGAAGGTCACGTCCCGTTGCAGGGTGCGGAAGTGGCAGTGCTCGTACACCGCCCTGGCCCGCCCGAAGACGAAGTCGACGTCGCCCTCGATGTGGCAGCGGTGGAAGAACTGCCGGTCGAAGGAGCCGAGTCCGGTGGTGTCGGCGAACAGGGTGTCCTGGTGGGCGAGCAGCCGTACGTTCTCGAAATGCGTGCGGTCCCCGGTCAGGTACGCGGCGACGGCCTGGGTCCCGGTGATGTCCGGGTGGTCGGCGCGCAGCCAGTCGTTGGCGAGGGTGAGGTCGCGGACCCGCAGCCCGGCCGCCGCCGAGGTGAAGGTGGCGGAGCCGGCGGTGCCGTAGGTCCCCGAACCGTCCGGCTTCTGCGTGCCGTTGGCGTTGTCGTGGACGATGACGGCGGCACGGGGATCGCGACTGGCACCGCACAGGGTCAACTCGGTCTTCTCCGCAGACACGTTGACGACTTCGCGGTATGTCCCCGGGTGCACGACGATCGTCCAGCCCGGCCCGGACACCGCGTCCACGGCCGCCTGGACGGAGTCACCGGGCCGGACGTGCAGGACCCGGCGGTCGTGGCCGAAGCCCGTGACCGACCCCATGGCCGCCGCGGCTCCGGCGGCGAGAAGTGCGCGTCGGGTGGGCATGTCAGCACTCCTTCCACGGGGTCCAGTCGCCGAGGTAGGTCTCCCGGGTCGCGGACTCGGCCTGTTCGTCGGTGAGTTGGGGCCGGTTCCCGGCGACGGTGATCTCGGCCCCCGGACCGAGGTCGCGGTACTCGGCGAAGCGCTGGTTCTGCCAGGGGAAGCCGGCCGACATGTCGGTGTAGGGCGCGACGGCGTCGATGCCGGAGCCGAGCCAGGAGTCCCGGACGACGAGCGAGGGCCGGGCGGTGGTGTCGGAGCTGGGCACCCAGGGCCGGGCCAACTTGTAGTAGCCGTCCGGAGCTTCACTGCTGATCCGGCTGCGGGACACCAGGTAGCCGTACGGGTTGGCGCCCGCCGTCGACGGCGCGAACACGAACCCGTACGGGGCGGCCGCGAGGTCGGTCCGGTTCAGGGTGCGGAAGTGGCACTGCTCGTACACCGCCCTGGCCCGCCCGAAAACGAAGTCGACGTCACCCTCGACGTAGCAGTGCGCGAAGTACTGGCGGGCGAAGACGCCGAGGGCCGTCGAGTCCGCGTACAGGGTGTCCTGGTGGCCGAGGAACCGGCAGTGGTGGAAGGCGCTGCGATCACCCTGCACCTTGACGGCCACGGCCTGGGTCCCGCTGATGTCCGGATGGTCGGCACGCAGCCAGTCGTTGGCGAAGGTGATCCAGCGGGCGGTGAAGCCGTCGCCCTGCACGGTGACGGTGGCGGAGCCGGTGGTGCCGTAGGTGCCGCCGCCGGGCTTGGGGGTGCCGGCCGCGTTGTCGTGGACGATGACGACGTCACGGGGGTTCTCCGAGGCGCCGATCCAGGTGGCCCCGGTGCGGGTGGTGTCGGCGGCGACCGTCTCCCGGTAGACCCCCGGGGCGAGGACCAGCGTCCAGCCGCTGCCGGTGGCGGCGGTCACGGCGGCCTGGACGGTGGTGAAGTCACCGCGCCCGTCCGGGTCGACGTACAGGGTCTGCGGAGTACGGCGGTGCTCGGGCGACCCGTACCGCCCGAAGGGGCGACCGGTGGGGTACGCGGGGAGGGCACCGGCGTACGCGGGCAGGGCGGTCAGGCCGAGCGCGGCGCCCGCCCCGGCGCCCGCGAGCAGGAAACCCCGTCTGGACAGGGGAAGGTGGGGCGAGGACATGCGGGTGCTCCTTGGCGACGGGGACAGAGACGGAGGTGGGTGGCGGTACGTCCTTGCCGTGGGGGGGGTGGGGCCGGGGCGGGTTCCTGCGGGCGCCCCGGCCCGAGCGGTCCTGCGTCAGCGCAGTCGGCCGGCGCCCGCGCCGCAGTCGACGATGCGCGGCACGGCCTGGGCGGGGTCGATCCTCGTGCGCAGGGCCGGGATCCAGTCGGTGCCGGACTGGAGGATCTCGCCGGGGACGTCGGCGTTGTGGACGGCGATGAGGTCGGTCAGCTCGCCGTTGACGTAGTTGTCGTCGGCGGTGAGCGGCGACTCCTTCCACTTCTTCAGGATCGAGCCGGCGCTGACCCCGTCCGCGAGGGTGAACGCGTTGTGCTCGGCGACGAGTTGGGACTCCATGCCGATGCCGTAGCTGTAGCCGTAGCCGGTCTCGGCGACGAAGTGGTTGTTGTAGGAGTCGACCTGCCCGAACCGCACCCGCGGCGCGCGCTCCACCAGGTTCCGGAACAGGTTGTGGTGGAAGGTGACCCTGAGATGCCCCCGGTCGACGGCCGCGGTCGACGCGCTGTCGCTGTTGCCGATGAGGATCGTCTTGTCGTGGTCCTCGAAGACGTTCCAGGAGGCGGTGACGTAGTCGGCGCCCTTGACGATGTCCAGCTCACCGTCGTGCTGCTCGTAGATCCGCCCGAAGTAATAGGGCAGGGTGCTGTCCGGGTGGTCGCCGTCGGTGAACGTGTTGTGGTCCATCCACACATGCGTGGACCCGTAGATCACCGCGCCGTCGTACTCGGAGTTCCAGTTGCCGTCGGCGGTGTCGGTCGGGTCCCACTGCGGGAAGCAGTCGAGGGGGCTCTCCAGGGTCAGGTTGCGGACGATGACGTTGTCGACGGCCTTGATCTGCAGGCTGGCGCCCTTGAAGCCGGCGTCCTTGCCGACACCGACGATCGTGGTGTTGGCCGGGACATAGGCCTTGATGTAGGCGTCCTGCTGGGCCTGGGAGGCGCGGCGCAGCCCCTCCGGGCTGTCGTCGGGCTCGTTGTCCAGGTTGGTGGAGCGCCCCCAGGCCTCCGGTGAGTACTTGGCGAGGTAGGCGGCGAAGTCGTAGCCGGGCACGGCGAACGAGTCGCAGCTCGGCCCGTCCGCGTCGATGGTCCCCACGACTCTGACGATCTTCGGCGCGCTGCCGCCGTCGGCGAGGGCGGCCTTGAACTCGTCCCAGGTGGTGACGGTGTAGACGTGCGCGGAGTCGGCGGCGGACCCGCCGGTGGTTCCGGTCGTGGCCGAGCCCCAGCCGTCGTTCGCGGCCAGTACCTGCCGGTCGGGCGCGGCCCGGTGCGGGGCGGCGGCCTGGGCGGTCCCGGTCATGGCGAGCACCAGGGCCGTGCAGCCGGCCAGCGTTCCAATGACGCGTCCATGACATATCTGTGTACGCACTGTGCGGTTCTCCTCGGCTATGCGGGTGGCCAGGTGATCCAGGAGGTCGGTATGTCCTTGTGCAGCCGGATGACGTCGTGCCGGGCCAGCACCCGGGTGCGCAGCAGCTCCTGCGCCACGAGCCGGGCCACGGCGATGGCCCCCGGCGGGTTGAAGTGCGTGTTGTCCTGCTCGGTGGCGGTCCAGTTGAAGTACGTCTTGGTCGCCTCGACCCCGAGCGACTGCCACAGTGCGAGCGACAGCGCCTCGATGTCGAGCAGCGCCACGTGCTCCTGCTCGGCGAGAGCGCGCATCGCTGCCGGATAGTCGCCGTGGGTCGGCACGGCGTTGCCGTCGGCGTCGAACCGGCGACGCTCGACCGGGGTGGCCAGCACGGGCCGGGCACCGTGCGCCCGGGCACCGTCGATGTACATCCGCAGGTACTCCTGGTACGTCGTCCAGGGCTCGGTGTACCGCGTCGGATCGGCGGACTTCTCGTCGTTGTGCGCGAACTGGACGAGCAGCAGATCGTGCGGCCGGATCGTGGCGAGGATGGCGTCCAGGCGCCCCTCGTCGACGAAACTCTTGGAACTCCGGCCGTTCACGGCTTGGTTGGAGACGGTGATGTCGTTCCGGAGAAAGAACGGCAGCGCCATTCCCCACCCGGTCTCGGGAGCCTCGTCGGCGGTCTTCTGGGCGGCGGTGGAATCACCGGCGATATAGAGGGTGCGGTGACTTCTCCCGGGACCGCGGCCGGCGAGCGGAATGGCAGCAAGCGCCGCGGATGTTACCTGTCTACGCGTAAGGGACACGTGGGTCGCCTTTCACACAGGGATTGAGGTGTCCTGCCTAGGGGCGCGGGGAACTGCGCGACCAGCCACAACCAACCGCCAGTCCCCCACGCACCGAAACCACCCGACCTCAGTGGTTCTTCTTCCAGTCCGCCTGCGCCTTGTCGATCTGATCGGCCAGCGTGTCCAGGAACTCCTTCGCCGTCATCTTCCCGAGCAGCACCTTCTGGAAGTTCGGCTCGTTGTCGGCCTTGGAAATGGTGTTCCAGTCCGGCAGATAGTAAGGAAGCTGCACGATCTTCGTCGTGGCCCCGCCCAGCGCCTCGGCGGCCAGCTTCGTCGGCTCGGACGCCTGGACCCACGAGTCCTGCGCCGCCTCGTTGTTCGCCGGCACCTGCCCCGCCGACTCGTTCCACTTGCTGTTGGACTCATGGGAGGCCGCGAACTCGATGAACTTCCAGGCGGCGGCCTTGTTCTTGCTGGACTTGAACAGCCCGAGACCGTCGACGGGGTTGGAGACCTGCACCCGTGTCCCGTCGTCCAGGGTCGGGTTGGGAATCCCCTTGAACTTCCCGCTCAGCGATTTCTCGTGATCGGCGTAGGAACCGAGGTTGTGGCTCAGCATCCCGATCGTGCCGGAGTCCCACTGCGCGACCATCTTGGTGAAGTCGTTGTTGACGTCGGCGGACGGGGTGTCCTTCTTGTACAGCCCGACGTACTTCTCCAGTGCGGCGACGTTCTTCGGGTCGTTGACGGTGGTCTTGTCGCCGTTCCAGAACGAGGTGATCCCGCTCTGCCCGTAAGTGGCGTCCAGCGCCTGCGCGATCGACCCTTCGCCGCCCCGGATCGTGTACCCGAACCTGTTCTTCGCCTTGTCGGTGAGCTTGTCGGCGGCCGTGTAGAACTTCGTCCAGGTGGTCGGCGCGTCCAGCTTGGCCGCGTCGAACAGATCGGTCCGGTACCAGAGCGTGCCGTTGTTCGCGGACGTCGGCACCGAGTAGGTCTTGCCGTCACCGCCCGCGGCCTTGACGCTCTCCAGGAACTTGTCGTTGAGCTTGCCGTTCAGCGAGCTCTTGGAGAGCCGGCTGTCCAGCGACTCCAGCGCACCCTGCGCGGCGACCTCCGCGAGCATCGCGGTGCCGACCCCGCCGACGTCGGGCAGTCCGCCGCCCTGGATGGCGGTGTCGTACTTGGACTGGACGCTCGCGGCGGGCACGCCGACGTACTTGACCTTGATGTCGGGGTTCTGCTTCTCGAAGTCGGAGATGATCTGCTTCCAGACGTCGGTGCGGACACCGCCGTTGTTGTCCCAGAACGTGATCGTGCCCTTGCCGGAGCCCTCGTCGCCCTTGTCCCCCGCGCTGCCGCTGCCGTCGTCGCCGCAGGCGGTGGCGGTCAGCGCGAGCACGGAGCCCAGGGCGACGGCGACGGCCGCACGCCTGCTTCTGCGGATGCTGCTCTTCATTGATCGGCTCTCTTCTTTGGGTCTCTTCTTCGGGATCCAGCGAGATATCGAGATATGAAGTCGTGGGGGGAGTCAGTGGCCGATCCGCGCCTGCGGACCGGAGAAGCGCCTGAGCAGCGCGGGGACGGCGGCGGCCGGGTCCAGCCGGTAGTCGTAGAAGTCACGCGGGCCGAAGGCGGCACCCCACTCGTCGGTCCGCCCGCCCGTGTTCACGAGAATCGACCCGCGCTGCACCAACTCGGCCGTGGCATCGGCCTGGTAGGGGTGCTGGACGCCGTCGTAGTAGCTGTTCTCGATCACCATCCGGTCGCGGCCGCGCGACCAGTTCCCGTACGTCCACACCGGGTCGCCGTCGGCCACCTGGTGGGAGAGGTGGTTGTTGTAGAGGTGCGCGTAGGCGCAGTTGTCGGCGGACGGGTTGCGCTGTTTCGTCCCGGTGAACCAGTTGTGGTCGATGGTGACCTGGGTGACGACGTTCGGTGTCCAGCCGATCCCGAACGCCTTGTTGTGGTGGCTGAACCGGTTGTAGGGGACGGTGATGTACTGGCTGTCCTTGCGCAGGTCGATCAGTCCGTCGCCCATGTGCGTGAGGTGGTTGTGGTCGATCCAGACGTGGTCGACGGTGTCGAGCTGGATCGCGTCGAAGTCCTGGGTCTTGCCGTCCCGGTCGCCCTCGACATAGGAGTCGCGGATCGTCAGATTGCGGATGACGACGTTGCGCGTACCGGCGTTGAGGTGTAACTCCCCGTGCACGATCTCGCCGGTGGTGCCGACTCCGACGATGGTCTTGTCCGAGCCCACGACGATGTTCGACCCGAAGGGCTCCACCGCGATCGGCCCGGCGACCCGGATGACGTACGGCTCCTCGGCCGCCGCGTAGCGCGCCAGGGAGGCCTGGTCGGTGACCGTGACGGCCTTGCCGCCCGCGCCGCCGGTGGTGCCGCCGGCCAGGGAGGCGAAGCCGTGCGCCCGGTCGGACCAGCGGCGGTCCGGCGCCGGGTGGTGCCGGCCGGCGGCCTCGGCCGAGGGGACCGGACCGATCCCGATCGCGGCGCCGATACCGGCCGCGGCGGCCAGGACTCCCCGTCTCGGCAAGCGCTTGCTATGGGGGTGCGTCATTGCGGCTCCCATCGGAAGGACTGGCTACTGGGCGCTGATCCGGAAGTGCGTGAAGGCGGCCGCCCCGGCATGGCCCGGCCCCTCGGGTGCGGCGGCGAAGAGACCGAGCAGGGCGCCGACCCAGCGCCAGGGCGTGGCGGCGAACACCGGGCCGGAGGGCACGAGGCCCGCTCCCACGTCGTACGAGAACCGGCACCGCGCCCCCGCGCCGGCCTCGATCCGCAGCCGCGCCCGTCCCTGGGGCGCCGGGCAGCCGGGTGAGGCGTCCCGTTCGCGGTCGGCGACGGCCTCGGCGAACCGGTGCACGAGCCGTACGCCCCCGTCGGACCCGCGCTCAAGGCCGATCCAGCCGAACGCGTCCCCGAGCACCGCGAGGCCCGCCCGGGCACCGGACTCCGTACTGTCCAGCCGCAGTTCGACCTCCACCACGCACGGCGTCCCGGGCAGCCGCTGCGTCAGCACCTGCGGCAGCCGCCGCAGGTCGTGCGCGTCCCCCGAGCGCACGCACGCCAGCCGCAGCCCGTCCCCCGAGTGCTGGGTGGCCCATCCCGCACCGGGATTGGCCGTCCACTGCCACTGCCGTCCGAACCGCCCGCCGGGAAAGTCGTCGTCGGTGGCGGGCGCGGCGGGCGGCTGCGCCGGCAGGTCGGGCCTCGGGTGTACGGCCACGGGCGCGCCGTCGTCACCGATCACCGGCCAGCCGTCCGCACCCCACCGCATCGGCTGGAGGTGGACCACCCGGCCGTACGCGCCCCGCTGCTGGAAGTGCAGGAACCAGTCCGCGCCGCCCGGGGTCCGCACCCAGCCGCCCTGGTGCGGTCCGTTGACGTCGGTGTCCCGCTGCTCCAGGACGATCCGTTCCTCGTACGGCCCGAAGAAACCCCGCGAGCGGAGGGCTCCCTGCCAGCCGGTCGCCACTCCCCCGGCGGGCGCGAGGATCCAGAACCAGCCGTCGTGCCGGTAGAGCTTCGGGCCCTCCAGCGTGAACCACCCGGGTATCCGGTCCCCGTCGACGATCACCTTGCCCGCGTCGAGCAGCGACAGGCCGTCGGGGTGCATACGGTGACCGGTCAGCCGGTTCTTGATCCCCGAACGGGACTTCGCCCAGGCGTGCACGAGGTACGCCTCGCCGCTCTCGTCGTCCCACAGGGGGCAGGGGTCGATCAGCCCCTTGCCCTCCTTCACCAGGTGCGGGCGGGTCCAGGGGCCTCGGATCTCGGGGGCGTTGACCTGGAAGACGCCCTGGTCGGGGTCGCCCCAGAAGATCCAGAAACGGTCGTCGTGATGCCTCAACGAGGGTGCCCAGACACCGCAGTCGTGGCGCGGGGAGGCGAACCGCTCCTCCGGCTCCAGGCGTTCGAGGGCGTGGCCGACCAGGGTCCAGTCGACCAGGTCGCGGGAGTGCAGGAGCGGGAGCCCCGGGGCGCGGCCGAAGCTGGACGCGGTGAGGTAGAAGTCGTCGCCAACGCGGACGACGTCGGGGTCGGACCAGTCGGCGTTCAGGACGGGATTGGTGTACGTCGTCACTGGGTCACCGCCTTCCGGACCAGTGCGGTCGCCTCACCGCGCCCGAGGCGGCCGTCCGCGACGACGGTGACGACGCGGCGTACGACGGTCTCGCCGGGCGGGACCGGCAGCCGCTCGGCGGACGCCAGCGAGGAGCCGACGCCCGGGTACTCGGCGGCGCGGACGAACCAGGGGGCGCGGCGGGTGTCCTCGGTGGCCCCGGCGAAGACGAGTGTCCAGTCGGCGCCGGCCAGCGCCAGCCAGTCCGCGGTCCTGCCGTGCACCGCTTCCTCGCCCGCCCGGTCCGCCGTGAACACGTCCGGCGCCGAGGCCTCCTTGCGGGCCCGCCAGAAGTAGCCGCCGTAGGCCGCTCCGGGGCGGCCGTTGGTGGCGGGGCTGCCGATCGAGAGCGGGGCGTCGGTGACGTTGGTGAGGGAGAAGGTGAAGTCCAACGCCCAGGCGGTGTCCGTGAGTTCGACGGCGGCGACGGTGCGCCGTTCGCGCAGCAGGTCGGTGCCGGCGGCGACCCAGCGCAGCTCCTCCACGAAGCCGTCCGGGTCGCTGAGCTGGAAGGCCACATGGCGCTGGGTGCCGTGGTCGTCCAGCTCGGTCGGCCCCTGGTCCCGGACGTAGGTCCGGCCGCCCCAGAAGTTGTGCCCCTCGACGTCGGGAACGGCGACACCGACGCCGAGGTGGTGGAGGTGGTCGGCGGGGGTCAGCTCGGTGACCGCCGTGCCGGCCAGGGTGGTGACGGGGTGGAGGTAGGGGCGCGGGGAGAGCCGGGCCGGGAGCCTGTGGTGCGTCACGTACCACGCCACCGGCCGCCCGGCGGCCTTCAGCACCAGGCTCTTCGTCTCGCTGTCCGTCATGTGCTCACCTCTTTCGGCGGGGCCCAGGGGGCGCTCAGCTCGGAGTAGAGGGCGAGGGTGTCGGCGGAGGCCGCGACCAGTGCGTCGATGCCGGTCACGACCCGGCGCTCCTCCGCGGCCAGGAAGGTCCAGGCGTCGGCGGGCAGCGCGACCGGGTCGCCGGCCAGTCGAATCGCTTCAACGACCTTCATGAAGGCGCCGGTCGCGTCCGGCTCGACCAGCAGCTCGGCGCCGGTGGTGAGGTGGTCGACGAGGTTCTCCAGCAGGTCCGTGCTGCCGTACTCGCTCTCCTGCGGGCCGTGGCCCGCCCGCTGCACGAGCACGCGGTCCTGCTTGTACCAGAAGGTGATCCGGCCGGTGGTGCCGTGCACCAGGACATACGGGTCCCCCGGCTCCTCGGCGCAGAGCGTGGCGGCGACCGTGACGGGGCCGCGCGGGGTGCTGACGCGGACGCAGGAGGTGTCGTCGGACTCGATGTCGTTGGCGCGCAGCAGTTCGGTCTCGATGCCGGTGACATCCTCGGCACGGACGGTGCCGAGCAGGGCGAGGCCGGTGGCGACGGCGTGCGCGAGGGGGTTGGTGAGGACCCCGTCGACGACGTCCACGCCGTTCAGCCGCCGCTTGCCGGCCCAGGGCGCCCGCCGGTAGTAGGACTCGGCCCGGGCCCAGGCGCCCGCCCCGCCGACCCCCGTCACGTCACCGATGGCACCCTCCGCGATCAGCTTCCGGATGGCGGGCACGGCGTGCGAACCCAGCGACTGGAAGCCGATCTGGCAGACCACACCCGCCTTGGCGACCCCGTCGGCCATCCGCCGGAACTCGGCGTACGACGGCGCCGGCGGCTTCTCCAGGAGCAGGTGCACGCCCCGCTCGGCGGCGATCAGGGCCAGGTCCGTGTGGGTGGGGATCGGTGTGCAGATCACGGCGACACGGGCGCCGGTCTCGTCGAGCAGCGCGCCGAAGTCGCCGGACTGGACGGGCTGCCCGAGCCCCTCCGGCAGTTCGTCCGCGCCCAGCGGGGTCAGCTCGCAGATGCCCGCGAGCCGTACGGCCCCCTTCTCCTGCAATCGCCGGATGTTCTCCAGGTGCCAGCGGCCGTGGCCGCGTGCTCCGGCCAGCACGATGTCGATGGTCATGAGGTCTCCCCTGCGTTGCCGATCTTTGCGTGCAGGGTAAGCGTCCGGCCCGGTCGGCCAGGGAGGTGTCTCATGGGGTGTCGCATGAGGTGTCGCACAGGGTGTCGCACAGGAGCACTCATCCCTTCACCGCCCCCGCGCTGAAGCCGGTGATCAGCCACTTCTGGATGAAGGCGAAGACGATCACGACCGGTACGGCGGCGATGATCCCGCCCGCGGCCAGCGCGCCCAGGTCGACGCTGTCCGCGCTCATCAGGGTGTTGAGGCCGACCGGGATGGTCTGCTTGCTCTGGTCGGACAGGAACATCAGCGCGAAGAGGAAGTGGTTCCAGGCGTGTACGAAGGCGAAGGAGCCGACCGCGATCAACCCGGGCCGCAGCAGCGGGAGTACGACGATCCGGAAGGCGGTGAACCGGTTGCAGCCGTCGACCCAGGCGGCCTCCTCCAGGGAGTACGGCACGTTCCGGATGAAGCCGCTGATCAGGATCATCGACAGCGGGAGCTGGAAGACGGTCTCGGCGATGACGACACTGCCGAGGGAGTTGATCATCCGCAGGTTGGCGAAGATCTGGAAGAGCGGGACCAGCAGCAGTGCGCCCGGCACGAACTGGGAGCAGAGCAGGGCCAGCATGAAGCCGCGCTTGAGCCTGAAGTCGAACCGGGCGAGGGCGTAGCCGCCGGCCAGCGCGACGACGGTGGTCAGGACGAGGGTCGCGATGCCGACGTAGACGCTGTTGGTGAAGTAGGTGGCGAAGCTGCGCTCGGTCCACACCTTCTGGAAGTGGTCGAAGGTGACCGGCCACGGGACGAGCGAGGTGGAGCCGGCCGGGCGGAGGGCGAAGAGCAGGATCCAGTAGAAGGGGATCAGGGTGAAGAGGAGGTAGATCCCCAGGGGGAGGTAGATCTGCCAGCGGGGGGCCTCGTCCCAGGCGCGGCGCTTCTTCCCCGGCCGGGCGGGTGCGGCGGCCATGCGCTTCTCCTCCGCCGGGGCGATCTCGGTGATCACTTCGCCTCGCCTCCGAACTTGCTCAGCCGCAGATAGACGACCGAGCAGAAGAGCAGGATCACGAACGCCACCGTGGTCAGGGCGGAGGCGTAGCCGAAGTTGTGGGCGTCGACGCTGGTGTTGGCGATGTAGAGCGGAAGCGTCGTCGTCTCCCCCGCCGGACCGCCTCCCGTCAGGGTGTAGAGCAGGTCGACGTTGTTGAACTCCCAGACCGCGCGCAGCAGCGTGGACAGGACGATGGCGTCCTTCAGGTGCGGCAGTGTGATGTGCCAGAACTGCTTGAGCCGGCTCGCCCCGTCGACCTCGGCGGCCTCGTACAGGTCCTTCGACACGGACTGCAGGTCGGCGAGGATGAGGATCGCGAAGAAGGGCACGCCCCGCCAGAGGTCGGCGACCACCGCGGCCGGGAAGACCGTCGAGGTGTCGGAGAGCCAGCTGGTGCCGTACGACCCGATCCCCGCGTCCGCGAGGTAACGCGTGATGCCCGTCTGGGAGTTGTAGAGCAGCACCCAGATCGCGGAGGTCAGCACACCGGAGACGGCCCACGGTGAGAAGACCAGGGCGCGCCCCAACGCCCGCCCCACGAAGGTCTGGTTGACGATCAGCGCGAGCGCGAGCCCGAACAGCAGCTGCAACCCGACTTCCACCACGACCCACTTGGCGCTGAAGGTCAGTGTGTCCCAGAACTGCGGGTCGTGGGCGAAGGCCTGTGTGAAGTTGCCGAGGCCCGCGAAGCCGTTCCGCCAGGGCTTGGTCGGGTTGTAGTTCTGCAGGCTGTAGTAGAAGACGCTGAGCACCGGGTAGGCGATGAAGCCCAGCATCAGCAGGGCCGCCGGGGCGATCAGCAGATACGGCAGCCTGCGCGGCGTCGCGGAGGCACGGCGCCGCCGGGGTGGCACGGGCGGTTTCGCCACGGCTGCGGCTTGGGCCATGACCTGTTCTCCGTTCGCGATGGGGCACTTACAGCGGGTACAGGAAGCGCTTGCTAGATGCACATGGTTGAAGCGCTTCGACGATCGTCAGAGGGAAGGGGGGTCAGCCCGCGTACGGGTCCGGGACTTCTCCCGGCCGGGCCAGGAACTCGAAGTCGCAGCCGGTGTCGGCCTGGGTGATCTGCTGGTCGTAGAGCGCGCCGTAACCGCGCTCGTACCGCGGGGGCGGCGGCGTCCACTCGCCTCGGCGCTTCGCCAGCTCCTCCTCGTCCACGTCGAGCCGGAGGATGCGCGCCTCGACGTCGAGGGTGATGGAGTCGCCGGTGCGGACGAGGGCGAGGGGGCCGCCGATGTACGACTCGGGCGCGATGTGCAGCACACAGGCGCCGTAACTCGTGCCGCTCATCCGGGCGTCGGAGATCCGCACCATGTCCCGCACGCCCTGCTTCAGCAGATGGTCGGGGATGGGCAGCATGCCGTACTCGGGCATGCCGGGACCGCCCCTGGGCCCGGAGTTGCGCAGGACGAGCACGGTGTCGGCGGTGATGCCGAGGTCCGGGTCGTTGATGGTGCGCTGCATGGTCCGGTAGTCGTCGAAGACCACGGCGGGACCGGTGTGCCTGAGCAGGTGCCGCTCGGCCGCGATGTGCTTGATGACGGCGCCGTCCGGGCAGAGGTTGCCGCGCAGCACGGCGACTCCGCCTTCGGCGGCCACCGGGTTGTCCCGGGGCCGGATGACGTCGTCGTTGTGCACCTGGGCGCCGGCGAGCTGTTCGCGGTAGCTGTCGTACGACACCGTGGGCCGGTCGAGGTGGAGCAGGTCGGGGATGCGGGAGAGGAAGCCGGGCAGGCCGCCCGCGAAGTGGAAGTCCTCCATGAGGTAGGTCCGCCCGCCGGGCCGGACGTCGGCGAGGACGGGCACGGTGCGGGCGATGCGGTCGAAGTCGTCGAGGGTGAGGCGGACACCGGCCCGTCCGGCCATGGCGATGAGGTGGATGACGGCGTTGGTGGAGCCGCCGAGCCCGAGGACGGTGGTGACCGCGTCCTCGAAGGCGTCGGGGGTGAGGAGCCGGGAGAGCGTCCGGCCCTTGTGCACCAGCTCGACGACGGTCAGCCCCGCCTTGGCGGCCATCCGGTCGTGCCCGGAGTCGACGGCCGGGATGCTGGACGCGCCCGGCACGGTGACCCCGAGGGCCTCGGCGGCGGCGGTGAGCGTGGAGGCCGTGCCCATGGTCATGCAGTGGCCGGGGGAACGGGCGAGGCCGCTCTCCAGCTCCGTCATCTCGCAGTCGCCGATCAGACCGGCGCGCTTGTCGTCCCAGTACTTCCACATGTCGGTGCCGGAGCCGAGGACCTCGCCCCGCCAGTGGCCGGGGAGCATGGGCCCCGCGGGCACGAAGACGGTGGGCAGGTCGACGGAGGCGGCGCCCATGAGCAGGGCCGGGGTGGACTTGTCGCAGCCGCCCATGAGGACGGCGCCGTCCACGGGATACGACCGCAGCAGTTCCTCGGTCTCCATGGCGAGGAGGTTGCGGTAGAGCATGGGGGTCGGCTTCTGGAAGGTCTCGGAGAGGGTGGAGACCGGGAACTCCAGCGGGAACCCGCCGGCCTGCCAGACACCCCGTTTGACGGCCTGCGCCCGATCACGGAGGTGCACATGACAGGGATTGATGTCCGACCAGGTGTTGAGGATCGCGATGACGGGCTTGCCGAGGTGCTCCTCGGGGAGGTAGCCGAGCTGGCGGGTACGGGCGCGGTGGCTGAAGGAGCGCAGGCCGTCGGTGCCGTACCACTGGTGGCTGCGCAGTTCCTCGGGCTCCTTGCGAGGGCTGCCCGTCTCTCGCGGCGCGTTCATATCGACCATCCGGCGGCTATGGCGGCGACCTCGGCGCGCTCTTCCTCGGGCAGCTGCCTGCTGGGCGGGCGGACGTCGCGGCGGCAGAGGCCGAGTGCGGCGAGGGCCTCCTTGACCACGGTGACGTTGTCGGCGGAGCCGTTGGCGGCGCGGAGTTCCTCGAAGCGGCGGATCTGTTCCCAGACCTTCATGGCGGCCGGGTAGTCGCCGGATCGAAGCGCTTCGATCATGTTCAGCGAAACAGCCGGGGCGACGTTCACCAGACCGGAGGTGAAGCCGGTGGCGCCGGCCGAGAAGTAGGAGGGGGCGTAGGGCTCGGCGAGTCCGGCGACCCAGACGAAGCGGTCGAGCCCCGCGTCACGGGCGAAGGCGGCGAACTTGGCGGCGTCGGGGACGGCGTACTTGACGCCGATCACATTGGGGCAGGCGTCGGCGAGTTCGGCGAGGCGGGCGCCGGCGAGCTGGGCGTTGCGGACGTACGGGACGACGCCGAGTTCGGGAACGGACTCGGCGATCGCGCGGTGGTAGTCGACCCAGCCGGACTGCGCGACGTACGGGTGGACGGGCTGATGGACCATGACCATGTGGGCGCCGTGCTCACGGGCGTGCCGGGCGGAGGCGACGGCGGTCGGCACGTCGTGCCCGACGCCGACGAGGACCGTGGCCCGCTCCCCGGCCTCGTCGAGGGTCGACTCGGTGACGAGCTGCCGCTCCTGGGGGGTGAGGGCGTAGAACTCGCCGGTGTTGCCGTTGGGGGTGAGGGTGCGGATCCCGCCGTCGAGGAGGCGGCGCAGCAGGGCCCGGTGAGCAGCCTGGTCGACGCTGCCGTCCTCGGCGAACGGGGTCACCGGGATGGCCACGACGTCGGCCAGGGCCGCCCGTCGGGTCTCGAATGCCACGCTGCTCATTCCTGGCCTTCCTTTGCCTGGGCTTCGGGGTAGGCGCGCTCGACGAAGGACGCGATGTGGGCGTGCAGGGTGCGGGCGGCGCCGTCGGCGTCTTCGGCCAGGGCGAGCCGGAGGATCTCGCGGTGTTCGTCGGCCTCGCGCTCCCAGGACGGGGACGCGGCCCAGGCCACGGCGGAGACGAGGGCGGCCTGGTCGCGGACCTCGTCGAGCATCCGGCCGAGGAGCGGGTTGCCGCACGGGAGGTAGAGGGCGCGGTGGAAGTCCCGGTTGGCGAGGGAGCGTTCGGCGGTGTCGGTGGCGTCGTCGGCACGGGTGAGGGCGTCGCGGGCGGCGTCGAGGGAGGCGCCACGCTGCACGGCCCGCCTGAGCGCCTCGGGTTCGAGGAGGAGCCGGACGTCGTAGACCTCGCGTGCCATGTCCGCGTCCACCATGCGCACCGTGACGCCCTTGTACTGGTTCATCACGACCAGCCCGGTCCCGGCGAGGGTCTTGAGCGCCTCTCTCACGGGGGTCTTGGACACCCCGAACTGAGCGGCGAGCTCGGTCTCCACCAGAGCCTGACCGGGTGTCAGCTGTCCGGTGAGGATGCGGTGTTTGATCGCGTCCAGCACGAACTGCGTGCGGGACGGGATCGGCATGGGCACAGAGGTCATGCGCGCCTCTCGGGGTCACGTACCGGGTCCGGGGACCTGGTCTGACGTAGCTGGTCCTACGTAGCTGGTCTCGCGTATCGCGTCTCATATATGACGTACGAAGTACGACGCGGATGAAGGTAGGAGGACGGCTGTGTTTCGTCAATGCTTCTGACAAAGGTGGTGGGCGATGGCGGCCGAAGTGCCTGGGCTCGGCGGCCATGACGGTTCTGATCACCGTGTGGGGAGTGGCTCCCGGGGTGGGCAAGTCGACGCTGTGCGGCGGACTGGCCCGATGGCTGACCGGAGCGGGGCTGCGGGTGGACCACTTCCGTGAGGAGGAGATCCTGACCAGTCCGCAGTTCGCCGCGGTGGCCGAGGCTTTCGGGGCGACCGGCACCGTCACTGCGGAGACGTTGATCGCGGCGACCGCCGAGTTCGCCGACTCGGTCCGGGCGGGCGGCATTGACGTGGTGGTCGCCGACGCCCTGGTGCCGTTCGTGCCGACGCTGCTGGCCATGGGGCACGGCGAGGACACGATCGACGCGTTCATGACCGACCTGACGACCGTGCTCGCGCCCGTCTCCCCGGTCATGGTCTTTCTCGACGGTGACGCCGGGACCGCGTTGTCCCGGGCCGTCGGGAGGGAGGGGGAGCAGTGGCTGGACCGGTACGTCGGGAAGCTCGCCCGGTACGGGGTGGCGCCCCCGGTGACGGATCTCGCGTCGGCGGTGGCGTACCTGCGGCGCGAACGTGGGGTGACCCTTGGCGCGGCCGTCCGGAAGGACTGGAACCTCGTGGTGATCGAGCGAGCCGACGAACTGCTCCCGGGTGAGGTGCTGAAGAGGGCTCAACGGGGGCTGCGGTCGTGGCTGGACCCGGCCGGCGCGCCGCTCTGACCGCCCTCGGGAATCAGATCCCCCTGGCCTCCCCCTCCCGGGCCACACTCGTCCCACGCCCGAAGACCGCCTCCGCCCGGGCCGCCGCCATCTCCCGCGTCAGCGTCGGGCCCACATGCGTGATCAGCAACTCCCGTACCCCGGCCTCCCGGGCGACCCGCCCCGCGTCCTCCGGTGTCAGATGCACCCGTTCGCCGTCGCGATGCTCGTCGAGGTCGGCCTCGCACAGGAACACGTCCGCGCGCGCGGCCAGTTCGGTCAGTGCGTCGCACGGTCCGGTGTCCCCGGAGTACGCGAGCGCGCTTCCCTGGCACTCGGCGCGCAGGCCGTACGCCTCCGTGCCGTGCGCGACCGCCCGCGCGGCGAGCCGCAGGTTCCAGTGCTGGACGATGTGGCCGTCGTACAGGGGCCGGAAGTCGAACACCCCGCGCAGGAAGCCCACGTCCGGCCGGCCGAAGAAGGCCGCCAGCCGCTGTGCGCAGTCCTGCGGCGCGTACACCACGATCGGTGCGGCCGGCGTCATCCCGCCGAAGGCGTACGCGTAGGCGGCGGCCAGCAGGTCCGCACTGTGGTCCGCGTGCAGGTGCGAGATCCAGATCGCCGTCAGCCGCGCCGGATCCGTGTGCCGCTGCAATTCCGCGAAGGTCCCGGTGCCCGCGTCCACCCACACCTCGGCACCGCCGCCCCGCAGCAGATAGCCGGAGCACGGGCGGCCCGGACGAGGGTGCGGAGAGGCGGTGCCGAGGACGGTGAGGCTCAGTGGCATGGCGAGGAGAGTACGGATCCGGGTCCCCGCCCGCTCACCGTTTCCATGCCTTTACGGCTTCCAGCCCGGGTCCCGGCCGGACAGTCCCACCGTGCGGTCCAGCAACGGCGCGGTCTCCGGTACCGGCACGACCGGGCCGAAGGGACCGCGGCCGCCCTGCGCCGCCATCTGCAGGAAGCCGTACGCCGCCGCCAGCGCCGCCGGGTCGGGGACGTACGCCAGGCCCGTGGCGCGGGCCAGGTCCCAGCCGTGGACGACCAGTTCGTCGGCGGCGACCGCCGCCGCCACCTGCCCCGGCAGGTCGACCCCGCCCGCACGGGTCATACCGCTCCACGCCGAAGGGTCCCGCCAGGCCTCGGCCAGTTCGTCGAGCGCCTTCGGCAGTTCCGCCCGCCATCCCGGCCCGATGTCGGGCGTGACGGTGCCGGGAGGCGTGGCGGTCGTCGCCCCCAGGTCCTTGCGGGCCGCGTCCCGGAAGGCCACGGAGAGTCCTGCCAGGTGGCCCAGCAGGTGCCGGACCACGTAGGCCGGGCACGGTGTCACCGCCGCCAGCTGCTCGTCCGTCACCCGTTCCGCGAGCGCCGCCACGATCCTCGCCTGCGGGCCGAGGTCGATCATGGTCGTGCCGGTCATTCCGGTGCCTCCTGACGATTCGGTCGTAGCCTTCGGCAGGTGGACCGGAGCGGGCGCCGAAACTCATCGATCCGCCACACCGACACCCCGCCCAGGAAGCACCACAGCGCGATCACCGGGTCGCAGATCGCGCATCCGAACGACGAGTCGAGGAAGAACGGGATCAGCGGTGAGCCCTTGATGTCGTGCACGATGTCCCACGACGTGTGCATCAGCCGGCCGATGCCGATGAAGGTCCAGGAGTCCAGGCCCCGGTACGCGACATACGTGGCCACGGACGTGAACACGAACTCCCAGCCGCCGAGGCCGCCGCCGCTGAGGTACGCGGCGCCCGCGCCGGCCACCATCACCGCGTTGAAGCGGCGCCGGTGCGGTTCGCGGATGAGGGACATCACAAGGACGTAGACGAGACCGATGAGAATCGGTGCGATGTTGTGCATGGGGCCGACGCCAGGGTCGCCGCCGTATACGTCCCATGGGCATTGCCGACAGGTTCCGACGGATTCCCGCCGCCGTCCCCGCCGCCCCGGATAGGGCACCTTCCCGATCCCCGCGCCCCCGCCTTAGGCCCACGATGACCAGGCATGACGACCACCTCCTGGTCCGTGACCCGTCTCCTCCGCGACCGCAACGCGACCCTCTACCTCACCGGTGTCGTGGTGTCCGGCTTCGGCAGTTCCGCGCTCTGGCTGGTGTCGGGCGTCTGGGTCAAGGACCTCACCGGGTCCAACGGCCTCGCCGCCCTGTGCACCGCCACCCTCTGGGCCCCCACCCTCGCCGGCCCCGTCCTCGGCACGCTCGCCGACCGCGTCCGCCGCAAGCCCCTGCTGATCTGTACGAACCTCGCCCTCGCCGTCCTCCTTCTCCTCCTCTGGACGGTCGACTCCCCCGGCTCCGTCCCGCTGCTCCTCACCGTCCTCTTCCTCTACGGCGCCGCGGGCGTCGTGGAGGACGCGGCCTCCTCCGCCCTCGTCGTCACCGCTGTCGACCCCGCCCTGCTCGGCGACTTCAACGGGCTGCGGATGACCGCCCGGGAGGGCATGAAGCTGGTCGCCCCGCTGACCGGCGCCGCGCTGTACACGGCGTACGGCGGGCCGAGCGTGGCGCTGCTGGACGCGCTGACCTTCGTACTGGCGGCGGGGCTGTGTGCGCTGCTCCGGGTGCGCGAGGAGCGCCCCGGGCCGGCCGTCGGGAACTGGCGGCGGCAGACCGCCGAGGGCGCCCGCCTGCTGTGGGCGCACCCGGCCCTGCGCCCGCTGGTCCGCGCCGGTGGCGCCACGCTGTGTCTCGCCTCGCTCGGCAGCAGCCTGAACTACGCCGTGGTCGCCGCCCTCGGCCGCTCCCCCGCCTATGTCGGTGTGATGTACGCCGTGCAGGGCGTCGGCTCGGTCGCGGTCGGGCTGGTCTCCGGGCCCGCGCTACGGCGGCTCGGTGAGCGGCGGTTCGCCGCGTACGGCATCGCGCTGACGGGGGTGGCGGTGGCGGGGCGGGCCGTGCCGAGTGACATCGCGCTGCTGGCGTGCAGCCTGGCCGGCGGCCTCGGCCTCCCCTGTGTGCTGATCGCCGCCTACACCGCCGTACAGCGGGAGATCCCGGCCGCCGCGCTGGGCCGGGCGACCGCGACCGCCGACACCTTGATGTTCACACCGAACGTGATCGGACTGGCGGTCGGGGCCGCGCTCGTCGAACTCGTCGACCGGCGGCTGCTGTTGGCGGTCCTCGGCGGTGCGCTGCTCGCCACCGCCGGGTCCCTGGTTCAGCGCAGCGCCTCCCGTACCGCCGCCAGGTCGCCGTCGGACGCCAACCCGGCGTGATAGAGCCGCAGTTCGGTCGCGCCCAGCTCGCGGGCCCGGGACGCGTCCGCGGCGAGGGTGCCGGGGCTGCCGCCCATCCCGGAGACGACCGTGAAGTTGGCCGCCAGGACCGTGTCCTGGCGCGTGTGCTCGGCGAAGGGCGCCAGCAGGGCCGTACCGCCCGCGCAGGGGACCACGACTCCGTCGGCGACCGAGAGCACGTGGGCAGGATCCACACCGGCGTTGGCTCCGCAGTGGTGGGTCACCGGGTCGGCGTGCAGCAGCACCTGGAAGCCCTCGGGGGCCGCCGCCCGCACCGCGGCGACGGCCGTCTCCTGGAGCGTGCGGGCCTGTCCGTCCCGCCACGCGCGCGTGGCCGCCGCCACCGTCTCGCCGAGCAGTTTCTCGACGGTCGGCCAGCCGGCGTCGTCACCCGCGCCGCGCCACAGCGGCTCCAGGGCCTCGCGTACGGCGGCGGCCAACACGTCGGCGTCCAGGCCCTGATCGCCGTATCCGGCCCGGCAGGTCGGGCAGAAGCACAGTGCCATCAGGTACTGGCCGGCGTCGCCGAGCGGGATCCCCGCGGTCTTGTCGTGGGCGTGCAGATGCTGGAGGCCGTACCAGCCGAGGGACTCCAGTTCGGTGCCGGCCGCGCCCGGGCGTACGGCGGCCTCGGCGGCGAGGTCGGTCAGGTACGCGCGCGTGGCGGGCTGGGCGATGCAGGGGGCCCAGGGGTAGCGGTCGCCGTAGGCGTTGACGACCGAGGTGTCCGGATGTTCGGCGCCCATCCGGGAGTTGTGGGCGAGGATCACCCAGGTGTGCACTTCGAGGCCGGCGCCGCGCAGGGCTTCGGCCGCCTCGCCGTAGGCGTCGCCGGGGGCCCAGTCGCCCGCCGGGTACGGGCGGAGCCGGCGGCCCGTCCAGCGGTCGCCGTCCGCCGGGTAGTACACGGCCGCGTGTTCGGCGGTGACGATACGGCGGCGGGGGTGGCGGGGGGTCAGTGCGCGGGTGGAGTGGTAGGCGGAGGCGAGGGTGACCTGGTCCACGCCGAGCGCGGCGATACGGTCCGCGGCCTCCGGGTCCCCGTCGACGTCCCAGGGGTAGACGAACGCCGACGCCTTCATACGCCCTTCTCCCGGCGCCTTCACGCGTCCCCCTCCAGCAGTGCGTACCCGCGCTCGATCAGCTGGGCGAGCTGCTTCACATGGTCCTCGCCCGGCTCGTGCAGCGGGGGGCGGACCTCGCCGACGTCCAGGCCGCGCAGCCGTACGCCCGCCTTGACCAGCGAGACGGCGTATCCCCGTCCCTGCGCGCGGAGTTCGACGAACGGGCGGTAGAAGCCGTCCAGGAGGCGTTCCAGGGTGGGCCGGTCGTCGTCGCGCAGGGCCGCGTGGAAGGCGAGGGCGATCTCCGGGACGAAGCAGAAGACGGCGGAGGAGTAGAGGGTGATGCCGATGGCCTGGTAGGCGAGCTGGGTCTGTTCGGCGGTGGGCAGACCGTTGAAGTAGAGGAAGTCGCCCGGGACTTCGGTGCGGACGGCGCTGACGATGCGCTGCATCAGGTCCAGGTCGCCGAGGCCGTCCTTGAAGCCGATGATGCCCTTGGAGCGGGCGAGTTCGACGACCGTGGGCGGGGTGAACACCGCGTTGTCCCGCTGGTAGACGATCACCGGGAGAGCGGTGGCGGCGGCCACCTCCCGGTAGTGCCGCAGCAGTCCCTCCTGGCCGGCGACCACCAGGTAGGGCGGCATGGCGAGCAGTCCGTCGGCGCCCGCGGCCTCGGCGAGACGCGCGTAGCGCACGGCGAGCGCGGTGCCGTATCCGGCGCCCGCGACCACCGGGACCCGGCCCTCGGCCGCCGTCACGGCCGCGGCCACGCAGGCCTCGTACTCCTCCGGCAGCAGCGCGTGGAACTCCCCGGTGCCGCAGCAGGCGAAGACGGCGGCGGCACCGGCCTCGACACCCCTGCGGACGTGCTCGCGGTAGGCGTCGAGGTCGAGGGAGCCGTCGGGGCCGTAGGCCGTGACGGGGAAGAAGAGCGGCCCGCGCGGGTCACGAAGCCGGGCGGCGAGAGGGGCTGGCGTCACGGGCGCTCCCTGTCCATGCATGTCTCTGATCGGCGTCCATATTCATGAACGCGACCACGTTACGAGCCCCCGCGAGGGCCGGTCAAGGAGACGAACGACCAACATGCGAGCGGATTTCCGCACTCCACGGCACACTTGACGCCATGCGCCCCAGCTCCTTAGCGTGTCCATGAATGTGAATATCATGCATGTACGCGACCGGCGCCAAGTCAAGGAGACCGTGGATGCCCACTCCCCGCACGCTACTGCTGACCGGCGCCGCAGGCGGGCTCGGCACTCTGATGCGGTCCCTGCTCCCGGCGTACGGCTATGAACTGCGCCTGTTCGACGTGCGTCCGGTCGAGGGCGAGCCGGACGCGATCACCGCCGACCTCTCCGACAAGGAAGCGCTGCGAGAGGCCGTGCGGGGTGTGGACGCGGTCCTGCACCTCGCGGGGATCTCCCTGGAGGCACCCTTCGAGAAGATCCTCCGCTCGAACATCGAGGGCACCTACAACCTGTACGAGGCCGCCCGCGAGGCCGGCGTGCCGCGCATCGTCTTCGCCTCCTCCAACCATGCGGTCGGCTACACCCTCGCCCCGCGGGCGGGCGACCCGCTCATCCCGGTCGACACCCCGCACCGCCCGGACACCTTCTACGGCCTGTCCAAGTCCTTCGGCGAGGACCTCGCCCAGCTGTACTGGGACCGGCACGGCCTGGAGACCGTCTCCGTCCGCATCGGCTCCTGCTTCGCCGAGCCGACGGACGTGCGGATGCTCTCGGTGTGGATGAGCCCCGCCGACGGCGCCCGGCTCTTCCATGCGGCCCTGACCGCCGAGGAGGTCGGCCACACCGTCGTCTACGGCTCCTCCGCCAACACCCGCCTGTGGTGGGACCTGGCCGGCGCACGGGCGCTCGGCTACGAACCCCAGGACGACTCCGAACAGTACGCAGCCAAGCTGATCGCCGAGCACGGCGAGCTGGACCCGGAGAACCCGGCCCACACCCACCTGGGCGGCCGCTTCGTGAACGACCCGCCGATCTGGCCGTACTGATCCGGCCGTACTGAAAAACACGCGGCGGCGGAAAACGGTCACGTACGACGGCGGGCGGGCACCGAACGGGCCCGCCCGCCGTCGTATTCGGGCATCCGGGCCGCCCGCTCCCACCCCTCCCCCGGCAGCCGCGCAGGTCCGAGGCGGGCACCGCGCCCGGCAAACGGGCACGCACGGGCAGTATCGGGCCCGCAACAGGCCTGGTCAGCGTCGCGCACCCGCTGTAGAACTTGCTGCATGGCCCGAACGGGCAGTTCCGCGGGCCCCCACGGGCGGCCATACGGCCAGTTCCACGGGCGGTTCCACGGGCGGTTCCACGGCGTTTCCACGAGGGAGTGGGTGACGGGATGAGCACGAACACGGCGGAAGAGCGCCAGCGTGAGATCGTGCGGGTCGCGCGCGCCACGGGCTCCGTCGATGTCACCGCCCTCTCCGACGCCCTGGGCGTGGCCAAGGAGACCATCCGCCGCGACCTGCGCGCACTGGAGGACCACGGCCTGGTGCGCCGCACCCACGGGGGCGCGTATCCCGTCGAGAGCGCCGGCTTCGAGACCACGCTCGCCTTCCGCTCGACCAGCCATGTCCCGGAGAAGCGGCGGATCGCGTCGGCCGCCGCCGAGCTGCTGGGCGACGCCGAGACCGTCTTCGTCGACGAGGGCTTCACCCCCCAGCTCATCGCCGAGGCGCTGCCGACGGACCGGCCGCTGACCGTGGTCACGGCGTCGCTGCCGGTGGCGGGCACGCTCGCCGAGACCGAGAACATGTCGGTCCTGCTGCTCGGCGGACGGGTGCGGGCCGGCACGCTGGCGACCGTCGACCACTGGACGACGAAGATGCTCGCCGGTTTCGTTCTCGATCTCGCCTACATTGGAGCCAACGGCATCTCGCGCGAGCACGGGCTGACCACCCCGGATCCCGCCGTCGGCGAGGTCAAGGCCCAGGCCATCCGGGCTGCCCGCCGGACGGTCTTCGCGGGCGTGCACACCAAGTTCGGCGCCGTCAGCTTCTGCCGTTTCACGGAGGTCGGCGCCCTGGAGGCGATCGTGACGAGCACCCTGCTCCCCAGCGCCGAGGCCCACCGCTACTCCCTGCTGGGCCCACAGGTCATCCGGGTCTGACCCGCCACCCTCACCCCTTGAAGGCCTTTCCACACCCCGCACTGCCCCATATATCCCGATTCCTCCAGGAGCGATCCATGCGAACCCCGAGCCGACGGAGGCCGCGAGTCACCCTCGCCATGGCCGCCGCAGGGACGCTGCTCGCCCCGCTGCTCTCCGGCTGCTGGGTCGGTGCGGGCGGGTCCGGTTCCGGCGGCGACTCGATCAACGTGCTGATGGTCAACAACCCCCAGATGACGGAACTCCAGAAGCTCGCGCCGCGCTTCACCAAGGAGACCGGCATCAAGGTCAACTTCACCGTCCTGCCCGAGAACGACGTCCGCGACAAGATCAGCCAGGACTTCGCCAACCAGGCCGGCCAGTACGACGTGGCCACCCTGTCCAACTACGAGATACCGATCTACGCCCGCAACGGCTGGCTGCACGAGATGGACTCGTATGTCGCCAAGGACCCGGGCTACGACGAGCAGGACATCCTCCAGCCGATGCGCGAGTCCCTGACCGCGAGCGACGGCAAGCTCTACGGCCAGCCCTTCTACGGCGAGTCGTCCTTCCTGATGTACCGCAAGGACGTGTTCGCGGCGAAGGGCCTGACGATGCCCGCGCACCCCACCTGGCAGCAGGTCGCCGACCTCGCCGCGAAAGTGGACGGCGCGCAGCCCGGCATGCGCGGCATCTGTCTGCGCGGGCTGCCCGGCTGGGGCGAGCTGATGGCGCCGCTGACCACGGTCGTGAACACCTTCGGGGGCACCTGGTTCGACAAGGACTGGAAGGCCCGGCTGACCTCGCCCGGGTTCGAGAACGCGACGAAGTTCTATGTCGGCCTGGTCCGCGAGCACGGTGAGTCGGGCGCCCCGCAGTCCGGCTTCGCCGAGTGCCTCAACAACATGACCCAGGGCAAGGTCGCCATGTGGTACGACGCCACCAGCGCGGCCGGCCTCCTGGAGGCGGACGGCTCCCCGGTCAAGGGCAAGCTCGGCTATGTCCCCGCCCCCGTCGAACAGACCAGGTCCGCCGGCTGGCTCTACACCTGGGCCTGGGGCATCCAGAAGGCCTCCCGCAACCCCGACAAGGCCTGGAAGTTCGTGTCCTGGGCGTCCGGCAAGCAGTACGAGGACCTGGTCGGCCGGACCAGCGGCTGGTCCGACGTCCCGGCGGGCAAGCGGGCCTCGACCTACACCAACCCCGACTACGTGAAGTCGGCCGCCGCGTTCCAGGAGATGACCAAGGAGGCCATCGAGAGCGCCCGCCCGAACGACCCCGGCGTGCAGCCGCGGCCCGCGCCCGGCATCCAGTTCGTCGACATCCCCGAGTTCACCGATCTCGGCACCAAGGTCTCCCAGGAGATCAGCTCGGCCATCGCCGGACGGCAGTCCGTCGACTCGGCCCTCAAGAAGTCCCAGCAGCTCGCCGAGAAGATCTCCAAGGAGTACGAGGGACGATGACCGCGACGACAGCCCCCTACGCAGCGACCCCCGCACGCGCCTCGCGGCCGCCCTCGGCCCGCCTGCGCGTCTGGGCCACCCGGGCCCCTCTGCTGCCCGCCCTGGTCTTCATGATCGTCGTGACCCAGCTGCCGTTCGTGGCCACGGTGGTCATCTCCTTCTTCGACTGGAACGCCCTCTACCCGAAGGCCCGCCACTTCACCGGCGTCGACAACTACCGCCAGGTCCTCACCGACCCGGACCTGCGCCACTCGGTCTGGACGACCGTGCTGCTCACCGTGACGGTGGTACTGGTCAGCCTGGTGCTGGGCCTCGCGCTCGCGCTGCTGCTGAACAACAGGTTCCGCGGCCGGGGCATCGTCCGCACCCTGCTGATCGCTCCCTTCCTGGTGGTCCCGGTGGCCGCGGCGCTGCTCTGGAAGCACGTCCTCTACAACCCCGAATACGGCCTGCTCAACGGCCTGTTGCACTATGTCGGCGGTCCGCAGCCCGACTGGATCTCCAGTACCCCGCTGCTGGCGGTCGAGGCCGCCCTGGTGTGGCAGTGGACGCCGTTCATGATGCTGATCCTGCTCGCCGGGCTGCAGAGCCGGGACCCCGAGCAGATCGAGGCCGCGCGGGTGGACGGTGCCAACGAGTGGCAGATCTTCCGCCATCTGACGCTTCCGCACCTGCGCCGCTATCTCGAACTCGGCGCCCTGCTGGGCTGCATCTACATCGTCCAGAACTTCGACGCGGTCTTCACGATCACGTCCGGCGGCCTCGGCACCGCCAACCTCCCCTACACCGTCTACCAGAGCTTCTACCAGGCCCACGAGAACGGCCTCGCCTCGGCCGCCGGGGTCCTGGTGGTCATCGGCTCGATCATCATCGCGACCTTCGCCCTGCGCGTGGTGTCGTCCCTGTTCCGAGAGGAGGCGTCCCGCGCATGAGCAGCCTCGCCCTACGCGTCAGGAAGCACCGGGGCCTGAGCATCGGCCTGGTGGCCTGGCTGGCCGGCATCGTCTTCTTCTTCCCCATCGCCTGGATGGCGCTGACGTCCTTCCACTCCGAGGCGGACGCGGCGACCAACCCGCCGTCTTTCGGCGCCGCCCTCACCCTGGACGGCTACCGCGAGTTCTTCGGCGCGGGCGGCGGCGCCAGCCCCTGGCCGGCGCTGATCAACTCGGCGGTGGCGTCGATTGTCTCGACCCTGTTCGTCCTCGTCCTGGCCTTCCCGGCGGCCTACGCGCTGTCGATCCGGCGGGTGCGGAAGTGGACGGACGTCCTGTTCTTCTTCCTGTCCACGAAGATGCTGCCGGTGGTGGCCGGGCTGCTGCCGATCTACCTGTTCGCGAAGAACACCGGGATGCTGGACAACATCTGGTTCCTGGTCGTCCTCTACACCTCCATGAACCTGCCGATCGCGGTGTGGATGATGCAGTCCTTCCTCGCCGAGGTCCCCGTCGCGGTGATCGAGGCGGCACAGATCGACGGCGCCCGGCTGCCGACGATCCTGTGGCGCGTGGTCGCCCCGATCGCCCTGCCCGGCATCGCCGCGACCGCCCTGATCTGCTTCATCTTCAGCTGGAACGAGTTGTTGTTCGCCCGAGTCCTGACGGGCGTGGTCGCCGAGACCGCCCCCGTCTTCCTGACCGGTTTCATCACCAGCCAGGGCCTGTTCCTGGCCAAGGTGTGCGCCGCGTCGCTCGTGGTCTCCCTGCCGGTGCTCGCCGCGGGGTTCGCCGCCCAGGACAAGCTGGTCCAGGGCCTGTCGTTGGGAGCCCTCAAATGAAGGCCGCCGTCATCGAGTCCGTGGGCCGCGCCGTCGTCACCGAGGTCCCGGACCCGACACCGGGCCCCCGCGAGGTCGTCGTGGAGGTGGCCGCGTGCGGCCTGTGCGGCACGGATCTGCACATCCTCCAGGGCGAGTTCGCGCCCAAGCTGCCGATCGTGCCGGGACACGAGTTCGCCGGTGAGGTGGTCGGCGTCGGCTCCCAGGTGACCGAGGTGGCGATCGGCGACCGGGTCGCGGTCGACCCGTCCCTGTACTGCTTCGAGTGCCGCTACTGCCGGGCCGGCCACAACAACCTCTGCGAGCGGTGGGCGGCGATCGGGGTCACGGTCCCGGGCGGGGCCGCGCAGTACGCGGTCGCCCCCGTCGCCAACTGCGTGAAACTCCCCGAGCACGTCCGCACCCAGGACGCGGCCCTGGTCGAACCCCTCTCCTGCGCGGTGCGCGGCTACGACGTCCTCAAGTCCCGCCTCGGCGCCCACGTCCTGGTCTACGGCTCGGGAACCATGGGCCTGATGATGCTGGAGCTGGCCAAGCGGACCGGCGCGGCGAGCGTCGACGTGGTCGACCTGAACCCGGCCCGGCTGGAGACCGCCCGCAGGCTCGGAGTCTCGGCGTCCGCGGCGAACGCCGACGAGCTGGACCGTCCGCAGGGCTGGGACGTGGTGATCGACGCGACCGGCAACGCGGCGGCGATCCAGGACGGCCTGGAGCGGGTGTCGAAGGCCGGCACCTTCCTGCAGTTCGGCGTCGCCGACTACGCGGCCCAGGTCACGATCGACCCGTACCGCATCTACAACCAGGAGATCACCATCACCGGCTCCATGGCCGTGCTGCACAGCTACGAACGCGCCGCGGAGCTGTTCGCGAACGGGGTCCTGGACCCGGAGGTCTTCATCAGCGACCGGCTGCCGCTCGACAGCTATCCGCAGGCGCTGGAGCAGTTCGCGGCGGGCGTGGGACGGAAGATCGTCGTGGTGCCGTAGAAGTTTAAGGGAACGGTAAAGCGAGGTGGTTCGTTCACCCGGCATGACAGCTATGACCCCTGGCTCGAACATCCCTCTCCCCGTCTCCCGGGTGGCGGTGGACGTCGCCGCCCCGGTGCGGCTCGACGTGTCGGGCCTGCTGCTCACGGGCGACGGCAAGGTGCGCTCCGACGACGACTTCATCTTCTACAACCAGCCGAACGGCCCGGGTGTGACGTACCGCTCCGGCGGCGGTGCGTCCCCGGACGCGATCACCGTCGACACGGCCGCCGTGCCGCCCGGCATCGAGAAGATCGTCGTCACCGCGAGCCCCGACGCCACAGGCCAGACCTTCCAGGGCATCGAGCCGACGGCGACGATCCGCAACGCGGACGACGGCTCGGTGCTGGCCACGTTCACGCCTCCGCAACTGGGCACGGAGACCGCCCTGGTGGTCGTGGAGATCTATCTGCGGGGCGGCGCGTGGAAGGCCCGCGCGGTCGGCCAGGGGTATGCGAACGGACTGGCCGGCATCGCGACGGACTTCGGCGTGACGGTGGAGGAACCGGCAGCGGCGGCACCCCCGGCTCCCGCGGTCCAGCCGGCTGCGCCCGCCGCTCCTCCGATGCCGGACGCCGCGCCGGCCGCCCCCGCCCCCGGCGCCGGGAAGATCAACCTCGACAAGGGCCGGGTCAGCCTCCAGAAGAACCAGACCGTGTCCCTGGTCAAGGGCGGCCGCCCGCTGCTCGCCCAGGTGAAGATGGGCCTGGGCTGGGAGCCGGCGTTCCGCGGCAAGGACATCGACCTGGACGCGTCGGTCATCGCGTACGGCCCGCAGCGCAACCACATCGACAGCTGCTACTTCGGCAAGCTGTCCATCCTGAACGGCGCCGTCAAGCACTCCGGGGACAACCTCACCGGCGAGGGAGGCGGCGACGACGAGGTGATCGTGGTCGACCTCGGCCGGATCCCCCCGGAGGTCACCGGCCTGGTCTTCACGGTCAACTCCTTCTCCGGGCAGAAGTTCACGGAGGTCGCCAAGGCCTACTGCCGCCTCCTGGACGCCTCGACCGACGAGGAACTGGTGCGCTTCGACCTCACCAACGCGGAAGCGCAGACGGGCGTGATGATGGCCAAGCTCGTCCGGCAGTTCTCCGGGGAGTGGGACATGACGGCGATCGGACAGTCCGTGAAGGCCCGGACGGTACGGAACATGGTGAAGCCGGGGGCCGAGGCGCTGTAGGAAAAGCTCGGGAGCGGGTGCGCGGCCGTGGGCGCTACGGCCGCAGCCCCTCCGTGAGCAGGGACAGATAGCGCCGGATCTCCCTGCCCTGCCCGTCGGCCAGTTCCGAGGCCGTGGCCAGTCCATGGGCCAGGCGCAGGAGTTCGATCGGCTCGATGTCGGGACGCAGGGTGCCCTCCTTCTTGGCCGCGTCCACCAGCCGGGTCGCCGCGCCGCGGACCGTGACGCCGCAGGCCGTGACCGTGGCCGAACTGCCGTCCGTGACGGCCGAGCCCAGCAGGGCCTTCAGACCGCGCACCTGGATGGTCGCGACGCACAGTTCGTTCAGCCACTCCGTCAGCGCCGCGGCCGGAGGAAGTTCCGCCGCGAACTCGTCGGCCTTCGCCGCCAGTCCCTCCAGCCGGTCCACGAACACGGCCTCCAGCAGCGCCTGCCGGGTCGGGAAGTGCCGGTAGAGCGTGCCGGAGCCGACGCCCGCCCGTTTGGCGATGTCGTCCAGCGAGGCGTTCTCCCCATGCTCGGCGAAGGCCTCGACGGCGACCTGCAGCAATCGCTCGTAATTGCGGCGAGCGTCCGCGCGCATCGGCCTGACCTGCGTCATCCAGTTACTCCTTGCGAACCGGGGACCGTCTCCGTATCTTATCGAGCACTAAACGGAGACAGTCCCCGGTTATCGCCGTGTGCTCCCCGGGCAGTCCGCCTGCCCGTACGCGCCCATGCCCGTGTCCGTGCCCGCGTCGGTGTCGGTATCCGGGGACGTCCAGAACGGGAGAAGCTCATGTCAGCCCCGTCCAGCCCGTCCACCACCGCCGGTACCCCGCCGGCCTCCGCGCACCCCGCCAGGCTCCGCTCCGCCCTCCTCGTCATCGTCACCGCGTACATGATGGTCGGCGTCGACTCCACCGTCGTCAACGTCGCACTGCCCGACATCCAGCAGGACCTGGGGTTCAGCCGCACCGGCCTGTCCTGGGTGCTCAACGCCTACACCCTCGCCTTCGGCGGTCTGTTACTGCTCGGCGGGCGGGTCGGCGACATCGTCGGCCGCCGCCGTACGCTCGGCGCCGGCGCGCTGCTGTTCGCGCTCTCCTCGCTGCTCGGCGGAATCGCCGGAGCGGGCGGCTGGCTGCTCGCGGCACGCGGCCTGCAGGGCGTCGGCGCGGCACTGATCGCCCCCAGCACCCTGGCCCTGATCACCACCAACTTCCCCCCGGGACCGCGCCGCCATCACGCCCTGAGTGTCTACTCCTCCATGGCCGGTATCGGCGGCTCCGCCGGTCTGGTCCTGGGCGGCATGCTCACCTCGTGGGCGTCCTGGCGCTGGGCCCTGCTCATCAACGTGCCCATCGGCATCGCCCTGTTCCTGGCCCTGCCCCGCTTCGTGACCGAGACCCCGCGGCACGCGGGCCGCTTCGACCTGGCCGGCGCGCTGACCGGGACGGCCGGGACGACCTCGCTGGTGTACGCGTTCATCCGGGTCTCCGAGGAGGGCTGGAGCGACACCCAGGCCCTGCTCGGGTTCGGCTGCGCGGTCGCGCTGCTCTTCGGCTTCGCCCTGATCGAGTCCCGGGCCGGTCAGCCGATCATGCCGCTCGGGCTGTTCGCCGACCGCGACCGGGCGGGCGGCTATCTCACCGTCATGCTGCTGCCCGCGGGCATGTTCGGCGCCTTCTACTTCCTCACCCTCATCTGCCAGCAGGTCCTGGAGTACAGCCCGTTGCGCGCCGGGTTCGCGTTCCTTCCCATGACCCTGACGATGTTCGCGGTGGTGCGGGTGCTGCCGCGGCTGCTGGCCCGCTTCGGCGCCAAGCCGTTGCTGCTCACCGGCATCGTCCTGCTCTCCGTCGCCGGCGGCTGGCTGTGGCGGCTGCGGCCCGGCGACGGTTACGCCATCGGGCTGCTCGGCCCGCTGCTGTTGCTGGGCGCGGGCGTCGGCCTGAGCTTCATGCCTCTGAACGCGACCATCCTCGCCCGTATCGAGCCCCGGGAGGCGGGGGCCGCCTCCGGACTGCTGCAGACCCTGCAGTGGCTGGGCGGCACCCTCGGACTCGCCGTCCTGGTCACGGTGTACGGCACGGTGACCCGGCACACGGCCGGCACGCCCGCCGAGATCCTCACCCATGGCGCCGCCCGCGCCTTCGGCATCGGAGCGCTGGTCGCGCTGGCCGCCTTCCTGGTGGCGGCGTTCGTGATCACGAGCCCACGCCGAAAGGAGGCCTAGCGGGCCGGCTGCATCTTCGTCGCCCCCGCCTACGGCGGTACGGGCGGCCGGGGTGATCGCCGTCAACCCGCCTGAGCGGCCGCGAGGCGTTCGAGCTCGGCCGCCGTCCGTTCCGCGGCGGCCGTGTCGCCCGCCGCGCTGAACAGCAGGTGTGCCTCGGCGAGCCGGGCGCGGGCTCCGGCCAGGTCGCCGCAGTGTTCCAGGGCCGTGGCGAAACTGGTGAGCGCACGGGCCTTGAAGCGGACGGTGCCGCCGTGGGTGACCGGGGCGATGCCGGCCCGGAAGGCCTCCACCGCATCGGACCAGCGGCGAAGGGCCAGCAGGTCGAGGGCCATCTGATAGCGCAGGATCGCCTGCGCGTACTCCTGGAAACCGGGCACGTTCCCCGCGTCCCTCCCGAGCAGGCCCCGATGGACGGCCAGCGCCTCCTCCGCGCGGCCGGCTTCCCGCAGGGCGCTGCCCAGCAGCCGTCGGGAGACGGCCAGCCCGGCCCGGTCGCCGGTCACCTCGAAGAGCCGCACGGCGTCCTCGGCGACCCGCACCGCCTCCGCGGCGGGCCGGTCCAGGTTGAGGCAGGCTCCGGCGATGTAGGCCCAGGCCCAGGCCTGCTGTCCGGTGTCACCGGCCTGTGTCGCCGGCTCCAGCGCGCGGCGGGCGTGTTCCTCGGCCTGCTCGTAGGCGCCGCGCACCGCGTACGTCCAGGCGAGGCAGTTGAGCTGGTGGGCCTCGGCCGCCGGGTCGCCCAGCGCGGTGGCGGAGCGCAGACCGTAGCTGAACAGGGTGCGCCACTCGGGCCAGGCGTCCCAGCGGTCGGAGAACCAGTACAGGGTGCGGGCCGTGTGCAGGATCTCCGCGTACCGCCCCGCCTCGGACATGAGCGGCAACGCGCCCGTCCAGTGGGCGCGTTCGGTGCCGAGCCAGTCCTCCGCCTCCTCGGCCGAGACCGGAGCGAAGGCGGGGGTGTCGCCGGGCCACGGTTCGGGCGCGCCGGGTGCCTCGAACCAGCGGCCCGCCGCCGAGGCCGACCGCAGCAGCCAGTCCGCCATGCGCAGAGCGGTGGCCTCGACGACCGACGGCTCCTCCTCGGCCCTCAGCTGCTCGCGCGCGAAGAGCCGTACGAGATCGTGCAGGGCGTAGCGGCCCGGCGTGGTCTCCTCCAGGAGGCCCCGTTCGACCAGCAGGTCGAGGGCGTCCTGGACCGCGAACTGGTCGTCGGCGCCGGTGAGTACGGCGGCCAGGTGGGGGCCGGTGTCATGGCCGGGGAGCAGGGCGAGGCGGCGCAGCAGCAGTCTGCGGGGAGCGGTGAGCTGACGGTAGGAGAGGGCGAGCGCGCCGCGTACGGCGAGGTCGCCCGCGACCAGGGTGCCCAGCCGCCGTTCCTCGTCGGCGAGTTGGTCGGCCAGCCGGGCGGGGGTCCAGGCTGGGCGGCTGGAGAGGCGGTTGCCGACGATCCGCAGGGCCAGCGGGAGATGCCCGCACAGCTGCGCGAGGCGGTCGATCGCCGCCGACTGGCCGTCGGTGCGCGGCGTGCCGAGGATGCGTTCGAGCAGGGTCGCCGACTCCCTGCCGCTGAGCGCGCCGAGCCGGATCCGTCGTACGCCCTCAAGGCCGGTCAGCGGGCGTCGGCTGGTGACGAGGACGAAGCCTCCCTCCGCGTCCGGCAGCAGCGGCCTGGCCTGCGCCTCGTCGGCCGCGTCGTCGAGGACGACCAGCACCCGCCGGGTGCTGAGCGTGGCCCGGTAGACGGCCTCGCGGGCCGTCGGGTCGACCGGGATCCGGTCGGGCGGCAGCCCGAGGGCCGTCAGCAGCAGGACCAGGGCCTCGGCGGCAGGCAGCGGGGTGTCGCTCATGCCGTGCAGCTGCACGCTGACGCAGCCGTCCGGGAAGTGCTCGGCGGCCAGCTCCCGTGCCGCCTGTGCGGCGAGGGTCGTCTTGCCCTGGCCGCCCGGCCCGAAGAGGACCACCGCGCGGGTACGGCCGCCGCGGGCGAGCGCCGCCAGATCGGCCAGTTCCTGCTCCCGCCCGGTGAAGTCCGCGACCGTGCGCAGAAGGTACGGCGGGGCTGCCGTACCGCCGCGTTCCCGGCCGGCGTCGGCCAGCCGCTGCAACCGCTGCCGCTGCTCAACGTCCAGCTCCAGGGCGGCGGCGAGCGCGTCGACGGTACGGCGCTGCGGGCCCCGGCTGCGGCCACGCTCCATGTCGCCCAGCGCGCGGACACTGACACCGGACGCGTGCGACAACTCCTCCAGGGTGAGCCGGGCCGCGCGGCGCAGGGAGCGCAGCACCGCACCGAACGCGGTGGCGTCAGAAGGCACGCCGGAAGAGGAAAGTCTGGTCATCGTGACAATTACAACAAACGATCTTCACCGGAACTTCCGCCTGCACTTCTGCCTGCGCTTCTGCCTGGCAGCGCTCCGGCACCGGTGATGTGCTGGAGCTCCCGAACGCAAGAAGGGCGAACCAACATGCCGTACATCACCGTTGGCGAAGAGAACAGCGCGCCGATCGAGCTCTACTACGAGGACCACGGCACCGGACAGCCCGTCGTACTCATCCACGGGTACCCGCTCGACGGCCACTCCTGGGAGAAGCAACTGCCGGTCCTGCTGGCGGCCGGACACCGGGTCATCACCTACGACCGCCGCGGCTTCGGCCGCTCCTCGCAGCCGACCACGGGCTACGACTACGACACCTTCGCCGCCGACCTCGACAAGGTGCTCACCGCACTCGACCTGACCGACGCGGTCCTGGTCGGCTTCTCCATGGGAACCGGCGAGGTCGGCCGCTATCTGGGCACCTACGGCTCCGGCCGGGTCGCCAAGGCGGTCTTCCTGGCCTCCCTGGAGCCCTTCCTCCTCAAGACCGACGACAACCCGACCGGTGTCGACCAGGCGGTCTTCGACGGCATCCTGGACGCGGTCACCAAGGACCGGTACGCCTACTTCACCGCGTTCTACCAGGACTTCTACAACCTGGACGAGACGCTGGGCAGCCGGATCAGCGAGGAGGCCCTCCGCAACAGCTGGAACGTGGCGGCCGGTGCCTCCGCCCACGCGTCCGCGGCCTGCGTGCCGACGTGGATCACCGACTTCCGCGCCGACGTGGCGAAGGTCGACGTCCCCGCGCTGATCCTGCACGGCACCGGCGACCGCATCCTGCCGATCGACGCGACCGGGCGGCCGTTCCACGCGCTGCTGCCGTCGGCCGAGTACGTGGAGATCGAGGGCGCCCCGCACGGCCTGCTGTGGACGCACGCCGACGAGGTGAACGCGGCGCTGCTGTCGTTCCTCGCCAAGTAGGAGCCCCGCCCGCCCATGCCTCCTGCCGGATCCAGCGGATCCGGCAGGACGTGTGCGCAAGGCGATGACCGCCTGGACGATCGCTTGGATGACCGCCTAGTAGGACTCCGTTAAGTTGCTCTGGCTCTCGGGTTCTGGCTGGTGGGGGTTGTTCTGGGCAGGGGTTGGTGGCAGGTGGTGCAGGTGCCGG
>NZ_JBIWOA010000027.1:0-175196 GCF_044767525.1 Streptomyces sp. NPDC101234 | reverse complement strand
GGGGGGGGGGCCCCCACGGCCGCTTTTGAGGCGTGTGGCTTTGCGCGGCGGCTTGGGGGGGGGGGGGGCCCGCCCGCCCCCACCGGGCCCCCGCCCCCCCCCACCCGGCCCCTCACCCGGCGTGCCGCCCGCCCCCGCGGCGCCCCTTCTTCTGGGTACGCAGTCCCGCCGGGACCATCAGACCGCCGAGCAGCCCGAGGGCCAGGGCGTACGGCCACCAGCCGAAGGCCTCGGCCGAATCGGCGGCGCTGCGGGTGGTCACGGTCGGGGGAGCCGTGGCCGCCGAGCCGGCGGTGTCGGCCTTCGGGGTCGCCCTGGCCGTCTTCGCGGTCAGGACCACGTCGTTGCCGTCACCGCCCCGGTAGCTGATCCGGTAGACCGTGTCGGCCAGCTTGACCTCGGCGCCCTCGCGCAGGCCGTCGAAGGCGCCGGTGGTGCGGGCCGTGCCGGAGTGGTCGATCAGCGTGATGCTGCGGGCGGTGGACGTACCCGCGTCGGCCAAGTCCACCGCACCAGCCAGCGTGAGACGGCCCGTCACCTTCAACGGCTGCTTCCCCAGGACGAGTTCACCCTGCTTGTGCTGGGTGTAGTCCCCCTTCACCGTCACCCCGCTCGTCACCAGGCTGTCGTTGGTCACCGAGCCCCGCACCGTGCCCGTGCCGGAGAGCGCGGTGGCCACCCGCAGGCCCGCCGTGCCCACGTCGAGCAGCGCCCCGGCCGACGTCAGCCGGATCGCCCTGCTGTGCGCGAGCGTCGCCCCGGAACGCAGGGCCAGCGTCCCCTTGGCGACGGTCGTCGTCCCCGTGTACGACACCGAGCTCCCGGTGAGCGTGGTCGTCGCCCCGCCGGACTGGACGAGCGCCCCCGAACCGCCGACGTGCGCCAGTGTCACCGGAGTCGACGTGTTGCGGACGTACAGGGTGCCGTCGTTCGCGATCCGGCGCTGCTCCGTGCCGGTCAGCAGCGAGCCGTCGCCGCCGCGCGCGCCCGAACCCAGCCGGAGTACCGCGCCCTTCTCGATGGTCGTCGAGCCGTCGTAGTCCTGGGCGGCCGCGAAGGTCACGTCGTTCCCGCGGGTCCCCGCGATCACGATGTCCCCGGCGCCGGGCGCGGCCAGCGTGTCGTGGTAGCGGCCGCCGCCGATCGGGGCGCCCAGCGTCACGGGGCCGTTGTAGTCGAAGGTGAGCTTCGAACGACGGCCGCTCGCCGCGTGCAGGTTGATGTATACGGTGTCCTTCGTGCCCGGCATGAAGATCCGGTGGGTCGTCCCGTCGCCCCAGTGCACGTCGGCGCCCTCGATGTTGGTGCCCCGTTTGTTCAACTGATGGGGAATCGCCTGCCAGTTGAGGGAGGGCGCGCTCAGCGACGGGTCGGTGTCGCCGCCCCGGTCGCTGTAGCTGTACTGCCCGGTGAGCACCACCTTGCTGCCCGGCCGCGAGTGGACGTTGACGTCGCTGCCGTACTCCCGCTGGTAGAAGTTCTGGCGCAGGGTGACCGTCTGGTACAGCGGGGTGTCGATGATCCAGGAGCCCTGGTTGAGGATCGCCCGGGCGCTGGGCAGCGCCACCGGGTACTCGGGGCGGCCGACCGCCATCCCGGTGCCGTTGTCGATGACCCCGGAGAAGGGGTGGGTGCCCGCCAGGTCCAACGTGCCCCACATGTTGCGGGGTTGGGTGACCAGGCCCGAGCCGCTGATCGTGCCGATGTTGAAGGTGCGGGTCAGGGACAGCCGCAGGGTGCCGTCGACCCGGATGTTGAGCTGGTTCAGCCGGTAGCCGGGCGTGTTGTACGGGAAGTGGCCGAGCAGTCCCGTGCCGCCGCCCGTGCCGTACTGCAGGGTCGTACCGCGCTCGACGGTGATCGCCGGCGGGTCGGGGTTGGTGACGGTCGTGTACGGGTGGTTGCCGCCCTGGGTGCGCACGACCTGCCGCTGCCGGGACCTCGGCAGGGTGAAGTCGCTGTCCCTGGTGAGGACCAGGGTGCCGCCGCCGCGCACGGTGAGCGTGCCCTCGCCGTGGAAGACGCCGTCGTACGTCGTCGTCCCGGCCGGCACGGTGACGACCGTGTCGCCGGTGAGGGTCACGTCCCGGTCGGCGAGGACGTCGGCGGTGACGTCCCGGGCGCCGGAGGCGAGGGCCGGGGGAGCGGAGGCCAGCAGGGCGACGAGAGCGCCGACGGCGGCCACGGTGGTGTGGAGGTGGGTGCGCACGTGACAGGAGACGGCGGCGGACAGGCCCCGATAACAGAAAAACCGGCCCCGTCCGTGATCGGCTGGAAATCGCTTTCCCCCTTGTCACGTCAGACCCGTTGACCCACGCGTAACACACCCTTACCTTTTCGGCGATCACAACGTTCGCCATACCACATGCCGTTCGGAATCCCGAACCGCATGCCTTCCCCCCGAGGAGCGTGTGTGAGATGAGACGTGCCTACGCGATCCTGCTGTCCCTCTGTCTGGCGGTGATCGGTGCCCTGGCCACCGCGGGACCGGCCGCGGCCGCCTCCCAGACCGTCACCAACGGCACCCGGTTCACCGACACTTCGGGGAACATCGTGCACGCCCACGGCGGCGGGGTCATCAAGGTCGGCAGCTACTACTACTGGTTCGGCGAGGACCGCAACTCCGACAACACCTTCAAGTACGTGGACGCCTACCGCTCCACCGACCTGAAGACCTGGGAGTTCCGCAACCACGTCCTCACCCAGTCCTCCGCCTCCGAACTCGGCACCGCCTACATCGAGCGCCCGAAGGTCATCTACAACGCCTCCACCGGCAAGTTCGTGATGTGGATGCACAAGGAGAACGGCGTCGACTACAGCCAGGCCCGCGCCGCCGTCGCCGTCTCCGACACCGTCGACGGCACCTACACCTACCAGGGCAGCTTCCAGCCGCTCGGCCAGTACATGTCCCGGGACATCACGACCTTCGTCGACACGGACGGCACCGCCTACATGGTCTCGGCGGCCAACGAGAACGCCGACCTGCAGATCTACAAGCTCACCGCCGACTACACCGCCATCGACAGCCTGGTCGCCAACCCCTGGGCCGGCTCCAGCCGTGAGGCCCCGGCGCTCTTCAAGCGCAACGGCGTCTACTTCATGCTGACCTCGGCGGCCACCGGCTGGAGCCCCAACCAGCAGAAGTACGCCACCGCCACCTCGCTCGCGGGACCCTGGACCTCCTGGACCAACGTGGGCGACTCCACGGCGTACGGCTCCCAGACCGCCTACGTCCTCCCGGTCAGCGGCACTTCGGGCACCTCGTACCTCTACATGGGCGACCGCTGGGGCAACTCCTTCGGCGGCACCGTCAACGACTCCCGTTACGTCTGGCTGCCGTTGACCTTCCCGACCGACACCTCGATGTCGATGTCCTGGTACCCGGAGGTCTCCATCGACACCACCGCCGGCACGATCAGCGGCACCAGTGCCACGTACAACACCCTGATCGCCCGGCACAGCAGCAAGTGCGCCGACGTCCCCAACCAGTCCCTCTGGGAGGGCATCGCGATCAGCCAGTACACCTGCAACAGCGGCACCAACCAGAAGTGGTGGTTCAAGGACCTCGGCACCGGCTACTACGAGCTGATGGGCCGCGGCAGCTCGCTCTGCCTCCAGGAGAACTCCACCGACGTCACCCAGGAGGACTGCACCGGCGCCACCGCCCAGCAGTGGTCGGTGGTGACCTCCGGCTCCTACGTCAACATCAAGGCCCGCACGACCGGTGAATGCCTGGACGTGAGCGGCGCGTCCACAGCCAACTCGGCCGCCATCATCACGTACACGTGCAACAGCGGCACGAACCAGCAGTGGACGCGCGGCAGCTGAGCCGGAATCAGCTGATGGATCAGCCGACGGGATTCCAGCCGTCCGTGCCCGCCAGGTACTTCCGGGCCGTGTAGCTCGCGGCCTGCGAGTCGGTGAGCTGCGGGCGGTTGGAGTTCACGCCGGCACCCGCCCCGGTGTTCTTGTACTCGAAGAAACGGGCGTTCTTCCAGGAGTAGCCGCTCATGTCGGTCCACGGTCCGGCGGTCTTCACGGCCGCCGGCAGGGAGGTCTGGCGGATCACCAGCTGCCCGACGGCGTCCGCTGACGGATGCCAGGGGCGGCCCAGGTAGTAGGTGTTCGCCGCCGCGGAACTCGTGATGCTGCTGCCGGTGACCAGGATGCCGTACGTCTTCGCGGAACTGGTGTTGGGCGCGGAGAGGAAGCCGTTCTGGCCGCCCGCCGCGGCGCCCGAGTCGCGCAGCTGGATGTTCACCCGGTCGTAGACGGCCGTCGCGTTCCCGAAGACGAAGTCGACGTCCCCGGTGACGAAGGACGAGTAGAAGTACTGGCGGTACTGGCCGGTGGCGGACGGCGCCCAGTTCAGCACGGTGTCCTGGCGGCTGATGAAACGGTCGTTGCGGAAGGTCTGCCGGTCGCCCTGCGCGGTCACGGCGACGGCCTGGGTGTCGGTGATGTCCGGGTGGGCGTCCTTGTCGAAGGTGTTCTGGACCGTCAGGCCGGTGACGGTCAGGTTGTTCGCGGAGAAGGTCGCCACCGAACTGCCCAGGGTGCCGTACTTGTTGCCGCTGGCGTCGGTGTAACCGGCCGCGCGGTCATAGGTGATGACGACGTCCTCGGCGTTGCCGCTGGCCCCCCTGAGGGTCAGCCCGGTCTTGGTCGTCGGGACGTTGACGATCTCCTGGTACGTGCCCTTGGCGATGGAGATCGTGTCACCGGCGGAGGCCGCGTTCACCGCCGCCTGGACGGTGGTGTACATCCCGGAGCCGTCCTTGGCGACGGTGAGGGTCGACGCGGCCTGGGCCTGCCCGGCCAGGGACGCCGCGGCGAGCCCGAGGGCCGCCGCGGCGCCGGTGACGAGCGCCACGGGCCGGCGCCGGGCGTGGGTGGGGGATTGCTCGTTCGAGGGGGTCATGCCCCCAGGTCGCCGCCCGGCCCAGGAGGGTTGCCGTGGTTCAGGCCAGCAGGTCGATCGCGTCGATCGAGGTGCCGGCGCTGAGGAAGGACGTCGTCCCTGAGCCGCTCGCCACGTAGATCTTCAGCGTGTTGTACGAGCTGGTGTCCGTCAGCCAGGCGGACGCCGGGACGCTGTAGGTGAACGTGTTGTTGTTGCCCCGGTAGGAGCCCACGGTCAGCGACCGGGTGCTCGGCTGGGTGGGTGCGGCGGGGACGGCGGAGGTCCAGGTGTCGTTGACGACGACCTGCGGCCGACCGTTCGCGTAGGCCGTCGTCACACCGATCCTGAGGGTGTGCGCGGCGGCGGCCTGGGCGGCCGTCAGCTTGAAGTACACGATGATCCCGCTGTTGACGTCCTTCCACAGGTAGCAGGGGAAGGACGAGGTCTCGGTACCGCTGCCGATGACCACGTTCCCGGTCCAGGACGAGGCCCGTACGTCCGACGGATGCGCGTACGTCATCAGGTCGGCGTTCTTGAACCCGCTCGGTGTGCCGTCCCAGTTGTTGATCCGCCAGATCGCCGAGGCGTTGCTGGGATCGTTGGAGGACGCGATCGCGATCGTGTTGAGGGTGGTCGTGGCACCCGCCGTCACGGTCACCGAGCCGGTGTAGACGGCCAGTTCGCCCTTGAAGACGGTGAGGGTGTACGCCCCCGGCAGTACCCCCGCGATCGAGAAGTAGCCGTCCGACGAGCGCGCCGAACCCCAGTACTGCGCACCCGAGTTGGCGAGCCCCACCGTGTACGCGTACGCCGTGTCCCGCCCCGAGATGCCGACGCCCGCGACCCGGCCGCGACCGCTCGCGGACACGTAGCCGGAGATGCCGAGCGAGTCCGCCCAGGAGGTGGTGAGGGTGCCCGCGTACAGCGAGGAGGAGGGCGCGCCGCCGTCCGTGAAGGCGATGACGTACGGGCCCTGGAGGCCGAAGCGCTCCGATTCGGTCTGGTTCTCGCCGTAGTACAGGATCTCGTACAGCCCGCCGCCGTCGGCGCTCTGGTGGCGCAGCAGCGAGCGGTAGAACGGGCCGCCGGACGCCTTCTCGTGGTTGCTGCGCACGATCCACAGGCCGACGCTGCCGGTCGTCCAGCCGATGTAGTTGTAGTCCATCACCCGCAGCTTCGAGTAGTGCTTGGCGCGGGTCTGGCCGTCGGACTTCTCGAAGATGTCCGCGGACTCGATGACGGTGGGCGCGTAGGTGTAGGAGTCCGGCTCGTCGTTGAGGAACAGGCCGGCCTGGACGCGAGCGATGTAGCGGGTCGCGGTGACCGAGTCGTCGGCCTTGTTGGTCCACAGGTACACGTTGTTCTCGCCGCTGCGGGCCGCGTAGTAGTGCTTCAGCGTGCCGTACGCGACCGAGATCAGGATCGTGGAGCCGGACTGGGCGATGGTCACCGTGGAGGTGCCGAGGCCCGACTCGACGTGCGAGTTCTTGCCGCCGTAGCCCTGGTACTCGGTGCCCTTGTAGGCCAGCGAGGTCAGATCGCCGTTGGTCTTGCTGACCTTGAAGACGAGGCTGGCGCCGGTGTCGACGACGTAGTTGGAGCCGTCGTCCGACCAGCCGAAGCTCGCGGCCGAGGCGCTCGTCGCCAGCGGTCCGGCCAGGGCCGCGGTACCGGCGGCGGCCGCGCTGCCGAGGACGAAGGTACGGCGTCCGAGCGATCTCCCGTTGGATCCGGACATGGGGGTGCCTCCTTCGGTGGGGCGGGGGTGCGGGTGTCTGTGAGAGTGACAGTTGAATCGATTTCGCGAAAGGGCTTTCGCCTTCATGGAGTTGGCAATCTTGTGAAAACGGTCCAAGGTCTAGAAAGCGCTTGTGAGTGACGGTACGGTCCCCGCCAGGCCCTGTCGGAGTGACTGTCCCGTGACGGAGGAGTCCCGAGTGAGACGTTTCAACGGTGTTCGCGTCACTGCCCTCGCGGCGGTCGTCCTCGGCGCCTGCCTGACGACCGCTCCCGCCGCCCAGGCCCACGACCGGAAGCCGCCGCCCGGCATGCTCGGCATCGAGAACTGCACCGCGACCGCCTGCCACTTCGACGTGCCGCCCGGCGACTACGACGTGACGGTCCGGCTCGGCGGCGACACCGCGTCCAGCACCAGCATCAGCGGCGAGACCCGCCGCTCGCTGCTGCCGGAGACCGCGGCCGCGGCCGGGCAGCGCGTCACCCGCGCCTTCACCGTCAACGTCCGCACCCCCGAGGGCGAGCCGACCGGACCGGACGGAACTCCCGGCCTCGACCTGGCGATCGGCGGCTCCGCACCCGCCCTCGCCGACATCCGGGTCACCGCGGCCGCCCGGCACACCCGGCAGCTCTTCCTCGTCGGCGATTCCACCGTCTGCGACCAGCCCGCCGCCCCCTACACCGGCTGGGGCCAGCAACTCCCGCAGTTCCTCCGCAAGGGTGTCGCCGTCGCCAACTACGCCGCCTCCGGCGAAAGCACGGTGACCTACCTCCAGAAGCCCCAACTCTGGAGTACCGTCCAGCCGTTGATCCACCCGGGTGACCTGGTCCTGATCCAGCTGGCGCACAACGACAAGACCACGGACGAGGTCACGTACCGGACGAATCTGGAGACCCTCGTCGCGGGCGTACGGGAGAAGGGCGGGCGGCCGGTTCTCGTCACGCCGATCGTGCGCCGCTGGTTCAACGCCGACGGCACACTGAACAATGACATCGCGCTTCTGGTCAACGGGCTCGGCGTCAATCATCCTGAGGTGATCCGCTCGGTCGCCGCCGCCGAGGACGTTCCGCTGATCGACCTGACGGCGAAGACCAAGGCGCTGGTGGAGTCCCTCGGCGTGGAGGGCTCCAAGGCGCTGTACCTGTACAACGAGAAGAAGGACAACACGCACACCTCCGCGTACGGCGCGACCGTCTACGCAGGCCTGGTGCGCGACGCGCTTCTCGCCCAGCACCTGGTGCCCCGGGGCACCGTGCGGGTGGGATGAGCCCCTGGGGCGCCCCGACCGGAACCGGGGCGCCCCAGGTTCGAACGTCGAACGGCACGAGCGGAAAGAGTCCCGATGCAGCTGCCTCCCGAGGACCGCGGTCCCAGCCCGCGCACCGGCTACACCCGCGCCCACTGGGAGGCGGCGGCCGACGCGCTGCTGGCCGCCGTGGAGCCGTACGCCAGCGCGGACCGCGCCCTCTACCACTTCCCCGGAGACCACGGCAGCTGGTCCGGCCGCCTCTCCGACGGCCTGGAGGGCTACGCCCGCACCCTGCTCCTCGCCGCCTTCCGTCGCGACGAGACCGCCCTGCAGCGGTACGCGGACGGCCTCGCGGCCGGCGTGTCGGGAGTCTGGCCGCGCATCGAGGACCGCAGCCAGCCGCTCGTCGAGGCAGCCTCGATCGCCCTCGCCCTCCGGCTGACCCGCCCGCTGCTCTGGGACCGGCTGGACGACGCCGTACGACAGCGTGCGGCGGCCTGGCTCGCCGACGCGCTCACCGCCGAACCCTGGCCCTGCAACTGGGAGTTGTTCCCGGTGACGGTCGGCGGCTTCCTGGCCGGGATCGGCCACGAGACGGAGGCCGCGCACAAGGCGGTCGACCACGGCCTGGCCCGCATCGAGGAGTGGTACGTCGGCGACGGCTGGTACACCGACGGCGACGGCCGCAAGTTCGACTACTACAACGGCTGGGCGATGCACCTCTACCCCGTGCTGCACGCCTGGCTCGCCGACGACACGGACCTGCTCGACCTGTACGGCGGCCGCCTGGAACGCCATCTCGCCGACTACGCACGCCTGTTCGGCGGCGACGGCGCCCCCATGCACCAGGGCCGCTCCCTGACCTACCGTTTCGCGACCACGGCCCCGCTGTGGCTGGGCGCGCTCACCGGCCGTACGCCCCTCGCCCCCGGGGAGACCCGGCGACTGGCCTCCGGCGCCCTGAAGTACTTCCTGGACCGGGGCGCGGTCGACGGACGAGGCCTGCTGACCCTCGGCTGGCACGGCCCCGACGCGGCCGTCCTGCAAGGCTATTCGGGCCCCGCCTCCCCCTACTGGGCGAGCAAGGGCTTCCTCGGCCTGCTGCTGCCGCCGGAGCACGAGGTGTGGACGGCGACGGAGGAGCCGGGGCCCGCGGAACGCACGGACGCGGTCACGCCGATCACCCCCGCCAACTGGCTGCTCCAGTCGACGCGTTCGGACGGCGTGGTGCGCCTCCACAACCACGGTAGCGAGGACGTCCGCTACGACCCCTACTACACCCGCCTCGGCTACTCCACCGTCACTGAGCCCTCGCCGTCGTACGACAACAGCGTGATCGTCGGAGACGACCCGAGCCGGACGGAGATCGAGCCGCTGGGCGTGGGGGAGGGCTGGGCGGCCTCGCGGCACTCGGCCGGTTCGGGCGCCCGGGTGACGAGTGCCGTGCTGGTGCGCGGGGCCGCGGAGGTGCGTGCCTTCCTCGTGTCGGGCGCCGAGCCCGGGACGTCGGTGCGAGTGACCGGCTGGGCCGCCCGGGAGGGCCTCCGGGCGGAACTGCTCCCCGCCGTGGGCCTCGACGACACGCTGACCGGGGCCACGGGGGAGGGCGACACCCTGTTCGTCGCCCTGAGCCGGCTCACCGGGGCGGCGGATGCGGAGCCACTGGGGGACGCGGTGGCCGTACGCGCGGACGGGGAGCGGGAGTTGACGGTGCTGTGGAGCGAGGGTCCCGGCCTGCGGGTCCGGTGGCAGGGGTCCGGCGTGGATGTGGAGGACATCGCGCGGGACTGAGCCGCCTCGGGCCCCGAGGCGGACTTCCGGCCTGGTGGAACAGCTCGGTCGCGGCGCCTTGGGACCGCCGAGTGGCCGGCCGCCGATCCGGCGCGGCCCGTGAAGGTCGTGCGCCGGATGGCGGAGGCACTCGGGACAGCGGCTCACGTCACGGCGTGAGGCGGGCGATCCGTAGGGTCGTCGTGGTCGGTGACGATCCGGTGAGCGGGGTGCCGTAGGTCGGGGTGACGGGCGCGTAGGCCCACGTGAGGGAGCCGTCCTTGAGGACCGCGATGTCGCCGGTGATCCGGGCGCTCACCACGTTGTCCGCGCCCACGAACCTGCCGGTCCAGTCGACGAGTCGCAGATGCGTTCCCGTGAAGGTGCCGGTGCAGGTGCCCGCCGAGCACTTGGCGTTCTTCAACGACTCCCAGGAGACCAGGAGCTTGTCCTTGCCGTACGGCGCGACGTGCACATTGACGTTCTCGACCGTCCTGGCGCTGGTCAGGTAGATCGCCTTGCCGGGGCCGGAGTTGCGGTTCTTCAGGATGGCGATCGCGACCTGGTGGGTGGCGGCCTTCGGGGTGACCGACCAGCCGCGGCCGCTGCTGTCGGCGGAGTTCTTCTTGGCGGAGGCGGCGCCCCGGGAGGCGAACGCGGTGGCGTACCTGCCGGTGGACGACTTCACCAGGTCGCCGGTGCGGCTGGGGAAGGTACCACCGCAGTACCCTGCCCAGCACTGCTCCCGCTGGACGACCGGGGCCACGTCCGGGGCACCGATGCCGGTGGAGACGAACAGGCCCGAGCGCCAGTCGTCGAAGCACAGGGAGGTGAAGGCGCCGGAGGTCTCGGCGTGCAGGGCTATGCCCTCGTTGTGGCTGCAGCCCCAGCTCCAGCCGCCGCTCAGCTTCGTGCCCTTGGCGCTGACGTACGACAGCTTGTCGCCGTAGTGCCCGTCGGCGAAGCCGCCCGCGCCGTGCACCACGAAGTAGGCGCCGTACTTGCTGCCGTTCCAGGTGAGCTGCCCGTCGAGGGTCGGGGAGGTGTCGTGGCTGGCGGTACCGGTGAGCTTGGTGGACCAGGTCTTCTTCCCGCCCGTGTAGCGGACGATGGCGGCGGCCGTGTCCTTCCACTTGTTGGTGTCGGCGACCCGGGTGAGCAGGGCGAAGCCGTCGTTGTGGGCGACCAGTCCGCCGACCTCCTTGGCGCCCTTGACGACGGTGTCGGCTCCGGACCGCTTGCCGGCCGTCGTGAGCGGGGTGACATGGACGCCGTCGGCGGCGGGCCAGGCGACCCGGATGGTGCCGTTGGGGGCGACCGCCGTGGCGGTGCGGTTCCACTCCCGGGTGTTGTTGTAACCCGCGGAGAGATAGGGGTACTTGGCGCTGAGGGCCACCGCCGTGGACGTGACCTTGAGGTCCGGGGTCGGGGCCGCGCCGGCGGTGCCGGCGTACCAGGCGCCGGCCAGCAGTCCGCCGGCCGCGAGGGCGCCGATCGCCGGCTTGCGGAAGGCGTGGACCCGGCGGTGACGTGTGGTGCGTGGTGCGGTTGTCATGCCCTGTGGTTGCCGCCGGCGTCCGGAAGGTTGCCCTGCCGGGGCCGGGTTCTCACTCCGCGAAGATCTGCGCGATCCGGTCCGCGAACGAGCCGGGGTGTTCGAGGGTGCCAAGGTGGCCGCCGGGAAACTCGGTGAAGGTGCCGCCGGTGTGCCGGGCGATGGACTCCGCCGTCCGGTGCAGGAGTTGACCGCGGGAGTCGGTGCCCGCGGCCACGGTGAGGCGGGGCAGGCCGGCCTGCGGCCGGTAGGTGGTGAACGGGCAAAGGACATGGGCGAGGAAGACGGAGAACGGCGTCACCTCCCCGGAGTCCGGCCGTCCGCCGTCGAGTTGCCCGATCAGTTCCGCCCGCAGACGGTCGCCGTCCGGCAGCAACGTGACGCACGGCGGCTCATGGGCGATGACGTGCCGCAGCCGGGCGGGACGGCGGGCCAGCAGGTCGAGGGCGGCGATACCGCCGGCGCTGGTGCCGAAGACGTACGCCGAGTCCCCCTCCGCCAGCACCTCCTCCAGCACCCGGTGCGCGCCCTCGCTCCAGTCCGTGACGCGCTGGTCGGCGAACGTGTCGCCCAGCCTGCCGTGGGCGAGGCCGAGGGGGTCGTAGGTCACGACAGTGAAGTGCGGTGCCAGGTGCTCCGTGAGAGGGCCCAGGCCCATGGGGTGGCCGGCGCCGCCCGGGATGACCAACAGGACGGGGCCGCTGCCGGTGACGTCGTAGTACAGGTCAGACACGGTGGTCGTGCTCCTCTCGGGGCCAGTGTTCGAGTGCGATGTGCAGGGCGTCGATCGCCCGGTCCCAGGAGGCGCGGACGTCCCGCGGCGCGTTGAAGCCGCCGCCGGCCTCCAGGGCGCAGTAGCCGTGGAAGGCGGCGCGCAACAGGCGTACGGCGTCGGTGAGATCGGGCTCGGCCAGGCCATAGCCGCGCAGCATGCCGTAGGTGATCTCCACCGTGCGGCGCATGGCGGGGGCGTCGGGGTCGACGAGCGTCGGGTCGATCCGGATCTGGGTGGCCGCGTAACGACCCGGGTGGGCGAGGGCGTACGCGCGGTACGCGCCGGCGTAGGCGGCCAGCGCGTCCTTGCCGGAGAGCCCGGCCACCGCCGTGGCGATGCCGTCGATCATCTCGCCGCCGGCGAGCAGCGCGAGCCGGTGACGCAGGTCCTGGAGGTTGCGGACATGGGAGTACAGACTCGCGTCCTTCACGCCGAACCGGCGGGCCAGCGCGGACAGTGAGACCTGCTCGAAGCCGACCTCGTCGGCCATCTCGGCCGCCGCCGCGACCAGCCGGTCGGCGGTGATTCCGGCACGGGCCATCCGACACCTCCCTTGGGTTCCTAGGCTGAATCCTAGAGTCCCTAGGTTTGGCTGGCCAGGCGATTGTTCGCGGCTCGCCGGGGCGAGGGATGCCCGCGACCGTCGGCATTCTCCTTGCGGGGATTCGTCCCGTACCGGTCGTCATCGCGCGGAGCATAGGGTTGCCGGGACGGAAGGGGAGCCGTGACACACGAGGCGCGGCGCGTGGCACGGGCGGCGGCGCGGGAACGTACAGCGAAGGCCCGACCCCTTTGGAGACAGCGGGACTTCGGTTTCTTCTGGCTCGCTCAGACACTGTCCGTCCTCGGGGACTCCTTCAGTCTGATCGCGCTGCCCCTGCTGGTTCTGCAGGCGACCGGCTCGGTGGCCCGGATGGGACTGCTCACCGGCGTCGGCGGCGCCGCGATGGTGCTGGCGGCTGTCTTCGCCGGTGTGGTCGTGGACCGCGTCGACCGCCGGAAGCTCCTCATCGCCTGCGACCTGGTCCGCATGGCCCTCTACGGACTGGTCCCGCTGGTCTGGCTCGCCGGACCGCGACTCTGGCTCCTCTATGTCGTCCTGCCCTTGTGCGAGGCCGTCGGCATGCTCTTCGCCGTCGGGTACGTCACCGTCGTCCGCGGACTCGTCGGCACCGGCCGGATCACCGAGGCGAACGGCAGGCTGAACGCCACGGCCGCCGCGGCCGGTGTCCTGGGGCCGCTCGGCGCGGGCCTGGTGGCCGCCTGGGCCGGACCGGCGAACGCGGTGGCCGTGGACGCGGCCAGCTACGCAGTCTCGGCCGCCTGCCTGCTTCTCGTACGGCTCCGGGAGCGTGCCGAGGACGACCGTGCACCCAAGGACACGAGCGTGTGGCGCGACCTGCGCACCGGGATCTCGTACCTCGTCCGCCACCCCGTCCTGCGCTCGCTCACCGGCCTTCTCGCCGTCTTCAGCTTCCTCAGCCTCGGCATCAACGACCTGCTCATCTACCACCTCAAGCACGACCTCGGCCATGGCGACGGCACGGTGGGCACGGTGCTGGCGGTCGGCGCCGTCGGCACGATCACCGGGGCGCTGCTGGTCGCCCGGCTCCGCCGCCGGCTGGGGTTCGGGCCGACCTGGATCGGTGCGACCGCGGTGTGCGGGCTGGCCTTCGCCGGGCTCGGCTGGACGCGCACGGTCCCCGCCGTGGCCGCCCTGAGCGCGGTCTACCTGGCCTGTGTGGGCGTGGCGGGCACCTGCTCCATGTCCCTGCGCCAGGAGATCACCCCCGAGCCGCTGCTGGGCCGCGTCACCTCGGCGCACTGGACGCTCCAGTACTCGGTGGCCCCGGTCGGCGCGGCCGTCCTCACCTGGGCGGCCGAGTGGTACGGCACCGCCCATGTGGCCGCCCTGGCCGGGGCCTGCTGCGCCCTCGTCGCCCTCGCCGGCCTGTGCACCCCGATCCGCGGCGCGGGCCGCACCTGACAGCGCGGGAGGATCAGCCGTTCACCCCCGTGTAGTGGTCCAGCGCCCAGCGCCACAGCAACCTCGCGGCCAGGTAGGCGAGCAGGCCCAGCAGCGGTGAGCTCGCCGCCAGCCAGTACGGGGCGCCGGTGCTGTGGCCGTGGCCGGTGAGGACCGCCGCCGGGAAGTACGCGACGAAGGCGAGCGGGAGGCCGAAGGTGAGGAAACCGCCGACCGCCTTCGGGAGGACGTTGAGGGGGTAGCTGCCGAAGGTGCCGAGGAGTTCCTCCAGCCAGCGGCCCCAGTAGTCGGCGGCCGGGAAGCGCAGCGAGGCCGAGGCCACCACCGTGAACAGGGCCGCCTCCAGCAGCATGCCGCCGAGGACCGCGGCGATCAGGTACGAGATCCGCCCCGCCGTCCAGTCCAGGTGGCTGCGGCTCAGCGCGCCCGCCATCAGGCCCACCGCCACCGTCAGGTCGCCGATCGCGTTGGTCGGGAAGAACTGGAGCTGGACCTGGCGGTAGACCGGCATGGGACGCAGCAGATACGCGTCGATCTTGCCTTCCTGGATGTGCTGGCCCAGACCGTGCACCCGGCCGAGGAAGAGCACGAACAGGCCGTGGGCCAGCATCCGGGTCGCCGGGATGAGCAGGACGTCCGAGCTGTCCCAGCCGCCCATCCCGGTGAACCGGGTCAGCAGCACGGTCGCGAACACGATCACCGACACCTGCCAGACCGCGCCGACCGCGATCATCATCAGGAACTCGGCGCGGTACTCCAGCTGGGCACGGAAGTTGAGCTGGGTGATCCGCCACATGATCCGTAGGGCGTTCATGGACGTCAGCCTCCCTGGGATACGACTCGACGGGCGGCGCGCCGCCACAGGAACCGGGTCAGCAGGCACAGCGCGACCACCCAGGCCGCCTGGACGCCGAGCTGGAAGCCCGCCTCGGACAGTGGAATACGGCCGACGTACAGCGACAGCGGCACGTTCAGCGTGGCCTGGAAGGGCAGGAAGGAGCTGAGCGTCAGGAACCAGTGCGGGAAGAACCAGAGCGGGGCGTACACCCCGGACATCAGGTTCTGCGCGAAGATCAGGATCAGCAGGGCCGCCGTGTTGCGCATCGTCCAGAAGCACAACTGGTTGATGAGCAGCATGATGTAGTGCAGGACCCACTGGCCGAGGAGGAGGCTGAGGGCGAACACACCCGCCACGGCAGCCGACTCGGGGGGTACCACGACACCGGCCGCCAGGCAGATCAGGTATCCGGTCAACGCCCAGGCGAGACCGTACAGTTGCTCGCCCAGTGCGCGCAGCCCGTAGTAGCGCTGCGGGGAGAGCGGACGCAGGTACCAGTAGACGATCGTGCCGTAGTACATGTGCTGCACGATCGTGTCCCGGGCCGCGTACTGGTCCAGCTCACGCAGCCGGGAGGCCAGTACGGCCAGTACGGCGAAGGTGACCGCCTGGTCCCGGGAGAGCCCGGCCGTCGTACCGGTCCGGGCGTACAGGCCGTGCCACAGGGACGCGACCAGCACCACCTGCACGGTCAGCCGCAGCAGCGCGGCGGTGATGCGGGGCGGGGTGTACAGCTCGCCGAGCGGGGTGACCCGGGCGGCGCGCCAGGCGTACGTCAGTGCCATCGTCACACCGCCTCGGCCTTGGCCGCCGACCTGGCCTCGGCGTAGGCCGCCCGCATCACGTCCTCCAGGTCCGCCTCGTCCACCGCCACGCCGGTCACCTCGTACCGCTCGATGACCAGCTTCAGCGCCTCGTGGACGGTGGGCGCGGCCGAGCCGTCCGGGCCGAACACCACCTGCGGCCCGTCCCGGCGCACCAGTGTGATGCCCGGCAGCGGGCCGACCGGGGTGTGCGGGTCCGCAAGGGTGGCCCGCACCTGCCAGGTCGAGCCGAAGTCGCGGCGGATCTCGTCCAGGGTGCCGTCCAGCACCAGCCGCCCGTGGTTGACCAGCACGACCCGCTCGGCGAGCCGCTCGACCTCGGTCATGTCATGGGTGGTCAGCAGCACGGTACGGCCGCGCTCGGCCACCTGGTACCGCAGGAACTCGCGGACCTGCTCCTTCACCACCACGTCCATGCCGATGGTCGGCTCGTCCAGGAAGACCACCGGCGGATCGTGCAGCAGCGCGGCCGCGAGGTCGCAGCGCACCCGCTGGCCGAGCGAGAGGTGCCGCACCCGGGTGTCCCAGAAGGCGGAGAGCTCCAGCAGGTCGTCGAACTCGCGCAGCCGGGCCGCGTGTTCGGCCTTCGGTACCTCGTAGATGTCCCGCAGGATCGCGAACGACTCCCGTACCGGCAGGTCCCACCACAGCTGGGTCCGCTGCCCGAACACCGCCCCGATGTTGCGGGCGTTGCGTTCCCGCTCCCGGTACGGCACCACGCCCGCGACCCGGGCCTCGCCGGAGGTCGGGGTGAGGATCCCGGTGAGGATCTTGATGGTGGTCGACTTGCCGGCGCCGTTCGGGCCGAGCAGGGCGAGGAGTTCGCCCGGGGAGACGTCGAAGGTGATGTCGGAGACCGCGTGTTTCTCGACCCGCTCGGGGTTGACCAGGGACCGCAGGGCGCCGGTGAAGCCCGGGCGCCGGACGGTGGTGTGGAAGGTGCGGGACAGTCCGCGGACCTCGATGCTTCCGGCCACGCCGGGGCCTCCCTCGTTCCGTGCACGACGTACGGCCGGCCGGTTTGGGAGGCCGACCGGCCGCGGATACGTCTCGACGGTCGCAGAGCGCCGAATAGCCCGGCAATGGATTAATCGACCCGCGATTTGGACTTATTCGATCACCGGGAGGGCGCTCCCGGACCCGGGAGGACGGGCGCTGGTCAGCGCGAAGACGGCGCGGTACGGCCCGTCCGTCCCCCGTTCCGCAGCCCCACCGACCGCAGGGCGCCCTCCAGCGCGAACGTGGCCGCGCCCAGGCACACCGGGTCGGTGGGGATGGGGGAGAGGACGATCTCCATGGCGGCGAACGGCCGCCCCAGCGCGTGCCGCCGCACGGCCTCGCGCACCTCGTCGAGGAGCGGTTCGCCGAGCCTGCGGGCCACCCAGCTGCTGAGCACGACCAGTTCGGGGTTGAGCAGGTTGACCAGGTTGGCGATACCGGCGCCGATGTAACGGGCCGTGTCCCGGACCACCTGGAGGGCGACCGGGTCGCCGTCCGCCACGCCCCGGGCCAGCGCGTCGATGGTCGCCGTCTGGTCCTCGGGGTGCAGCAGCGGGCTCCGCGGGCTCGACTCCCGCAGATTCAGCATGATCCCGGGCGCACCGACGTACGTCTCCACACAGCCGTGGTTCCCGCAGTGGCACAGCCGTCCGTCCAGCACGAGCGTCGTGTGCCCCCACTCGCCCGCGCTGTTGCTGACACCCCGGTGCAGCCCCCCGCCGAGCGCGAGCCCGGCGCCGACACCCGTGCCCAGGTTCACCACCACGGTGTCCCCGCGCCCGCGCGCCGCCCCGAACCACTGCTCGGCCACCGCGCAGGCCCGCAGCGGATTGTCCAGATGGAGGGGGTAGGCGATGTGTTCGGAGAGCAGGGCCAGCAACGGCACGTCGTGCCAGTCCCAGTTGGGCGCGTACTCGGCGATCCCGGTGTCCCGGTCGACCTGGCCGGGCACGCTCACCCCGACGCCGAGGACCCGCGCCCCCTCGACACCGGCCTGCGCCACCACCGAGCCGACCGCCGCGGCGGCATGGCCCACCACCTGCTCGGGCCGGTTCTCACCGGGGCGGATGTTCTCCTCGGCGCGGGCCAGTACGTTCAACGCGAGGTCGAACAGCTCGACATGGACGTAGGTCTCCGCGATGTCGACACCGATCAGCGCGCCTCCCGACGCGTTGACCGCCACCAGCCCCCGGGGGCGGCCGCCCGCCGAGTCCTCGAAGCCGACCTCGGTGATCATCCGCAGTTCGAGCAGCTCGCCGACGAGGGTGGCGACCGTGGCCAGGCTCAGCCCGGTGACGGCCGCCAGCTCCTGCCGGGAGGTGGGCGACTCGGCGATGATGTGGCGCAGCACCTCGTAGCGGTTCGCGGTGCGGATGTCCCGTGATGTGTGCTTCACGCGGCGCAACGCTATGGGCTGCGAGGACTTTCGACAAGATATTAGGAAAAGGGTTTTATTAAGTCGCCCGCCCGTTCGGGGGTATCCAGTCCCTCACTCGCCCAGTACATCCTGTACGAAGGGGTTCGCGAACTTCCCACCGGGGTCCAGGGTCCGGACCAGGGACCGGAAGTCGTCGAGCCGCGGATAACGGCCGCGGAGCAGTTCGGCGGGGGCGGTGTACACCTTGCCCCAGTGCGGCCGCGGGTCGAACGGCTCCAGCGCCGCCTCCAGTTCACGCACCACCGGCAGTACGGCCGCCGTGTCGTCGGTCCAGGTGAAGTGCAGGGCGACCGAGTCCCGGCCGTGGGCGGGGCTGAGCCACTGCGGATCGGCGGCGATCGTCCGCACCTCGCAGGTCTGCAGTACCGGGGCGACCGTGCGCCGGATGCCGTCGACGGCATGCAGCGCGTCCAGCGCCGTCGACCGCGGCAGCAGGTACTCCGACTGGAGCTCGTCCCCGCTGCTCGGCGTGAACTCCGCGCGGAAGTGCGGGAGTCGCTCGTGCCAGGGCCCCGGCACCCCGAACTGCTCGGTGCAGTTGCGGCCCGGCATGCCCGGCACCGGGTGCATCGCCTCCGTCGCGGGCGCGGCCCAGTGGAAGTCCACGGCGGGCCGGTCGGTGCGCCGCTTCACCCACACCTGCCTGAAGCCCGGTTCCCGCCAGTCGGTGAACAGGCTCACGCTGTACGCGGCCCCGGACACGGCGGCGAAGTCCAGCCCTTCCAGGGGCAGTTCGACGTACACCGTCTGCTCGACCCGGTAAGCCGGCTCCAGCTCCAGGGTGAGCGCGGTGACGACACCGAGCGCGCCCAGCGAGGTCACGGCCCCGTCGAAGCCGGCGTCCCCGCGTGCCAGGGTCCGCGTCGAGCCGTCGGCGAGGAGCAGCTCCACCTCCCGTACCGGCGCCGCGAGCGACCCGTTGGCCACGCCGGAGCCGTGGGTGCCGGTGGCGACGGAACCGGCCACCGAGATGTGCGGCAGCGAGGCCATGTTGGGCAGCGCCAGGCCGTGCGCGTGGACGGCGCGGGCCAGTTCGGCATAGCGGACCCCGCCCGCGACCCGGACCGTACGGGCGGCCGAGTCCACCTCGATCGCGGAGGGCAGTTCGGCGATCGAGACCAGCACGCCCTCCGGGCCCGGATCGGCGATGCGGTTGAAGGAGTGCCCGCTGCCCAGCACCCGCACCCGCGCACTGCCGGCCACCAGGGCCCGGAGCGCGTCGAGCGAGTGCGGGCGGTGGAACTCCTTGGCCGTGTAGGTGATGTTGCGCGCCCAGTTGGTGACCGTCTGCACCGGATCCGTCATCTCTGTCGTCCCATCCGTGTCGTCCTCCGACGTCCTGCGTCGCACTCCGTCGTCCTGTGGGGAGTGCGTTTCCATTGACCCTCTCATTCGCCGAGACCTACGGTAGAGACCGGTTGCTATCCGCGCGTCACCGAGCCGGAAGGTCACTTCCTTGCCCGAGCGTCCCCAGGCACTGTTCGCCATGACAGCCGAGAACATGCCGCACATCTTTCCGCCGGAGGTGCTCGCGCGTCTGCGCGAGTGTGTAGAAATCGATCCCACTCTGGTGGCACACGACCTCACCGATCCCCGGGTACGGGAGACGCTCGCCCGCACCGAGGTCCTCGTCACCGGCTGGGGCTGCCCGGTCCTCGACGCGGCGGCCCTGGACGCGGCGCCCAGACTGCGCGCGGTGCTGCACGCGGCCGGCTCCGTGAAGGGGTTCACCACGCCCGAGGTCTGGCGGCGCGGCATCGTCGTCTCCTCGGCCGCCGCCGCCAACGCGCTGCCGGTCGCCGAGTACACCCTCGCGATGATCCTGCTCGCCGGGAAGGACGTCTTCGCCTTCCGTGACCTGCTGCGCACCCGCCGCACCTTCCCGTACGGCGACATCGTCCCCGGCATCGGCAACTTCCACCGCCGCGTCGGCATCGTCGGCGCCTCCCGCATCGGCCGCCGGCTGATCGAACTCCTGCGCCCGTACGACCTGGTGGTCAGCCTTGCCGACCCCTATGTCGACGAGGTGGAGGCGGCGCGCCTGGGCGTACCCCTGCTGCCGCTGGACGAGCTGCTGCGCACCTCGGACATCGTCACCGTGCACGCCCCGCAGACCCCCGAGACCAGGCATCTCCTCGGCGCCCGCGAACTCGCGCTGATGCCGGACGGATCCGTGCTGATCAACACCGCGCGGGGTTCGCTCCTCGACCACGAAGCCCTGATCGGGGAACTGCGTACCGGCCGCCTCGCCGCGATCCTGGACGTGACCGATCCCGAGCCGCTGCCCGCCGACTCCCCGCTCTTCGACCTCCCCAACGCCTTCGTCACCCCGCACCTCGCGGGCTCGCAGGGCAACGAGGTGGCGAGGCTCGGTCTCACCGTCGTGGAGGAGGCCGAGCGCCTGCTGGCCGGCGACGGTCTGCTGTACGTCATCGACCACTCGGTCCTGGAGCGGGCCGCGTGACGTCCGTCTCGTAGGGTGACCTGAACATGCGAGGAAGGGGAGCCGAGCGGTGGTGAAGAGAACGCAGCCGGCGCCGAACGGGGACGCCTCGACGGTGCGGGACGTGGCCGCGCGGGCCGGGGTGTCCGCGTCGACCGTCTCCCGGGTCCTCGGGGGCACCTATCCGGTGGCCACCGCGACCCGCGCCAAGGTCATGAAGGCGATGCGCGAGCTGGACTACGTGGTCAACGCGCATGCCCGCGCGCTCGGTGGCGCCACCAACAAGACGGTCGCCTTCGTCGTCGACGACGTCACCGGCCCCTTCTACGCGCACATCGCCCGCGGGGTCGAGGAGCAGGCCTCGGCGGAGGGCCGGCTCTGCATGCTCTGCACCACGCACGGCGACCCGAAGCGCATCCTCGCCGTCGTCGAGACCATGCGGGAGCAGCGGGCCGACGCGGTGATCGTGGTGGGCGGTGCCCTTGAGGACAAGGCCTACCACGACCGGATGACCCACTTCGCGCACGCCCTGGACCGGGCCGGTTCCCGGCTGGTGCTGGTGGGCAGGCCGCCGCTCGGCCCGGGCGTCCCGGCCACCGTCGTCGACTACGACAACGAGGGCGGCGCCTTCGCCCTCACCGGCCACCTCCTCTCCGGCGGCCATCGGCGCATCGCCTACCTCGGCCGCGTCCCGGGGCTGTCCACCAGCGCCCGGCGCATCGCCGGTTTCACCCGCGCCCATGAACTGCTCGGCCTCGCGCCGGACCCGGACCTGATCGTCGACGGCGTCTTCTCCCGCTCGTACGGCTACCAGGCGACCCGTGAACTCCTCACCTCCGGGAAGGAGTTCACGGCGATCTTCGCGGCCACCGACATGATCGCCACGGGTGTGATCCAGGCGGTGCGGGAGTCCGGCCGCCGTATACCGGAGGACATCGCGGTGGCCGGGTACGACGACATCCCGGTCGCCCGGGACGTCCACCCGACACTCACCACGGTCCATGTGCCCCAGGAGGAACTGGGGCGCGCGGCCGTCCGCCTCGCCCTGCACCGCGACGAGCTGCCGGACGGCCAGCATCTGGTACTGGGGACGCATGTGGTGCTGCGGGAGTCGACGCGACGTGCCGGGAGCAGTTGAGGGGCGGAGCCGGGCTGCGGATTTCGTCGCCCTGTGATGGGTTATTGCCGTAATCGGCAATGGTGTGGCCATTGTGCTGCGGTATCGGTAGCGTGCCGGTATGGCCACCGACTCGCTGCCTCCGCTCCTCCCCCGTACCGACCTCACCCGGCACCGCCGGCTGCGTGAGCAGGGCAGCCTCGACCGGGCCGATCTGGAGGCGATCCTGGACGCCGGGTTCGTCTGTCATCTGGGGGTGGTGGTCGAGGGGCGGCCCCTGGTCGTGCCGACCGTCTACGGGCGGGACGACCGGCAGCTGTATCTGCACGGCTCGGTCGCCAGCCGCAGCCTCGCGGGCGGGACCCCGGTGTGCGTCACCGTGACCCATGTGGACGGTCTGGTGCTGGCCCGGTCCGTCTTCGAGCACGGCGTCAACTACCGCAGCGCGATGATCCACGGCACGGCCCGCAAGGTGACCGACCCGGAGGAGAAGCTGGCGGGCCTGCGTCTGCTCACCGAACACTCGGCGCCGGGCCAGTGGTCGTACGTCCGCCGGCCCAACCGCAAGGAGCTGGCGGCCACCACACTGCTCGCCCTCTCCCTGGCCGAGGCCTCCGTCAAGATCCGTACCGGCGCCCCGGAGGACGGCGACGGGCCGGACGCCGAGCTGGGGCTCTGGGCGGGGGTGCTGCCCCTGACCTCGGTGTGGGGTACCCCGGTGACGGATCCCGCACTGGCCCCGGACACGGCCGTACCGGGACACATCGCGCGCCGAGAGGGGACCCGGCACGGCTGACGAACGAGCGGGGGCATACCGTGAGGAGTCGAACGCCTGAGCCGGGAGGAGACACGGGATGGGCAGCCGTACCGCGCTGGTCGAGGATCTGATGGAGAGGTTCCCGCACGTACCGAGGGAAGCCGTCTTCAAGGAGGACCTGCTCCGGGGCGGTGTGGCCTTCGCCCCCTCCGCGCTGAGCGACAACGAGAACGGCGAGGTCAAGCCGAAGTCGTACTTCATCTTCTCCTTCGACCACGGCACCCTGCCCGAACTGGGCGAGGCCGCGCTGCGCCGGCCGCCGGAGGAGATCATCCTCACCGGCGGGCCGTACGACCTGCGCCGGACCGTGGTGTCGGTGCGGGTGAACCCGACCTCGCCGTACCGGGTGGCCGCGGACGAGGAGGGCATGCTCGGGCTCTACCTCGACGGGAAGCGGATCGCCGACGTCGGGGTGCCGCCGATGCCGGAGTACTACCGGCACAAGCTCTCCAACGGGAAGTCCGTGATGGAGGTCGCCCCTACCATCCAGTGGGGTTACCTCATCTACCTCACCGTCTTCCGGGTCTGCCAGTACTTCGGCGCCAAGGAGGAGTGCCAGTACTGCGACATCAACCACAACTGGCGCCAGCACAAGGCGGCCGGACGGCCGTACACCGGCGTCAAGGACGTGGAGGAGGTCCTGGAGGCGCTGGAGATCATCGACCGCTACGACACCGCGAAGACGTCCACCGCCTACACGCTGACCGGCGGCGCGATCACCAAGACCGTCGGAGGGCGGGACGAGGCCGACTTCTACGGCCGCTACGCCAAGGCCATCGAGGAGCGCTTCCCGGGCCGCTGGATCGGCAAGGTCGTCGCCCAGGCGCTGCCGCGTGACGACGTGCAGCGCTTCAAGGACTACGGCGTGCAGATCTACCACCCCAACTACGAGGTGTGGGACGAGTACCTGTTCAAGATGTACTGCCCGGGCAAGGAGCGGTACGTCGGCCGCGACGAGTGGCACAAGCGGATCCTGGACTCGGCCGAGATCTTCGGCGCGCGCAATGTGATCCCCAACTTCGTGGCCGGTGTGGAGATGGCCGAGCCCTTCGGGTTCAAGACCGTCGACGAGGCCATCGAGTCCACCACCGAGGGCCTGCGCTTCTTCATGTCGCACGGGATCACGCCCCGGTTCACCACCTGGTGCCCCGAGCCGACCACCCCGCTCGGCAAGGCCAACCCGCAGGGCGCCCCGCTGGAGTACCACATCCGGCTGCTCCAGGCCTATCGTCAGACGATGGAGGACTTCGGTCTCTCCTCGCCCCCCGGTTACGGCCCGCCCGGACCAGGCCGTGCCGTATTCTCCGTGAGCTCCTTCATGGACAGCCTTCCGGCGCGGGAGACGGCCGACGAGTCGGTCGCGGAGCGGGCGGGGGCCTGATCCGAACCGGAGAGGTGCAGGAGACTCACGGGAACGGTGAGTCGAATGGTGGTCGCGGTCCGTACAAGAGGCCGGAGTTGTGGGTCGCGGCACCGGGCACGGTGCTGAGCACAGTGGTTGACGTGACACCGGGGACCGGTGGTAAGGGTGACGGGGCGAACCCGTGGCACGACCACCGGTATCCGGTTTTGAATATGCCGCTTGTCAGTTGTGCAGGAGACGTGAAAAGCTGCGGTCCTGCCGCGAGGTTCCCCCCAACTCCATGGCCAATATGGTGAGTTGACCTCGCTTTGGATGCAGGAGACCATGACCGACCTGCCGACCCCTCAGGACGCCGCCGAGGCAGCGCTGTTCTCCGAATGCTGGGACGCGGTGCTCTCCTACGCCGACCTGTGCACGTCCGGCTCTCTGACGGCCAATCAACTGGCCACCGAGGCTTTCGCGCTCGGTATGCGCGAGGCCCGCGACACGGACTTCACTCCCGGGCGCGGCACCGGACGGCGCGCCGCCCGGCTGCCGATGATCCCGCTGCTGCTCACCGCGGTCCGCAACACGGCCGCCGGCTGGGAGACCTCGGGACTCGGGCACAAACTCGACCCGGACCTCAGGCTGTGGCTCAACTCCGAGAAGGCCGCGCGTTATACGGGGCTGCCGCTGCAGCGGCCCGTCGCGCTGCGCGGCCTGCGGGACATGCAGGAGGCGGACGCCGAACTGCTGTGGCTGGCCGAGGTGGAGGCGTTGCCCCTGTCCTCCGTGGCGCGCCGACTCGGCCTCGACCCGGTCATCGCCGCCCAGGAGCTGGAACAGGTGCGCGCGCTCTTCCGGGACCGCTGCCACCGCGCCCACCTCGACACGCCGATGGACGCCGAGTGCCGCAGCTACGCCCGGCTCCTCGACGCGGTCACCCGGTCCTCGGCCGCCGACACGCCCGACGACCTCTCCCGGCACCTCGCCACCTGTGTGCAGTGCGCCGAGGCCGCCGCCTGTCTGCGGCTGCACGGCGGCGGACTGCCCGCGGCGCTCGCCGGCGGGGTCATCGGCTGGGGCGGCCTCGCCTACCTGGAGCGCCGCCGCCGCGCGGCCGAGGTCCGGCTCGGGGCCCGGCCGGGCGTCGCCGACAGCGACGGCGACCCCAAGGACGGCAGCGGCCGGAGCAAGGTGCTGCGGCACGGCCTGCTCGGCGCGGCGGTGCTGATCTCCCTGGTGGCGCTCGGCGTGTCGATGATGCCGATGGGCGGTGGCTCCGGCGACGACACGTCCGCGGCCTCCCACGACGACCGGCAGCCGGTCGCCGACCCCACCGCCGTCATCCCGTCCGCCGATCCGACCCCCACCGCCCACACGGCCTCTGCCGCCCCGTCCACCTCGGCGAGCGCGGGCAAGCCGGGCGACAACAACCCCGACCCGGAGCCCCAGGGCACCTCCACGCCGACGGCGAGCACCAGCCACAAGGCAGGCAACTCCGCCGGCCCGAGCCCGAGCGCGGCGGCGGCCACCTGCAAGGTCTCCTACGACCTGGTCAACCAGTGGAACGACGGCTTCCAGGCCACCGTGACCGTCACCACCACCCGGGCGCTGGCCGGCTGGCGGGTCCAGTGGTCCTTCCGGGACGGCCAGAAGGTCACCCAGATGTGGGACGCCAGCGTCAGCCAGAGCGGCGCCCAGGTCACCGCGGACGCCGCCTCCTACAACCAGTCGATCGCCGCGAACGGCACGCTGTCCTTCGGGTTCCTCGGCACCTGGAGCGGCAGCAACTCCTCGCCGTACGGCTTCACGCTGAACGGCGTCTCCTGCTCCTGAGCTGAGGCGTTCGTACAACCGGCGGCCGGAGGGACCCAAGAGGGCGGGTCCACCCGGCCGTTGACTGTCCGTCAGCCTCGTCTGGGCGTCAGCACTGCGACTTGTAGAAGTACTTGCTGACCGACGGGTCGCCCATGTTGTCCTTCGTGATCGCCACCATGTCGGTGCCGATGCTCTTGCTGACCGACTTGCCCTCGAAGGCGTTCGCGAGCTGGTCCACCGCCTGCCGGCCGATCGCCGCCGGGTCCTGGGCGACCAGCACCTGGAGGGTGTTCGCCTTCAGCGCGGCGACCTCGTCGGGCTCGGCGTCGAACGCGGCCACCTTCACCGCACCCTGCTTGCCGGCCTGCTTCAGCCCGGTGGCGATACCCGTACCGGTGTTGGTGTTGCCCGCGAACACCCCTCCGAGGTCCGGGTGGGCGGCGAGTGTCGACTGGATCTGGGAGGCGGCGGTGGCCGGCAGGTCGTTGTCGTAGAGCGTCGGCAGCACCTTGATGTTCGGGTACTTGCCCATCTCCTCCGTGAAGCCCTTGATCCGTGCGTCGGTCGTCGACACACCTGGCTTGACGCTGATGACGATGACCGAGCCCTTCTCGTTCATCAGCTTGGCCAGCGCGTCGGCGGCGACCTGGCCGCCCTTCTCGTTGTCCGACGAGATCCGGGTGATGCCGATCGACGTGTCGGTCACCGTGGTGTCCACCAGCGCCACCTTGGTGCCCGACGACTGGATCTGCTTGAGCGACGGCGTCAGCGCGGTGGTGTCGACCGGCGAGATCAGCAGCCCGTCCGGGCGGGCCGCCGCCACCGAGTCGAGCAGCGGCCGCTGCACCGACACGTCCCACTGCGCGGAACCGTCCGCCGTGAAGTCCATGCCCTTGGCCTTGGCCTCCTGCTGGGCGGCACAGGTCATCGTGATGTAGAACGGGTCGCTCTTCACACCCGTGATCAGCCGGACCTTCTTGCCCTTGGCACCGCCCGAACTCCCCGAACTGCCACCGTCGTTGGACGAGCTGCATGCCGAGGCCGCGCCCAGGGCCAGAACCGTGCCCACCGCGACCAGCAACCCGCGCCTGCTGCGAATGCTCCCCATCACAGAGTTCTCCTTGTCCTGCGTCCTGCGCGATCGAGTAGTCATGCACGAATCCGTCGTCCGCGGGCCCGTCATGCGCGTTCCCGGGTCTTCCTGCGCATCTGGTCGATGTAGACGGCCACGACCAGCACCACGCCCACCGCCACGTCCTGCCAGTACTGCTGGACGCCGATCACGATCAGCCCGGTGGTCAGCACCGCCGGGATGAACACACCGATCACCGTGCCCAGCACCGAACCCCGCCCGCCGAACAGACTGGTCCCGCCCAGGACCACCGCGGTGATCACCTTGAGGTTGTCGGTGGAGTGCCCGGCGATCGACGTGGTGCCGTACGACGCCAGCCACATCACCGCGCCGAGCCCGGCCAGCAGCCCCATCAGGCCGTACACCTTCACCAGCTGGCGGCCCACCGGAATACCCGCCCGCCGTACGGCAGTCGGGTTCGACCCGATGGCCAGAGTGTGCTCGCCGAACCGGGTACTGCCCAGCACCGCGCCGAAGATCGCCGTGACCACGGCCGCCAGGATCACCATCCAGGGGATGCCGAGCACCTTGCCGAAGCCCAGGCTGTTCTGCAGATGGGTGGAGGCCGCGCCGGCCGGGTCCTGGCCGCCGGTGGCGAGTTCGGCGATCCCCAGCGCCGCGCCGAGCCCGCCCAGCGTCACGATCAGCGGCGGCACCTTGCCGGTCGCCACCACCGCGCCCTGCAACGCGCCCCACGCCGTGCCCACGGCCAGCGCGATGACGGCCGAGAACGCGACCGTGCCCCAGCCCGAAGCCGGCCCGCCGTGATGGATGTTGTACTCACCCGCCGCCACCGCGGCCAGCACCAGCACCGACCCGATCGACAGATCGATGCCCGCCGTGATGATCACGAACGTCATGCCGACGCCGAGGACCAGGTAGATGGCCGCGTTCACGGCGATCTGGGTGATGTCGTACGTGGTGAAGAACTTGCCCGGCGCGGCGATGGTGAAGAACACCACCAGCGCCAGGAGGATCACAAAGGTCCACAGTTCGTTGAGGGTTGCCGCACGCCGGAGCCAGTCCGGCACGCCGGCACGGCTGTCGACGGCCGCGGGGGCCTTCTCGCTCTCGGCCGTCATCGTCCGTCCTCCACTTCCTTGCCCCCGTTCGGCCCGTCCAGCGAGCCGGTCATCGCCCCGACGAGTTCCTCGATCGTGGTGTCCGCGGCGGTGTACGACGCGACGCGCCGGCCCAGTCGCAGCACCTCCACCCGGTCCGCGACCGACAGCACCTCGGGCATGTTGTGACTGATCAGCACGACACAGATGCCCCGGTCTGCGACCCTGCGGACGGTCTCCAGGACGCGGGCGCGCTGGACGACCCCCAGGGCGGCGGTCGGCTCGTCCATGAAGATGACCTTGTGGGCGAAGGCGACCGCACGCGCCACCGCGACGGACTGCCGCTGCCCGCCGGACAACGTTGTCACGGCGGCCGTCACATCCTTGAGCTCCACGCCGAGTTCGGCGAAGGCCCTGACCGCCTCCCGGCGCATCGTGGGCCGGTCCAGGACGCCGATGCGCCCGAGCAGCCCGCCGCGCAGGATCTCCCGGCCGAGATAGAGATTGGCCGCCGCGTCGAGATCGGGTGCGAGCGACAGATCCTGGTACACGGTCTCCACGCCGTGCCGTTGTGCGTCCATCGGCCCGGAGAACCGCACCGGCGCGCCGTCCAGGCGGACTTCACCGGCGTCGGGGGAGAGCACGCCCGACAGGACGTTCACCAGAGTGGACTTGCCGGCGCCGTTGTCGCCGATGAGGGCGACGACCTCGCCGGGGTATGCCGTGAAATCGGCGCCCGAGAGCGCCTGGACGTGGCCGAAACGTTTGACCACTCCATGTGCCGTGAGCAGTGGTTCCCTTGCAGAGGCCATGTTGTGCCTTCTGGTTGGTATCGTTAACAGCTTGGCTGATTCTTGGGGCGCTCACAGCGGGGTGTCAAGGGTGCTGCAGACGGCGGTCGGCACTCCCGGATCTGTCGCCATCTTCCGTTGTTTGCACGGGCGTTGATATGCCGCCGAGTTGGTAACGTTAACGAGTCGACGCTCAAACGTGACGCAGGTGGAGGACGTGGCGTGACAGCGACCCGGCCGACCATGAAGGACGTTGCCGCGGAAGCGGGCGTCAGCGCGATGACGGTGTCCCGGGTCGTCAACGGCGATTCGGCCGTCGCCCCGAGGACCGCCGCACGGGTGGAGGCCGCGGTCCGCAAACTCGGCTACCAACGCGACGACGTGGCACGCCAGTTGCGCCGTACGGACCAACTCAGCCAGACCATAGGGCTGTTGGTCGACGACGTCGCGGACCCCTTCATGGCGGCCGTGGCCTCCGCCGCCGAGGACGTCGCCCGGCAGCGCGGCAGCGTCATGCTCATCGGCTCCAGCCGCGCCGACCCGCGCCGGGCGCGCGAGGTGATCGCCGCGTTCACCGCCCGCCGGGTCGACGGTCTGATCCTCACCCCGGCCGCCGGCAGCCACCGCTTCCTGCGCCCTGCCCAGGCGCAGGGTACGAAGATCGTCTGCGTGGACCGGGCGGCGCCCGGCCTGGACGTGGACGCCGTGGTGGTCGACAACTTCGGCGCGGTGCGGGAGGCCGTCGGCCGCCTGGTGGCGCACGGCCACCACCGGATCGGGTACATCGGCGACACGCCGGAGATCTGGACCTTCGGCGAACGCCGACGCGGTTATCTGGCAGCGCTGGAGTCGGCGGGGATCGCGGCCGACCCGGCACTGGTCAGGGACGGTGTGCGGTCGGGCGCGGAGGCGGCCGCGGCCGTCACCGCGCTCCTGGCCCTCCCCGACCCACCGACGGCCCTCCTGGCCGGCAACGAACTCCTTGCCTTCGGCGCCCTCACCGTCCTCCCCGCCGATCTGGCGTTCATCGCCTTCGACGACTTCGCGCTCGCCGCCCGGCTGACTCCGCCGGTCACGGTGATCGCCCAGGACCCGGTGGCCCTCGCGACCAGCGCGGCACACCTCCTCTTCGCCCGGATCCACGGCGATGTCTCACCACCGCGCACGGTGGTCATGCCGACCCGGCTGATCCAGCGGGGGTCGGGGGAGATACCCGGGCCGTTCGCCGCGTAGTGAGCGGGCCGACGGGTGGTCGGTGGCGGGTGGATGGACGCTGGGTTGGCGGGTGGATGGACGCTGGTGCTGATTTCTTCGTGCTCGCCGCCCCGGGCGGGCCGGACCTGCTTGACGAGCGGGTCGACTGCCGGGTTGCGGTCAGCGCGTGTGTGGCCGGGGGCGGCGGGGCACTGGTGCCCGCGGGGAGCACGGCGCGAGCGCGGGCGAGCGCCCCCTGATCCGCCGCTCCGGCCTCGTCGTACAGGCTCGCGTGCCCCCTCGTGCAGGACGGCCACGGGGTGGACGTGGTCGGGGGCGGCGTCGAGCGTGCGCGGCCGTGCCCGGCAGACGGCGGCGGTCGGGGCCACGTCGTCGACATTGCGGCACTCCGCAAGGTGTCTCCCGCGATCTCCTGGGCCACAGGCGATGGCCGGGCTCGACAGCTCGGCTGAAACGCGGGTTTCCGACGTGCCGGCGGTGCCACGTGCGCATGGTTTGCCGGAGTTGCGCCGTCACTCCGGCGGGTGTTGCATGGCCGAGGAAAAGGGCTTGTGCCAGTACCTGGCCATGTTCGTGGTGTCACCGTCCGTGGCCGTCGGCGCCGCCGCGAACAAGGAGACGCAGCGATGGAAGAGCCCAGGTTCGCGCATAGTCGTCGCCGATTCCTCGGCGCCGCGGCGGTGGCTGCGACAGCCACCGAGTTCGGATTGCAGGGAAGTGCACAAGCGCAGTCCGAAGACGGAGAGCGCGCGGCTCGCCCTGTGGTCACCGGCGCGACGCGGAGATCATTCGGCCCGGTGAGGCAGATTTCGGCCGGGGATCTGAGCGTGGGCTATGCCGAGGTCGGACCTGTGCACGGGCGCGCGGTCGTACTCATGCACGGCTGGCCCTACGACATTCACAGCTACACCGAGGTCGCGCCCTTGCTCGCGGCAAAGGGATACCGGGTGATCGTTCCTTATCTGCGCGGCCACGGCACGACTCGATTCCTTTCCAGCACAACACCCAGGAACGCCCAACAGTCGGTATTCGCTGTCGACATCATCGCCCTGCTGGACGCCCTCAGGATCGACAAGGCCATCCTCGCCGGTTACGACTGGGGCTCGCGGACCGGCGACATAATTGCGGCTCTCTGGCCGCATCGCTGCAAAGCGCTGGTGTCCGTGACCGGTTACCTGATCGCAAACGTCGAAGCCAACAAGATGCCATCGCCGCCGAAGAGTGAATGGGCATGGTGGTATCAGTACTACTTCGCCACCGAGAGGGGCGTGCTCGGGCTCAAGGAATACCGGCGCGACCTGGCCAGACTCGTCTGGAAGTTCAACTCGCCGACGTGGAACTTCGATGACGCGACCTTTGATCGCACGGCAGCGGCCTTCGGTAATCCGGACTACGTCAGCATCGTGATCGACAATTATCGCTGGCGGCTCGGCCTCGTAAAGGGTGAGAGCCGGTACGACGGACTGGAAGAGCGTCTTGCCGCGGGCCCGGTCATTGCGGTGCCGACGATCACCATTGACGGAGCGCACGATCCCTTCACGCCTCCGGGAAACGGGTCGGCCTATCGCAAGAAGTTCACCGGCGCATACGCGCACCGGACCTTGGACGTCGGGCACAACGTTCCGCAGGAGGACCCGCAGGGCTTCGCGGCGGCCGTCGTCGCGGTCGACGGACTCTGATCGCCCGCGCGGCGACGGGACCTGCCCACTCTGATCGGGGGCCCGGACCAGGACCTCGTTGACCGACACGCGGCGGTCGCCCGTGACGACGAAGACCACCGTGTGGGCGATGTCCTCGGGACGCACACGCGCTGTCGCATGACCTCTGTTGACCGGGTCCGCGACGCCGCGGGGGAGACTTCGGCGGCGCGCAACAGGTGCGGCAGCGCCGCGTGGGGACCGGGATGGCCAAGCCGCCGCGTGGGGACCGGGATGGCCAAGCCGCCGAGTTGTGCGACCACATGCTCGACCGCGGCCGCCGCCCGGTCCTGTTCCGTGATGCCGGCCTCCACCGCGAGCGCCTTCCCGCTCTCTGCGCGGATCTTCTCGACCGGCCCTTCGACCCGGTCGCGGCGCCGGGCGACGAGCGCGACGACGGCGCCGTCCGCGGCCGGGCTCAGGGCGGTCGCCGCGCCGATGCCGGCGCCGGCCGGCAAACGGTCGCTCCGGGCGCGAACGGTCACGCGGCGGTATCGCGGAGATGGCCGATGACGTGGTCGTCAGACCGTCGTGCCGGCGGTTGCGACCATGGCGAGGGAGATCTGCCACAGGCTGGCCGCGCTTCTCGCGTCCACGGCGTGGGCGGCCACTCCCCGGCGCACACCGGGCCGGTGCGGGCCGGCCTCGTTGCAGTCCTCGAAGTAGCGGCCGGTCACACCTTCGACCAGCGGGGAGGCGGCGAGCAGTGCCGAGGTTGCCGCACCCTGCTCGATGTTCTTCCAGGACACATCGGTGCTGGTGGCGTCGAACGAGGACGGGCTGTTGGAGATGTCCCCGATATGGCGGCCGAGCCGGGTGCTGGTGATGCGGCCGGGGTTCAGGGCGTTGACGGCGATCGAGTCGGGAGCCCAGCGGCGGCCCGCCTCGACCGCGAACAGGACGTTGGCGGTCTTGGACTGGCTGTAGGCCGCCCAGGGGTCGTAAGGGCGCTGCTCGAAGTTGATGTCGTCGAAGCACACATCGCCGTTGACGTGGCCGACCGAGCTGACGGCGACCACGCGTGCGCCGCGGGCGGCCGCCAGGGCGCTGTGCAGACCGGCGGCCAGGGCGAAGTGACCGAGGTGGTTGGTGGCGAACTGCATCTCCCAGCCCTCCTTCGTCCGCTCCAGCGGCGAAGCCATCACGCCGGCGTTGAGGACCAGGATGTGCAGCGGTCCCCGCCATGCTTCCAGGAAGGCGCGTACGGAGGTCTGGTCGGCGAGGTCGAGCCTCGCGGCGCGCACCGTTCCGGGGCCGCCCGACGGGGTGATCTCCTCGGCGACCTGCACTCCTGCGGCCAGGTTGCGTACCCCGACGACCACCTCGGCGCCGGCGGCGGAGAGGACCCGAGCGGTCTCCCGTCCGATGCCGGAGGTGCCTCCGGTGACGATGGCGCGCCGGCCGCTCAGGTCGATGCCGGCCAGTGTCTCCGCGGCGGTCGTCTGCGCGCCGAACGGGGTCGTGACGAGGTTGTCGGTCATGGGAATCTCCAGCAAGAGGGGGGAATGGCGCGTCTGAGGGGACGGCCGGTGGCACAGGGGCACGGGCCGTCGTACGCTCATATCCGGAACTGGTTCCGGTTCACCTACGAGGCTAAGCGGAACCGGTTCCGGTAGCAAGTGCGGCAGGAAGGGAGTCGAGAGTGACTGGCCACGAGGGGGACGCGGTGCGGCCGCGGAGGCCGCTGCGTGCGGACGCGCAGCGCAATGAGGACCGGCTGCTGGAGGTGGCGGCGGCCGCCTTCGCACGTGAGGGGGCCGGTGCTTCGGTGAAGGACATCGCCCGTGCGGCCGGCGTCGGAGTCGGCACGCTCTACCGCCGGTTCCCGTCCAAGGAACTGCTCATCGAGGCGGTCTATCGGCAGGAGGTGCAGCGCCTGTGCGAGGTGGCACCGCACCTCACTGCCACGCAGCCACCGGTGGACGCGCTGCGGTCCTGGATGGAGCGTTTCATCGACTTCATGGCCGCCAAGCAGGGCATGGCCGATGCGCTGGCCGTGGTGCTGACCGACGAGAGCGAGCGGCTGCACACCCGGGCCCTGCTCGCCGACGCCATCTCCCACCTGCTCGCCGCCGCACAGACCGAGTCCAAGGCGCGACCGGGTGTCGATGCCCGGGACGTACTGATGGCCCTCGGCGGGATCAGCCTCATGGCCGGCAGCGAGGGGCAACGCGACCTGGCCGGCAGACTCATCGACCTGCTCCTGCACGGCATCGTGACGAACTGACTCGCCCGGCGTCCCGTCGGTCGTGCGACGGGACAGGCGCCGTCTTCCCGATCTCCAACCCCACCTCCCGTATCGAGGCCATGCCCGCCGACGTCATCGCCTGGTCCGGGGGGAAGGCGCTCGTCGCGACCGGAATCCCCGTTGCGCCCGTGGAACACGACGGCGTGACCCACCAGATCGGGCAGGCCAACAACGCGCTGCTCCACCCGGGCCTGGGCCTGGGCACGATCGTCTCCGGCGCGTCCCAGGTGACGCCGGGCATGCTGATCGCGGCCGCACAGGCCGTCGCGGACCAGGTCGACCTGTCGGAGCCGGGCGCCTCTCTGCTGCCGCCGGTGGACAACCTGCGGGAGTCCTCCCGCGATCACCGCGACCGCGGTGATCAAGGCGGCGCTCGACGACGGCGTGGCCACCTCCAAACCGATCGACATCGCGGAGGCTGCGCCGAGGACTTCGACCGCATCGTCGATCCCACCGCCATGGTCGGCCGGACATGGGCCAGCCGGCCATGAGCCCTCAACGCCCCCCGGAGTTCCAGCGAGCGGGGACAGCGGGGTTCCGTGGTTCCGGCCGAAGATCCCATGGTGAACGGGCCGAGGTGCGCGGGAGGCTGCGGTCAGTCGGTGATGCGCAGCAGCAGCTTGCCTGTGGACGTGCGTCCGCCGATGAGCCGGTGTGCGTCGGCCGCGTCCGACAGGGAGAACTCGGCGGTGACGGGAAGGACGACCACTCCGTCGCAGACGGTGCGCAGGCCGCGTTCGGTGAGCGCACGCAGGGCTTCGGGTGCGGACCGGGCGAGGCCGAGCACGGAGAAGCCCGCTACGGAGCGGCCCTGCGCGTACAGCTCGTCCTGTCCGGCCCGCCAGGGCTCGGCGCCCCCGGCGTTGCCGAAGGAGACCAGGCGCCCGAAGACGGCCAGCGCCTCCAGACCGCGGCGCAGCGTGTCGCCGCCCACCGGGTCCAGGACCAGGTCGACGCCCCTGCCGCCGGTCGCCCGGCGGACGTCCGTCTCGAAGGTGCCGGGCCGGAACACCTCGTCGTAGCCGTGCTTGAGTGCGTAGTCGGCCTTGGCGTCGCTGGAGGCCACCCCGTACACCGCGCCGGCGCCCGCTGCCCGGGCCAGCTGCCCGACCGCCGTGCCGATGCCGCCCGCCGCGCCGTGCACCAGCACGCTCTCCCCGGCCCGCAGCCGCCCCACCTCGTGGACCAGGGCGTGCGCGGTGGGCAGCACGGTGGGCAGCGCGGCCGCGGTCCGCAGGTCCAGCCCCTCGGGCAACGGGAAGACCCTCGCGGCCTGTGCGAGCACGACCTCGGCGTAGCCGCCGCCGTCGACGAGTGCGATGACCTGCTGTCCCGCCCGCAGACCCGCGACGCCCTCCCCGACCGCCCGGATGCGCCCGGAGACCTCCAGACCCGGACGGTGGGGCAGCGACGCCACCCGGTACCCCTCGGCGCGCGCCTTGACGTCCGCGAAGTTCACCCCCGCCCAGGCGGCCTCGACGGTCACCTGACCGGGGCCCGGCTCGGGTGCCGCGGTCCGCACGACGCGCAGCACCTCGGGACCGCCGTACTCATGGAACTCGACCGCACGCATACGCAGAACCACCCTTCCGCGAGTGTTCAACCGGAAGCGAACACTAGCACTGTACGATGGTCATCGAACACTGGGCGAGGAGGACATCGAAATGGCGGACCGGACCGAAGGCACGAGTCACCGTCCGGCACCCGTGCACACGCACCCCGACGACGTCCCGCTTCTCACCGCCCTGTCCGCGCTCGCGGATCCCGTGCGCATCCAGCTGGTCCGCGACCTGGCCGGCCACCCCGACTGGGCGCTCAGCTGCAGCAACTTCGACGTACCGGTCGGCCGGGCCGCGAAGAGCCACCACTTCTCGGTCCTGCGCGACGCCGGCCTGGTCGAACAGCGCGACCAGGGCCCCAAACGGCTCAACCGGCTACGCCGCGAGGAGTTCGACGCCCGCTTCCCCGGCCTCCTGGACCTGACCCTCCGCCCGGACGACACCGAGTGACAGCGGACGGCTGCTGGTCACGGCGTACCGGTGCACGGACTCGACGGTACGACAGCCGGCCCCGCACCGAGCCGATCCGCAAGGCCGAGCAGGTCCGCGAGACGCAGCACCCGTCCGTCGAATCTCGTCACACGCGGCCCGGAGTACGGGTCTTCATGGGCCGGCCGAGTCGGGGTGACGTCGTCCGGCGGGTGAGCATCACCAGTGCCGTGCCCGATGCCAGGCCCAGGGCCGGTAGTGCGGGGAAGCGGCCGTCGGGCGCGAAGCCCTGTACGGCCAGGCGGGCCAGGGCGGTGACGGCCATGGCCAGGCCGAGCCACAACGGCCAGGCCCGGCGCGGGGCGGCGTCCGGACTGGTCCGTTCGTACAGCACGGCCAGGCCGCGCTCCAGCGGCCCGAGCGCGGACACGGCGCCGGCCAGGACGAGGCCGAGGATCAGCAGCCACGGCACGCGCAGCGCCCACCATGCGGCGGACCCGAGACCCGGCTCGGGCGCGAGGCCGGTCAGGTAGAACGCGGCGGCGACGGCCAGCACCGGCAGCATGTGCCACAGATACAGCGTCATGCTGGCCGCGCCCACGGGGCGAACCACGCGCCACACCCGCTCGCGGTCCAGCAGCCGTCGCACCGGCGGCGCGGCGAGGAGGCACAGCCCGACCTGGGCCACCACCCACGCCAGCATCGCGGCCGACGGCGGATCGGTGTTGCCGGGGGCCTGCCCCGTCACCAGGATCAGGCTGACCGGGAACGGCCCGAAGGCCACGAGCGCGGCAAAGGCCACCCCGCCGCCCGCCGCCATCGCGAACGGCACCAGCCGACGCCCGGTCAGCAGCCCGTCCCGCCAGCAGAATCCCAGCTGGTAGGCGACACCCCATACGAGTAGGTAGTTGAGCAGCCCGACATACGGCATGTGCGCCGCCACCACGAGCACGTCGACCGCCAGGGCGACCGCCCCCGTCGCCGACGGGACGCGGAGCCCCCAGTGCCGGTGCGCCGCATACAGCAGTGGTGTCAGGGCGCTGAGCAGCAGATACACCGGAAGGAACCAGAACTGCATCGCCATCGCCCAGCCCACCAGCGCGAGCGTGTCCGCGTCCACGCCGGCCGCCGAACAGACACCGACGGCGAGCAGCACCAGACCGCTGTAGGCGCCCACCGGAAGGAGCAGCCGCAGCGCCCGCCGCCCCAGCCACCCGGCGGCCGTACCTCCGGCCGCCCGGGCCCGCGACCAGGAACCGCCCGCGGCATGGCCGCCGGCCAGGAAGAACAGCGGCATGATCTGGAACGCGAGGGTCAGCCACTGGGTCCAGGGAACGACCGCCAGCAACTCCGGGGCGGTGATCTGCCCACCGGGCTCCCGGACCAGGGCCGTGATCAGCCAGTGGCCGAGGACCACCAGCGCGATCGCCCACGCGCGCAGGAAGTCGACATAGCGGTCTCTGCTCATGGACCGTCATGCTGCCGCAGCTCAGGCGCCGTCGTGCCGGGACGCCCATGCCGCAATCATTCCGTGCCCGGTACGACACCGCCCGCGGAGACATGGCCCGTGGCCCTGCCATAAATCGTTGGCGCCCGAATGTGCGCGCATCTAGAGTGAGGCTCGCTTCACGCAGCGGCTGTTCGCCGCTGCTGTCGGCCGAGCGAGGAACGGGAGGTGTGACCGATGGCTGTCTCTGTGATGGGCGCTGCCCGCAACCAGAAGTTCATCCACTCCACCTCCGTGGTCTCCGGCTGACCTTTTCCACTCTCACGCCACCGTGCGTGTGCCGGGGCCACCCTTGTGAAGGGTCACCCTTGACTTCCAGCTCTGCTGTTTTCTCCGTGCTCGCTCCCTACGGCTGGGACGAGACCTGGGCGAAGGAGTTCGCCCCCTACGACGCCGAAGGACTGCTGGCCGGACGTGTCGTCCGGGTCGACCGCGGTCAGTGCGACGTCGTCACCGCCGGCGGGACGCTGCGCGCCGACACCGCGTTCGTCACCCCCAACGATCCGCTGCGGGTTGTGTGCACCGGCGACTGGGTCGCCGTCGAGCCCGGCGGCAACCCCCGCTACGTACGCGCGTATCTGCCGCGCCGTACCGCCTTCGTGCGCTCCACCTCCTCCAAGCGGTCCGAGGGGCAGATCCTCGCGGCCAACGTCGACCACGCGATCGTCGCGATCTCCCTCGCCGTCGAGGTCGACCTCGGCCGTATCGAACGGTTCCTGGCGCTGGCCTGGGAGTCCGGGGCGCAGCCGGTCGTGGTCCTCACCAAGGCCGACCTCGTCCCGGACCCGGTGACGCTCGCGCATCTCGTCGAGGACGTCGAGACGACGGCACCCGGCGTGCCGGTCCTGACGGTCAGCGCGCACCAGGGCGACGGCCTGGACGCGCTGGTCGCCCTGGTCGGCTCCGGTACGTCGGTGCTGCTCGGCCAGTCCGGCGCCGGCAAGTCCACCCTCGCCAACACGCTCCTCGGCGAGGACGTGATGGACGTCCGGGCCGCGCGTGACGTGGACGGCAAGGGCCGGCACACCACGACCACCCGCAACCTCCTCGCACTGCCGGGCGGAGGAGTACTGATCGACACACCGGGACTGCGCGGTGTCGGGCTGTTCGACGCCGAGACCGGGGTCGGGCAGGTGTTCGCCGAGATCGAGGAACTGGCCGAGGGGTGCCGGTTCTCCGACTGCGGGCACGAGAGCGAGCCGGGGTGCGCGGTCCGGCTCGCGGTGGAGACCGGGGAGCTGCCCGAGCGCCGGCTGGACAGCTACCGCAAGCTGATGCGGGAGAACCAGTGGATCGTCGCGAAGACGGACGCTCGGGTGCGGGCCGAGATCAAGAAGGACTGGAAGCGCAAGGGCGCTGAGGGGAGGGCGGCGATGGAGGCGAAGCGGGGGCGGTGGCGGTAGCCGTCCGGGCAGGGGTGCGTGGGGGCTGAGCGAGCATGTCCCCGCGCCCCTGAAGGGGCGCTGCAGTCGGCGCTTCTTCACCGGTCCCGGTACCAGCGTCGTGTCCGTTTTCCGCCGGTCGTGGGGCTCCGTATCGCTCACACTGGAACATGTGATGGACGAGGACACCAGGTACGAGGCGGTCCGCAGCCGCGACGCCCGCTTCGACGGCGCGTTCTTCTTCGCCGTCGAGACGACCGGGATCTACTGCCGCCCCAGCTGTCCGGCGGTCACCCCGAAGCGACGCAACGTCCGCTTCTTCCGCACCGCCGCCGCGGCACAGGGCTCCGGCTTCCGGGCCTGCCGCCGCTGCCGGCCCGACGCCGTCCCCGGCTCCGCCGAGTGGAACGTCCGCGCCGACGTCGTCGGCCGGGCCGTGCGGCTGATCGGCGACGGTGTCGTCGACCGGGAGGGCGTCGGCGGCCTCGCCGACCGGCTCGGCTACAGCGCACGCCAGGTGCAGCGGCAGCTCACCGCCGAACTCGGCGCCGGCCCGGTCGCCCTCGCCCGCGCCCAGCGGGCCCACACCGCACGCACGCTGCTGCAGACCACCGAGCTGCCGGTCACGGAGATCGCGTTCGCGAGCGGGTTCGCCAGCGTCCGGCAGTTCAACGACACGGTCCGCGCCGTGTACGCCACGACCCCCAGCGGACTGCGCGAGGCGGCGCCGGGCGGGCGGGGCGCCCGGCGCGGCTCCCCGGCCACCGGGATCCCGCTGCGGCTCGCCCACCGCGGCCCGTACCAGGCCCGCCCCGTCTTCGACCTGCTGGAGCGCGAGGCCGTGCCCGGCGTGGAGGAGGTCACCGGCACCGCCGGCGCCCGCACCTACCGCCGTACCCTGCGGCTGCCGTACGGCCATGCCGTCGTCGCCGTCGAGGAGCGCGGCGGTACCACCACCGCGAGCAGCGGTGCCCATCCCGGCGGCTGGCTGGAAGCCCGGCTCCGCCTCACCGACCCGCGCGACCTGACCACCGCCGTACAGCGCCTGCGCCGGCTGTTCGACCTCGACGCCGACCCGTACGCCGTGGACGAGCGGCTCGCCGCCGACCCGCGGCTCGCTCCGCTGGTCGCCGCCCGGCCCGGGCTGCGCTCGCCCGGCGCCGCGGATCCGGCGGAGGCGGCCGTACGGGCGCTGACCGGGAGCGCCGACGCGGAGCGGCTGGTCCAGCGGTACGGCAAGACGCTGGACGCCCCGTCCGGGAGTCTCACCCACCTCTTCCCGGAGCCCGCCGTGCTCGCCGGGGCCGAGCCCGACGGGAGTCTGGGCGCACTCGCCACGGCGCTCGCGGACGGCACGGTACGGCTGGACCCGGGCGCCGACCGGGACGACGCGGAGGCCGCGCTGCGGGCGCTGCCCGGCATGGGGCCGGCGGTCGTCGCCACGATCCGCGTCCGCGCGCTCGGCGACCCCGACGTCGCCCCGCCCGGCCTCGACGTACCGGACGACTGGCGGCCGTGGCGGTCGTACGCCGTCCGACATCTGCTGTTGCAAGGAGAGTTGAGGAACTGATGGGTGTCACTTACTGGACGCGGATCGCCTCGCCGGTCGGGGAGCTGCTCCTCACCGCCGACGCCGACGGCGCGCTGACCTCGCTGTCCGTCCCCGGACAGAAGGGCGGCCGGAGCGTCGAGGCGGGGTGGCAGCGGGACCCCGGCCCCTTCCGGGCGGCCGAGGAGCAGCTCGCCGCGTACTTCGCCGGCGAACGCAAGGAATTCCAGCTGTCGTTGAGTACCCACGGGACCGTGTTCCGGGAGCGGGTGTGGGGTGCGCTCGACGATGTCCCGTACGGGGCGACGACGACGTACGGGGAGATCGCCGCGCGGATCGGGGCGTCCAGGATGGCGGTCCGGGCGGTGGGCGGAGCCATCGGCGCCAACCCGCTGCTGATCGTGCGGCCCTGTCACCGGGTCATCGGCGCGGACGGCTCGATGACCGGGTACGCGGGGGGACTTGAGCGGAAGGTCCGGCTGCTGGGGCTGGAGGGAGCGGTGGAGACCGACTAGGACTTGGGGGAGAGCCCTTGCCCGGGTGCGGGGCCGTATCGATGTACGGCTCCACGCTCCGCCACCCGAGTGGAACCCCGGACGAGTTGCCGCCCGGCTCGGCCCCCGTATGTCACCTTCCCCTCCAGTGGGCCTACGGAAGCGGGTGTGGATGGGCAAGGTCGGGCAGGTTCTCGCGGTGGCGCTGCTGTTGCTGGTGGGTACGACGGGGCGGGCCGGCGCCGACGACAACCCCTCGCCCTGGACCGGGAGTTGGGAGGCCGCGCCCTCCGGTACCAGCCCCGCCGTTGCCGGCGCCGCGTTCCGCAACGTCGTGCACCTCAGCCTCGGCGGCAGCGCGGTGCGGGTGCGGATCAGCAACCGGTTCGGCAGTGTCCCGCTCCGGCTCGGCGCGGTCACCGTCGCCCTGCGACACGGCCACGGCCCGGACGCCGTACCCGGCTCGATGCGCATCGCCACCTTCCGGGGCGCCGGCACAGCCGTCGTACCCGAAGGGCAGGACCTGGTCAGCGATCCGGTGCCGCTCGCGGTTCCGGCCGCCGCCGATCTGCTGGTCACCGTGGAGACCCCGGGCGACTCCGGGCCGGCCACCTTCCACCGTGTCGCGCTCCAGACCAGCTACCTGGACCCGGACGGCGCGGGCCGGGCGGCCGACGAGGCCGGAGCCGCGTACACCCGGACCACCGACCACTGGTACTACGTCACCGGCGTCGACGTACGGGGCGACGCCCACGGCAGCGTGGTCGCCTTCGGCGACTCCCTCACCGACGGCAACGGCTCCTCGACCGACACCAACCACCGCTGGCCCGACCGGCTCGCCGAACGGCTGCGCCCCTTCCGGTTCGGCGTCCTCAACGCCGGGATCTCCGGCAACCGTCTGCTGGCCGACAGCACCGGCGGACCGGGCGCCCTCAACCGGCTGGACGCGGACGCCGTCGCCCGTTCCGACGTCCGGACCCTGGTCGTCCTCGAAGGCATCAACGACATCAAGGGCACCCCGGACGCGACGGATCCCGGTGACTTCGTGCGCGCCTACCGGACCATCGTGGCCCGCGCCCATGCGCGCGGGATCCGGGTCATCGGCGCGACGCTCACACCGGACGGCGGCTACAGCGGCTACACCGAGGCCCGGGAGGCCGTACGGCAACAGGTGAACGCGCTGATCCGCTCCGGACAGGTCTTCGACGCGTACGTGGACTTCGACGCCGTGGTCCGCGACCCGGAGGATCCGCAGCGCATCCGGCCCGCCTACGACCCCGGCGACCATCTGCACTTCAACGACACCGGCATGAGCGCCCTGGCCGCCGCCGTCCCGCTCGCCGACCTGTTCTGAACGGCCGGTGCCGGTCAGCCGCCCCAGACCACCGCCACCAGCCAGCCCGCCGCGATCAGCAGACAGGCGAACAGCTCGGCCAGCACGCTGGAGCCACCCGCGTTCATCGTGGTGCGCAGCGCGGCCGTCGCCTCGGCGCGCCGGCCCAGCCGGAGCCGTTCATGGAGGTAGACACCGGCCATGAAGCCGGGGACCGCGCCGACGACGGGGACGAGGACGAAGCCGAGCAGGGCGCCGAGCCCGGCGTACACGCCCATCCGGGGGGTCGCGCCGCTCGCCCGCAGCCGGCGCGGCGGCAGCGCCCAGCGCACCACCAGCGACAGCAGCAGCACCACGGTGGAGCCGACCAGAACCGCCCAGGCCAGCGGGCGCGGGTCGTACAGCGCCCACCACAGCACCGCGGCCCACACCAGCCACGAACCCGGCACGCCGGGCACCATCACTCCGCACAGGCCGAGCACCAGCACCAGGCCGACCAGCAGGAGTTCCCCTGCTCCCATCTGCCCAGAGTGCCGTGCGGGTCGGCCCCGGGCCACCCGGCCCCCGTCACGTATACGTGTGTCGATGGGAATCCGACGGGTGATTCACAGCTGTTCGCCAGGAACACCCGTCACAATCTGGCCCTCCGGCCGACGCGACCGCGTCCGGCCGTGCGAACGGTGACCCGGGCCCATGACGCGTGCGTAGGGGATCTGGGGCCGGGTCACTCCGGTGTCGCCGGGTGGTTCTCCCGTGGGGGGTGGGACCACCCGGCGACTCACACGTGTCAGCCGCGCCGTCCGCCCCACGCGTGTCGTCGATTCCCTTTCCTCGTACGGGCGTTCAGACTGTCACTCGATGCGCCGTTCGATACGGGTTCGGGTGCGGGATTTTCCGGATGCCCCGTTTTCATCCGGCCCGTGCGGTGGACAATTAGGGGCATGAGCCAGCCAGGGGGTAGGCCCGCCCGTCATGAGGACGACTGGTGGGGGCAGTTGTACGACGACTCCACCGAGGACACCGGCCCCACGGCCGCGCCCGATTCGCTGGACGACCGTTTCGCGTCGGCGAAGCACACGGTGGCGGGACGGCGGGGCGTCGCCGAGGATCCGGGCGACCACGACCGGCAGCCACCGCCGACCGTGCCCGCGCAGCGCGCGCCCGGCGCGGACGCCGAGGCGGACCCGAAGTCCTGGCCGTGGGACGAGGAGGACCAGGACCTGCCGCCGACGGTCGAGGCCCCGACGTCCCCCCACCCCACAACCCGCTTCGACGTACCCACCCTCCCGCCACCCTCGCCCCCGACCACCCCACCATCCGCCCCGATCCCAGCCCCGCCGCCCTCGGCCCCGGCTGCGCCGCCCTCGGCCCCGGCCGCCTGGCCTTCCACCCCGGCTGCGCCGCCCTCGGACCCGGTCGGTTCGCCATCCGATCCGGCTGCGCCGTCCTCGGCTCCGGTCGGTTCGTCCTTGGCCTCGGCCGCCTGGCCCGCCACCCCGGCCGCGCTGTCCTCGGACCCGGTCGATTCGCCCTCCACCCCGGCCACCTCGTCCTCGGCCTCGGTCGGTTCGCCATCCGATCCGGCCGCCTGGGCCGCCACCCCGGCCGTGCCGTCCTCGGCTCCGGGCGCCTCGTACTCCGCGCTCGGGGGCTCGTTCTCCGCCGTGGACTATGTCGGCTCGGGGCCGCCCACCTACGACGCGGAGCCCACCGCTCTGCCCGTCGCCGACCCGGACGAACTCGAGGATCTGGTCGCCGACACCGTGCTGGACGGCGCCCGGTACGGGGCCTGCACGCTGCGGGCCGTCTCGCAGCGCGGCGACTCTGCCCGGTACCGGGGCGAACCGCGCCGTGACGCGCTGCTCACCGCCCGGTTCGGGTCCGGTGACCAGGCCCTGGTCCTCGTCGCGATGGCCACCGGCGCCCGGGCCACCCCCGGCGCGCACCGGGCCGCCGCCGAGGTGTGCGAGTGGATCGCCCGCGCCGTGGGCCGCAGCCACCAGCGGCTCACCGCGGACATCCAGGCCGCCCGGCGCGGCGACCTCAAGTCAGGGCTGCACCGGCTCACCGACCGCAGCCTCGGCAAGCTCCGCGCCAGCGCCGCCGAACAGGGCATCGCCTCCGACGAGTACGCGGCCAGCCTGCGCTGCCTCCTCATCCCCGCCCACCCCCAGTGCCGTACCCGCGTCTTCTTCGGCGTCGGCACGGGCGGACTGTTCCGGCTGCGGGACGGCGAGTGGCAGGACATCGAGCCGCGCGTCGACGCCGACACCCCCGGTGAGGCCGTGGTCGGCTTCGGCTCGCCGCCCGCCGAGACCCCGGAGGGCGACCGGCTCACCATGGACCTCGGCATCCCGACCCCGCCGAGCCCCTTCGAACCGGCCCCCGAGCCGCCCCGTGAGCCCTTCCTCTTCCGGGCCTCGGTAGCCCGCCCGGGTGATGCCCTCGTGATGTGCACCGGAGGTCTCGCCGACCCGCTGCGCGGCGAGCCCGCGCTCTGCGCCTACCTGGCCCGGCGCTGGTCCGGCCGTACTCCGCCCGGCCTCGCCGCGTTCCTCGCGGACGCCCAGGTCCGGGTCAAGGGCTACGCCGACGACCGTACGGCGGCGGCCGTCTGGGAGGCGTGACGGCGGCCGCTGTGCGTGGATGGGAGGTATCCGCCCGGAGAGAAGGGGCACCCGTCCGCCATGGCCAAGCAGAACGTCGCCGAGCAGTTCGTCGACATCCTCGTCCGCGCCGGAGTACGCCGTCTCTACGGGGTCGTCGGCGACAGCCTCAACCCCGTCGTCGACGCCGTCCGCCGCAACTCCGCCATCGACTGGATCCATGTCCGCCACGAGGAGACCGCCGCCTTCGCGGCCGGCGCCGAGGCCCAGATCACCGGCAAGCTGGCGGCCTGCGCCGGCTCCTGCGGCCCGGGCAACCTGCATCTCATCAACGGCCTCTACGACGCCCACCGTTCCATGGCCCCGGTCCTCGCCCTCGCCTCCCACATCCCCTCCAGCGAGATCGGCCTCGGCTACTTCCAGGAGACCCACCCGGACCGGCTCTTCCAGGAGTGCAGTCACTACAGCGAACTGATCTCCAGCCCCCAGCAGATGCCCCGGCTGCTCCAGACCGCCATCCAGCACGCGGTCGGCCGCAGCGGGGTGAGCGTGGTGTCCCTGCCGGGTGACATCGCCGACCAGCCCGCCCCGGAACAGACCGCCTCGGCCGCCGTCGTCACCTCACGGCCCACCGTCCGTCCCGGCGACGACGAACTGGACAAGCTCGTCGCGATGATCGACGCGGCCGACAAGGTGACGCTGTTCTGCGGCAGCGGCACGGCAGGGGCGCACGCGGAGGTCATGGAGCTGGCGGAGCGGATCAAGTCGCCGGTCGGCCATGCCCTGCGGGGCAAGGAGTGGATCCAGTACGACAACGAGTTCGACGTCGGCATGAGCGGGCTGCTCGGCTACGGCGCCGCCTACGAGGCCACCCACGAGTGCGACCTGCTGATCCTGCTCGGCACCGACTTCCCGTACAACGCCTTCCTCCCCGACGATGTGCAGATCGTCCAGGTCGACGTCCGCCCCGAGGTGCTCGGCCGCCGCTCCCGGCTCGACCTTGCGGTGTGGGGCGATGTGCGCGAGACGCTGCGCTGTCTGGTGCCGCGCGTGCGGGCCAAGGAGAACCGGCGGTTCCTGGACCGGATGCTCAAGAAACACGCGGACGCGCTGGAGGGGGTGGTGAAGGCGTACACCAGGAAGGTCGAGAAGCACGTCCCGATCCATCCGGAGTACGTGGCCTCGGTCCTCGACGAACTCGCCGACGACGACGCGGTGTTCACGGTCGACACCGGGATGTGCAATGTCTGGGCCGCCCGCTACATCTCGCCCAACGGCCGCCGTCGCGTGATCGGTTCGTTCTCGCACGGCTCGATGGCCAACGCCCTGCCGATGGCCATCGGCGCCCAGTTCACCGATCGGCGGCGGCAGGTCGTGTCGATGTCCGGGGACGGCGGATTCGCCATGCTGATGGGCGACTTCCTGACCCTGGTCCAGTACGACCTGCCGGTCAAGGTGGTCCTCTTCAACAACTCCGCGCTCAGCATGGTCGAGTTGGAGATGCTGGTCGCGGGCCTGCCCGCCTACGGCACCAGCAACACCAACCCCGACTTCGCCGGGGTCGCCCGCGCCTGCGGTGCCTGGGGGGTGCGGGTCGAGAAGCCCAAGCAGCTGGCCGGTGCGCTCAGGGACGCCTTCAAGTACCCCGGCCCGGCTTTGGTCGACGTCGTCACCGACCCCAACGCGCTGTCCATCCCGCCGAAGATCAAGGCCGAGATGGTCACCGGCTTCGCGCTCTCCGCGTCCAAGATGGTGCTCGACGGCGGTGTGGGCCGGATGCTCCAGATGGCCCGCTCCAATCTGCGCAACGTGCCACGGCCGTAGGTCAGTCGACGGGCACCCATTGGCGGACGCCCGCCGCGGAGCCGTACCAGTAGTGCTTCAGGCCCTTGATGGAGCTGGTGCGGAACGGCCGGCCGTGGTCGTCGATCCGGACCGTGCCGGAGCGGCCCTGTGACGACCAGTCGAGTTCGAGGTACCAACGGCAGTCGCAGCCGGCCGTGTTCGCCTTGACGCGGAGCACCTCCGGGTCCGTGGCGGAGACCCGGTAGGGCAGGTGCATGGTCGAGACGGTCTTCCCGTCCGGGCCCTCACCGGCCACCGGACGGGCGATGGGGCGGTCCTTGTCCAGGTTCACGTCGAAGTAGCGGGGGGTGAGCCCGCCGCCGCAGCCGTCGGCCGTGGAGTAGGCGATGCCGGGCGCGGGCGCGGTACGGCCGACGACCCGCACCCGCAGGTCCTCCAGGACCACGGCCGTGGACGACCGCCCCTGCACCGAGACCTGCACGATCGTGTTGCCGCCGTGCACCGCGCTCTGGGTGGCCGCCCAGGGGCCGGCGTCCTGCGGGGCGGGCGGCGGCGGGACCTGGGCCGGCTGCTTGTCGATGACGTAGTCGTGGTCGCAGCCCAGCTCCCAGAGCTGGGAGTCGGCGGTCCAGGTGAGGGGGACGGCGGCGGGCGAGGAGGGCTGCGCGCCGCCCGAGGACGGTGTCGATGTCGGTGTCGGGGAGGTGGCGCTCGGCGTCGAGCCGACGGGTGAGGTGTCGTGCCGCTGTGCGCCGCCTGCCGCCGTTGTGCCGGAGGGACCGGGGGAGCGGGACGCCACGTCGGTGGTGGACCGGTCGCCCGGGAGGGCGGCCAGGGTGCCCAGTGTCGCCAGGAGAACGGTGGCCGCGGCGGCGGCGACCAGGGTGCGGCGACGGCGGTACCAGGGGCGCGGGGCGGGCTCCGGTCCGGGCTCTGCCTTCGGTTCGGGTTCTGGCTCCGGTGCCGGCACCGCCGTGCGCGGTCGCTGGCGTGCCGCCACCGCGCGCAGCCAGCGCTCGTGGAGTTCGAGCCGTTCCTCCGGTGCGGCCCCGCAGAACGCCGCCAGGCGTTCCACCGGAGCGAAGTCCTGCGGCACCGCCTCGCCCGCGCAGTAGCGGTGCAGGGTGGAGGTGTTCATGTGGAGTCGGCGGGCCAGCGAGCCGTAGCTCCGGTCCGTGCGGTCCTTCAACTGCCGCAGCAGCGCCGCGAACTCCTCGACATCGTCGCGCACGGGCACCTTTCCCCCGGTCGTCCCCATCCCAGGCACTCATATACCTGCACGTCAACGGGGCTGGGATGGTTCCAGGGCGGTGGAACGGGCGCTGTCCGTTGCGATCGCCGCAGACGACCGCCGATGCTTCTGGTGTCGCACCGACCAGGGCCGGACCGACCAGTCGGCCGAGTCGCGGCAACCCACTCGTACAGCACGCACAGAACACGGGGTACAGACATGAGCAGCAAGACCCGCGCCGTCCTCACCGCCGGCGTCCTCGCCGTCGCCCTCGGGCTCGGCGCCACCGCCCAGGCCTCGGCCGGCGCACCGCGCACCGTCAGCGGCTCCCCCGCCGACAACATCACCCGCATCGCCGACTTCTACGGCGCCTACATCGACGCCGAGAGCAACCCGGACACCGGCAGCCACCTGACCACCGCCCTGCGCGCGTACTACATCGACCCCACCTACCTGAAGAAGCTGACGGCCTGGGAGAACCGTGAGCACGCGGACGGGGTGCTGCGCGCCCAGAACACCCCGCTCAAGTGGAAGGTCACGGACAACGGCACGGCGAACCACACCGAGGCCGTCATCACCTTCACCTGGGGCAGCAACGGCCCCACGAAGGTGGTCGTCGACATGAACCGCCGCACCCACAAGATCATTCACATCGGCACCAGGGGTCTCGGGGGCAAGTAGCCGGCAGGGCGGGTTTTCGGCCAGCTTCGACGGTGCCGCTGACCGCGTGAAACAGCTCCGGGGGGTGCACGAGGGGCTGTTTCACGCCTGGTCCACGGCACCGTTGGCGCGTACGGGACGGTCCGGGAGGCGACGTACGAGCCGGGGCGCGCGCAGGACATGGCCGAACACCCCGGCGTCATCTCCGTGACATGACTGGCCCGTGCCCGAGCGGGCATGGATCCCCGTGAACGTGTTCGATCAGGAGGGGATCCGGCAACAGCGTGCGGGCGGGGGTCATGAAGAGTCAGGCACGAGGGGGCGGTCCCGTGGCCATCGGGGCCTCCTCGGCGAAGACCGCGGGGGAAGAGACCGACACGACGGAACGGGGACACCCGTCGCAGCTGAGTCGCCGGCTGGGGCGGGCGGATCTGCGGGCGGTGCCCGAGGCCCGCAGGGAACTGCGGGAACTGCTGCGGCACTGGGGGAAACCGGGCCGCTCCGAGATAGCGGAACTGCTCACCAGCGAACTCGTCACCAACGCACTCGTCCACACCGACCGCGAGGCCGTGCTGACGGCCGTCGTCGGTCCGAGCCAATTACGCGTGGAAGTGAGGGACTTCGTGGCCCGCAGGCCACGCGTGTGCGTACCGGGCAGCGGTGACGGCACACACGGCCGGGGCATGGTGCTGGTCGACTCCCTCGCGGACGCGTGGGGCGTACAGGCGCACGAGGTCGGCAAGTCGGTGTGGTTCGAACTGGACGCGGAGGCCGCGTAGCCGCCTCTTCGTGTCCTTCGTGCACCTCGTATACGACGGGACGGGGGCGTGACCTTCAAGGTCACGCCCCCGTCCCGAGGTGTCGTACGGCAGCCGGTGCTTAACCGAACTGCTGCTCAAGGTCCTTGAGCTTGCGCTCCAGCGAGTCGAGCCGCGGCAGCGCCATTGTGTCGTCCTCCGCGGTCAGGTCGACCGTGATCGGGTCAGACCCTTTGCGGACCGGCTGAAGGGAGGGCCGAGAGCGTACGGGCAGTTCCGGCGCCGATATGGCAGGCTCCGCTGCGGCCTGGGAGGGCGCGCGCTCGACCTGGTGCACCTCGTCCTGGCGGCCGAGACGCCCGGCGAAGCCCCGGTGGCCCCGGCTTATGGCCTTGAGCTGGGCCCGCTCCAGACGCTCCTGCTCGCGGCGGCGCAGACGGTTCTGCTCGCTCTGCCGCTTGTCCTCGCGTACCTCGTCGACCGCCTCGTCCAGGGAGCGCACGCCCTCCAGGAGCATCAGCGACCAGGCCTTGTAGGTCTCGCGAGGGGCGCGCAGCCAGCGCACGATACGGATCTGCGGCAGCGGACGCGGCACCAGACCCTGCTCACGCAGGGCGGCCTTGCGGGTCTGCTTCAGCGCGCGGTCGAAGAGGACGGCGGCCGAGAGCGACATGCCGGAGAAGAACTGCGGAGCACCGGCGTGGCCGCCGCCCCGGGGCGCGTGCACCCAGTTGAACCAGGCGGACGCGCCCGCGAACGTCCACACGAGGATCCGGGAGCCGAGCGCCGCGTCACCGTGGCTGGCCTCGCGCACCGCGAGGACGGAGCAGAACATCGCCGCGCCGTCCAGGCCGAACGGCACGAGGTACTCCCAGCCGCCGCTCAGGTTGAGGTTCTGCTGGCCGAAGCCGACCAGTCCATGGAAGGAGAGCGCGGCGGACACCGCCGCACAGCAGAACAGGAGCACGTAGGAGGCACTGGCGTAGATGGCCTCCTTGCGCCGACGCCGCTCCTCGCTGCGCTCCCACGAGTCGTCCTTCGCGTGCTCCCCGCCGGACCGCTTGGAGCGCGTCAGCACCGCCACCGCGACCAGCATGCCCAGGAGCAGTACGGCGCCGGGAAGCAGCCAGTTCAGCGATATGTCGGTCAGTCTCATCTAGGGGTCCCTTGCATTGGGATAGGGCGTATCGCCCGCCATAGTGGCCCAATCCCAGCGGCCCTCAGGGGGTTTCGGGGCAAGAGGCCGCCAAGGAAGTGCAAGGGGATGCCCCAGGGCGGCATTCTGCTCGAACTGCCGCATGAGGGGGCGGAGTTGAGTTCGAGTAAGAGTACCCATACGGGTGGTTCCTCGGAAAGTTCCTGCGACAAGTGAGGAAGTTGTGAATTCACTGTCGACGCAGGAGCGACCTCGCTCAACGGTGATCTTAGTGGATGCCGTACGGTGCTCCGGCCCCCGGGGAGCGCCCCGGGGCCGTCCTGAGGGCGTCTCAAGCCGCCGAGGCCGCCGCGAGTTTGACGATCCGGTCGTCGTCGCAGGTCCGCGGGCAGGTTGCGCAGGTGTCCGAGGGGCGCACGGTGTAGAACATGCAACAGCTCGCCCGGTCCCGGGTCGGCTGGGGCTCCCCGGCCGGACCGGTCAGCATGCGGAAGGCCGCCGAACCGACGTACGGCTTGGTGGCTCCGGGGAGGAGCTGTTCGAGTTCGCGTACGGCCCGGTCCTCGTCGCCGAGCAGATGGGCGACGTACCAGAGCCCCTCGACGATCTCGTCCGTCGCCATGCCCCACAGTGCGCGCCCGCGCCGCCGCATCCGCGGGCCGAAGCCGCCCAGAACCGGTTCCAGGTGCTCGGCGACGGCCGACCGCACCTGAGCCCGCAGCGCCTCCTCGTCGTCGACGACGACCGCGCCGGGCAGCGCCGCCGCCGGGTCGCCCGGGAGGCAGGCGAACGACGCGACGCGTACGGCCATCCGGCCGGCCGTGCGGTCGTAGGAGACATGGGTCACGGGCAGCCGCGGAACCCGGCGGTGCAGGAACCACGGGACGGTGATCAGGAGACAGGCGGGCCAGGCGTACCGGTGCAGCCCGAAGCTCGCCACCACGTCGGGACGCGCCCGCTGTCCGTAGTCCCGCAGCACCTGGTCCTCGTCCCAGGCGAGGAAGGCGTCCAGGGCGGGACCGCCCGCCGCGAGCTCGGCGGCGCCGATCCACCCGTCGCTCCGGGGTGCCGTCCCGTCCGGCCCCAGTTCCGTGACCGCCAGCCCGGAGTAGGCCTCGGTGAGGCGGACGTAGGCGGCGCAGACGGGGGACGTCATGGGCTACCACCGATCGATTGCCGGGCCGGCTGCGAGATAAGTAAGCCTTACCTTACCCATCTGTTCGGAAATTTGAACTATCGCCTTGTGCGCCTAAGGTGCTTGACGGACAAGTAACAACCCGCCGTTAATGACCCAAGTGCCGACGACCCGGAGGAGGACCCGTGAAGCACGACGCGCACGCGGCTCCCGCCGAGACGGCCAGGGTGCCGGCGCAGACGCGGTCCGAGGAGACGGCGGCCAGGGGGTCCGGGTACGCCGCCGGTGCGCCGTCGGCCCGGGGTGAACATACGCACAGTGAGCGGCCGATCCCGCAGCCGAGGCCGGCCGTGCAGCGGGCGTCCGTGCGGGGACAGATACTCGACGCGCTGCGTACGGCACTGGTGAGCGGTGAGCTGGCACCGGGCGAGGTGTACTCGGCGCCGGCGCTGGGGGAGCGGTTCGGGGTCTCCGCGACGCCCGTGCGCGAGGCCATGCAGCAGCTGGCCCTGGAGGGCGCGGTCGAGGTCGTGCCCAACCGCGGGTTCCGGGTCGTGGAGCGAGGGGCGCGGGAGCTCGCCGAGCTGGCCGAGGTGCGGGCTCTGATCGAGGTGCCGGTGATGATGCGGCTCGCGCGCAATGTGCCGGCCGAGCGGTGGGCCGCGTTGCGGCCGCTGGCCGAGGAGTCGGTGCGGGTGGCGGCGACCGGGTCCCGGGCGACCTACGCGGAGGCCGACAGGGCGTTCCACCGGGCGGTGCTGGCCCTTGCGGGCAACGAGCAGCTGGTGCAGATCGCGGAGGACCTGCACCGGAGGGCGCTGCCGTTGCGTGGGGCCCGGGCGGATCTGATGTCGGACGCGGCGGAGCACTCGGCGTTGCTGGAGGCGTTGATCGCGGGGGAGTTGGATGCGGTGCGGGCGTTGGTGACCGGCCATTTCGCTGACGCGAGGTGATGTGCGGGGCCGGCTTGCGCGGGGTCTCGGCGTAGGGGTGCGGATCGTGTGCCGGGTGCGGGTGAGTGGGGGCTGGCCGCGCAGTTCCTCCCCCAGCCTTCGGCCTGGGGTACCCCAGCGCCCCTGACGGGGCGCTGCACTCGCTGTTTCTTTCCAGTCGCCGTTTTTCCAGCCGCGGGCAGTCGTGCCTCCCCCAGAGGGGGGACCCCCAGGGCGGCACGGGTGGGCGCGACGGCACCCTGCAAGCGCCGGTAGGCGTCCCCACCCGCACGCCAGCCCCCACCCACCCGCACCCGGCGAACGCGGCTCAGTTCCCCTGCGCCGCCGTCTTGTCGTACGCGTCGTGCCACGCGGCCTTCGCGCCGGAGTCGCCTATGCGGTAGACGTCGACGACCGCACCGGCCGCCACGGCCACCGACAGCACGCCCACCACGATCCGCACCGGAAGGGACGACAGGCGTCCGCCCCCGCTGCGGTCCTGCTCCTGCCCGCCGCGCCGGGTCGCCCACCACACGACCGTGGCCAGTACGAACAGACCCAGCGCCCACGGCAGCAGGCCGTCGCCCAGATCGGTGTGCCGGCGGACCAGGGAGTCCTCGGTCACATGCCGTTCCAGCCACTCGCCGGCCTGGGTCGTCAGCGGCACGCTGACCAGGGCGACCAGGGCCAGTGCGGGCAGCAGCACGCCGAGCCGCCGGGCGACGCGCGGCCACAGCGCGGCCGCCACCAGGGCGAGGGCGGTCAGCGGGACCAGGACGACGACGATGTGGACCAGCAGGACATGGGCCGGCAGTCCGTTGACAGTGCTCATGGCGAAAGCGCTCCTGAAGGGGTGGATGAGGCGCGTCACACTGGCACAGCCAACTCTCAGTTTCCTCTGAGGCGGGTCTCAGGCGGTCGCCGCTCCCGGGGTGGGCGGCGTCAGCTGCCGTGCCAGCCAGGTCGGGACACCCCCCAGCAGCCGGAACAGCCGCCCCGCCTCCTCCCGCAGCCGCGAGGCCTCCGGCTCCGACTCCGCGTCGGCCAGGGACGCCAGCGCCGGTGCCGTACCCACCAGGTAGCCCAGCTCCTCCCGGATCCGCAGCGACTCGGCGAAGCCGTGCCGGGCCTCGCTCAACTCGCCTTCCCGCAGGGCCAGTCCGGCCAGGTGACGCCAGGTGAAGGACAGCAGCAGCGGATCGGCGTGGGCCGTGGCGGCGGCGTGTGCGCGGCGGTAGGCGGCGCGGGCCGCCTGCGGGGAGCGGGTCAGGTTCTCCGCCAGCAGGCCCCGGCGGAAGTCGAGCAGTGCCCTGCCCGGTGCCCCCGGAGGGATCAGCGCCGCCGCCCTCCCGAGCGCGGCGCGCGCCTCGTCGGCCCGGTCCCGGACCCCGTGCAGCGTTGCCGCGTAGGCGAGTTGGCCGCGCTCGCAGGCGGCCGCCCCCCGCTCCTCGTCGGTGCGGGCCTGCGCCTCCGCCGTTCGCAGCGCGTCCTCGGCCTCTTCCCAGCCCCGCTCGGTGTACAGACACCGTTCGACCATCAGCCCCGCCCGCTGCAGGGAGTACGTCGCTGTGTCCGACGGCAGCAGGGCCGCCGCGTCGGCCCAGCAGGCCCGCGAGCGCAGCCGCCACACCGCGGTCTGGAGCGGATCGTCACCAGTGTTCGTTCCGTTCCCAGACATGGCGGAATACGCCACGTTGCCCTCCCCTAGCGCGCCGTCGAGCAGTGAAGTGGTGGCGGCATTCCAGCACCGATCGCCGTGCGGGGCCAAGAGGGTGGGTGAATAATTTCACAAAGTCGTGGGACGGCGACGGCACTTGGCACGGACCGGTCGCACGCCCGCGTGACCTCAGCTCATCCGCAACGCCAAGAAGAAATCGAGCTTGTCCTCCAGCCGGGACAGGTCCCGGCCCGTCAACTGCTCGATCCTCCCCACGCGATAGCGCAGTGTGTTGACGTGCAGGTGGAGACGGGTGGCGCAGCGGGTCCAGGAGCCGTCGGACTCCAGGAACGCCTCCAGAGTGGGGATCAGCTCGGCACGGTGGCGGCGGTCGTAGTCGCGCAGGGGGTCCAGCAGACGGGCCGTGAAGGCGCGGCGGACGTCGTCGGGGACGAAGGGGAGCAGGAGGACGTGCGAGGCCAGTTCCTGGTGGCCGGCCGCGCAGACCCGGCCGGGACGGGCGGCGGCCACCCGGCGGGCGTGCCGGGCCTCCTCCAGGGCGCCGCGCAGCCCCTCCGCCGAGTGCACGGCCGCGCTGACACCGAGGGTGACCCGGCCGTCGCCGTCGAGGCCCGCCGACAGCGGGTCCCGTACGGACTCCAGGAGCACATCGGCGTGGATATCGGACTCGGAACCGTCGTGCTCGGTGGAGACGGCGGGCAGCGGGACGAGGGCGATCGCCTCGTCGCCGGTGTGGGCGACCGCTATGCGGTCGGAGGGCTCCGGGCCGGTGGCCAGCGGGTCGACCAGGATCTCTTCGAGCAGCGACTGGGCGACCGGACCGCCCTCGACCTCCCCGCCGTCCCATTCGACGCGGGCCACGACCACCTGCCAGTGCGGGGCGGCGCCCAGCCCCGGCAGCAGCACGGGTGCGGCGACCCGCAGCCGGGCGGCGACCTCCGCCGGGGCGGCGCCCGTCTGCACCAGTTCGAGGACCTCCTGGGCCAGCCGACGCCGTACCGTGCGGGCCGCGTCACGGCGGTCGCGCTCCACCGCGATCAGCTGGGTGACCCCTTGGAGCAGGTCGAGCCGCTCCTCGGGCCAGTCGCCGGCGTCGGCCTCGACCGCGAGCAGCCAGTCCGACAGGACCGTCTCGCGCACGTCCCGCGCGCCCTGCGACGAACGCCCGCTGGAGCGGATCGGGAAGAGCGCATAGGCGGTGCCGTCGAGGAGTACGCGGTGCGGGCCGCGGCGGCCGGTGCGGGTGGCGGCGAGGTGCGCGGCGGCCAGCCCGGCGCAGACGTCGGCGGGCAGCGCGGGCCCCGACACCTTGGAGCCCGCGATCAGGCGGCCCGTCGGGGACAGCACCCAGGCGCGAAGGTCCAGGTCGGAGCCGAGCAGGTCCAGGACCACGTCCGGGCCGCCGCCCGCCGGACCCGAGGTCATCATCCGGCGGTGCCGGTCGACGACGGCCGCCAGATCCCCGGCGCGCTCACCGCTGACCTGCCGTACGACATGCTCGGTGATCGTCGCGAACGCCACCGACTCGTGCACCGCGAAGAGGGGCAGACGGTGCCGGGCGCAGGCCACGACCAGGTCCTCCGGGATGTCGCCCAGCTCGGCCTCGCCGGCCGCCAGCGCCGCCACCCCGGCCTGCACGAGCAGTCGTACGAACGGCTCGGAGTCCGCCGCGTCCCGGCGCCAGGCCAGGCCCGTCAGCACCAGCTCGCCGCCCGAGAGGTAGCGGCTGGGGTCGCGCAGATCGGTGGTCATGACCCCGCGCACGGTACGGTCCAGCTCGTCCTCGCCGCCGAGCAGCCGCAGGCCCAGCGCATCGGTGTCCAGCAGTGCGCGCAGCCGCATCTCGTCGCCGCCGTTCTGTGTCTCGAAATCTACGATGAATCTTGAAGGGTCTCGGAAGAGGCGCTCCGGTGCGCGGATCCGCAGGCCGTGACCGGGGGCTGCCGGACCGCGACCGGCGGTCGCCAGGGCGTTTCCAGCGTTTCCACTGGAAAACCAGGAGGTTACTGATGACCCCCGTTCATACGAATCTACAAGATGGCCATGCTGGCCAGCCAACTCCTTCATGGTTTCGGTGACTGACCCCGCTGGAGTACGGGGCGGTGTACTGACCTCGTTCCGCGTAAACACGACATGAACGAGCCGCGCCCGCCGCACACGGATTGGCTCGATCCGCACGACTCACGTGACTCGACGAGACGGAGAAGAGAGCCGGTCATGGACTTCCTTCGCCCCGCCAGCTGGGAGGAGGCGCTCGCCGCCAAGGCCGAGCACCCCACCGCAGTGCCGATCGCGGGCGGCACCGATGTGATGGTCGAGATCAACTTCGACCACCGCCGGCCCGAGTACCTCCTCGACCTCAACCGCGTCGGAGATCTCTACGAGTGGGAGGTCGGCGAGGAGAGCGTACGGCTGGGCGCCTCCGTGCCGTACACCCGGATCATGGAGAACCTGCGCGCCGAGCTGCCGGGCCTGGCCCTCGCCTCGCACACGGTCGCCTCCCCGCAGATCCGCAACCGCGGCGGTGTCGGCGGCAACCTCGGCACCGCCTCCCCGGCCGGCGACGCCCACCCCGCGCTGCTCGCGGCGGGCGCCGAGGTCGAGGCCGAGTCGGTGCGCGGCACCCGGCTCATCCCCATCGACGACTTCTACACCGGCGTGAAGCGCAACGCGCTCGCCCCCGACGAGCTGATCCGCGCGGTCCATGTGCAGAAGGCCGACGGCCCGCAGCAGTACTCCAAGGTCGGCACCCGCAACGCCATGGTCATCGCCGTGTGCGCCTTCGGGCTCGCCCTGCACCCGCAGACGCGGACCGTGCGTACCGGGATCGGCTCGGCCGCCCCCACGCCGGTGCGCGCCAGGATCGCCGAGGACTTCCTGAACGCGGCGCTCGACGAGGGCGGCTTCTGGGAGAACGGCAAGATCATCACCCCGTCGGTCGCCAAGCAGTTCGCGGACCTGTGCGCCGCCGCCTGCAACCCGATCGACGACGTCCGGGGCACCGCGAGCTATCGCCGCCACGCGGTCGGCGTGATGGCCCGCCGGACGCTCACCTGGACCTGGGAGTCGTACCGCGGCACCACTCAGCAGAAGGGGAGTGTCGCCTGATGCGCGTCAACTTCACCGTCAACGGACGCCCGCAGGAAGCCGACGACGTCTGGGAGGGCGAGTCCCTGCTGTACGTTCTGCGCGAGCGGCTCGGGCTGCCCGGCTCCAAGAACGCCTGTGAGCAAGGGGAGTGCGGGTCCTGCACCGTCCGGCTGGACGGCGTCCCCGTGTGTTCGTGCCTGGTCGCGGCGGGCCAGGTGGAGGGCCGCGAGGTCGTCACCGTGGAGGGGCTCGCGGAGTACGCCAAGGAGCGCGCGTGCGGCACCTCCTGCGGGACCTCACTCGACGAGGCCAAGCGGTGGGCGGCCAAGGGGCATGACTCCCAGACCGGCGAGGGCACCGAACTCTCCCCGGTCCAGCAGGCGTTCATCGACGCGGGTGCCGTCCAGTGCGGCTTCTGCACCCCGGGTCTGCTGGTCGCCGCCGACGAGATGCTGGAGCACAACCCCAACCCGACCGACGCGGACATCCGCGAGGCGCTGTCGGGCAACCTCTGCCGCTGCACCGGCTACGAGAAGATCATGGACGCGGTCCGCCTCGCGGCCGCCCGGCAGGGAGAGGCGGTCTGAGCCGGATGCCCACCAACGGCGCTCCCACGAAGATCACGCAGGGTTCGCAGACCCGCGGCGGCATCGGCGAGTCCACCCTCCGCCCGGACGGCATCCTCAAGGTCACCGGCGAGTTCGCGTACTCGTCGGACATGTGGCACGAGGACATGCTCTGGGGCCAGATCCTCCGCTCGACGGTCGCGCACGCCGAGATCGTGTCGATCGACACCAGCGAGGCCCTCGCCCAGCCCGGTGTCTACGCCGTCATGACGTACGACGACCTCCCCACCGAGGTGAAGAACTACGGCCTGGAGATCCAGGACACCCCGGTCCTCGCGCACGGCAAGGTGCGCCACCACGGCGAGCCGGTCGCCATCGTCGCCGCCGACCACCCGGAGACCGCCCGCCGCGCGGCCGCGAAGATCAAGGTCGAGTACCGGGAGCTCCCGGTGATCACCGACGAGGCCTCGGCCACCGCGCCGGACGCGGTCCTCGTCCACGAGAACCGCGACGACCACCACATCGGCCATGTCTCGCACCCGAACATCGTGCACCGCCAGCCGATCATCCGCGGCAACGCCGACGAGGCCGCCGGGAAGGCCGATGTCATCGTCAAGGGCGAGTACTACTTCGGCATGCAGGACCAGGCCTTCCTCGGCCCCGAGTCCGGCCTCGCGGTGCCCGAGGAGGACGGCGGCGTCCACCTCTACATCGCCACCCAGTGGCTGCACAGCGACCTGCGCCAGATCGCGCCCGTGCTCGGCCTCCCGCCGGAGAAGGTACGGATGACACTGGCCGGCGTCGGCGGCGCGTTCGGCGGCCGCGAGGACCTGTCGATGCAGATCCACGCCTGCTTGCTGGCGCTGCGCACCGGCAAGCCCGTGAAGATCGTCTACAACCGCTTCGAGTCCTTCTTCGGGCACGTCCACCGCCACCCCGCGCGGCTCTACTACGAGCACGGGGCCACCCGCGAAGGCAAGTTGACGCACGTCAAGTGCCGGATCGTCCTCGACGGCGGCGCGTACGCCTCCGCCTCCCCGGCCGTCGTCGGCAACGCCTCCTCGCTCGGCATCGGCCCGTATGTGGTCGACGACGTCGACATCGAGGCCATCGCCCTCTACACCAACAACCCGCCCTGCGGCGCGATGCGCGGCTTCGGCGCGGTCCAGGCGTGCTTCGCCTACGAGGCGCAGATGGACAAGGTGGCCGCGCAACTCGGCATGGACCCGGTGGAGTTCAGGAAGCTGAACGCCATGGAGCAGGGCACCATCATGCCGACCGGCCAGCCGGTGGACTCGCCCGCCCCGGTCGCCGAACTTCTGCGCCGTGTCAAGGCGATGCCCCTCCCGCCCGAGCGGCAGTGGGAGAGCAGCGAGGGCGCCGACGTACGGCAGCTGCCCGGCGGTCTGTCCAACACCACCCACGGCGAGGGCGTCGTACGCGGCATCGGCTATGCGGTCGGCATCAAGAACGTCGGCTTCTCCGAGGGCTTCGACGACTACTCGACCGCGCGGGTGCGGATGGAGGTGGTCGGCGGTGAGCCGGTGGCCACCGTGCACACGGCCATGGCGGAGGTCGGACAGGGCGGGGTCACTGTCCACGCGCAGATCGCCCGCACCGAGCTGGGCGTCGCCCAGGTGACCATCCACCCGGCCAACACCGAGGTGGGCTCGGCGGGTTCGACCTCGGCCTCCCGGCAGACATATGTCACCGGCGGCGCTGTGCGCAACTCCTGCGAGCTGGTCCGGGAGAAGGTCCTGGAGCTGGGTCGGCGCAAGTTCGGCACGTACCACCCGGCCTGGGCGACGGCGGAACTGCTGCTGGAGGGCGGCAAGGTCGTCACCGACGGCGGTGAGGTGCTCGCCGACCTCGTGGACGTCCTCGGCGACGAGGCCGTGGAGATCGAGGCGGAGTGGCGGCACCGGCCGACCGTCCCCTTCGACCTGCACACCGGGCAGGGCAACGGCCATGTCCAGTACAGCTTCGCCGCGCACCGCGCGGTCGTCGAGGTGGACACCGAACTGGGCCTGGTCAAGGTGATCGAGCTGGCCTGCGCCCAGGACGTCGGCAAGGCGCTCAACCCGCTCTCCGTCGTCGGCCAGATCCAGGGCGGCACCACCCAGGGCCTGGGCATCGCGGTGATGGAGGAGATCATCGTCGACCCGAAGACGGCCAAGGTCAGGAACCCCTCCTTCACCGACTACCTGATCCCGACCATCCTCGACACGCCGACCATCCCGGTCGACGTCCTCGAACTCGCCGACGACCACGCGCCGTACGGGCTGCGCGGCATCGGCGAAGCACCGACGTTGTCCTCGACTCCGGCCGTCCTCGCGGCGATCCGCAACGCGACGGGCCTGGAGCTGAACAGGACTCCGGTACGTCCGGAGCACCTGACGGGCAACGCCTGAGCGGCGATGTCGTAACGCCGCACCCCGGCGCCGGGCAACTGCTCAACCCACGGCCACCCCGGCGCCGGTCGGCAAGTGAGTACCCCCGTTCGTCTCGGGCCGTCCCCCGGGTCGTGCACATCCCAACCCCCTTTGAACCTTGGGAGACGGCACCATGGCCCAGCAGTCACTGGAGCCCAGGACCACACCCGAGGACGCGGGAGCAGGCACCCGCGTCCCGGCCGGACGGTCCTGGCTCGACCGGTACTTCCACATGTCCCAGCGGGGATCGAGCGTCGCGCGTGAAGTGCGCGGCGGCGTCACCACCTTCATGGCGATGGCGTACATCCTCCTGCTCAACCCCCTGATCCTGTCCGGCAAGGACGCGGCCGGCGACACGCTCGGCCAGAAGGCGCTGATCACGGCGACCGCGTTCGCCGCTGCCTTCACCACGCTGCTGATGGGTTTCGTCGGCAAGGTGCCGCTCGCGCTCGCCGCCGGCCTCTCGGTCTCCGGGGTCCTGTCCTCCCAGGTCGCCCCGCAGATGACCTGGCCGCAGGCGATGGGCATGTGCGTGATGTACGGCGTCGTCATCATGCTCCTGGTCGTCACCGGCCTGCGCGAGATGATCATGAACGCGATTCCGCTCGCGCTCAAGCACGGGATCACCATGGGCATCGGCCTGTTCATCGCCCTCATCGGCTTCTACAAGTCCGGCTTCGTGCACCAGGGCAAGGCCACCCCGGTCACCCTCGGTCCCGCGGGCGAACTCGCCGGCTGGCCGGTGCTGCTCTTCGCCGGCACCCTGCTGCTGATCTTCATGCTGCAGGCGCGGAACGTCCCGGGCGCCATCCTGATCGGCATCATCGGCGGCACGGTCGTGGCGGCCGTACTGAACGGCTTCGAAGTCATCGCCCCCGGGCAGTGGGCCAGTGGCGCCGCCCCCGCACTGCACGGCTCCGCCGTGTCCATGCCCGACTTCTCGCTCTTCGGGCACGTCGAGTTCGGCGGCTGGGGCAAGGTCGGTGCGATGACGGTCGCGATGATCGTCTTCACCCTGGTGCTCGCCGGGTTCTTCGACGCGATGGCCACCATCATCGGCGTCGGCACGGAGGCCGAGCTGGCCGACGACAGGGGCCGGATGCCGGGGCTGTCCAAGGCGTTGCTGATCGACGGCGCGGGCGGTGCGATCGGTGGGGTGGCCGGCGGCTCCGGCCAGACCGTCTTCATCGAGTCGGCCACCGGCGTCGGCGAAGGAGCCCGTACCGGTCTCGCCTCCGTCGTCACCGGCCTGTTCTTCGCGGCCTGTCTGTTCTTCACCCCGCTCACCGCGATCGTCCCGCAGGAGGTCGCCTCCGCCGCCCTGGTGGTCATCGGCGCGATGATGCTGGCGAACGCCCGGCACGTGGACTGGGCCGACCGGGCCACCGCCGTTCCGGTGTTCCTGACGGTCGTTCTGATGCCGTTCACCTACACCATCACCACGGGGGTGGCCGCCGGTGTGATCTCGTACACCGCCATCAAGGCAGCTCAGGGCAGGGCGCGGGAGATCGGGGCATTCATGTGGGGCCTGACCGGGATCTTCCTGGTCTATTTCGCCCTCCATCCCATTGAGAGCTGGCTGGGCGTCCGCTAGGCGCTCCGTCGGCTTGGCCGTGAAGGGGCCGGTGGTCGGCTGCGGGTCCGTCGTGGCTGGTCGCGCAGTTCGTCCCCCGGCCTTCGGCCGGGGGTACCCCCAGCGCCTCTTTGGGGCGCCTGTCCTGAACCTCGTTAAGGAGATCCGGAAATGCTGGACATCGCCGAGGAGCTGAACCGGTGGGTCGCGGAGGGCCGTGACTTCGCCGTTGCCACGGTGGTGGCGGTCGGTGGGAGTGCGCCGCGCCAGCCCGGCGCCGCCCTCGCGGTCGACGCCGACGGCATCGCCGTCGGCTCGGTCTCCGGCGGATGTGTGGAGGGCGCCGTGTACGAGCTGTGCCGGCAGGCGCTGGAGGACGGGGAGACCGTCCTCCAGCGCTTCGGGTACAGCGACGAGGACGCCTTCGCCGTCGGGCTGACCTGTGGCGGAGTCATCGACATCCTCGTCACCCCGGTCCGGGCGGACGCCCTCGCCCGGCCGGTGGTCGCGGCCGCGCTGGCCGCCGCGGCGCGTGGGGAGGCGGCGGCGGTCGCGCGGATCGTCACCGGGCCGCAGGAACTGCTGGGCCGTGCCCTCCTCGTGGACGCCGACGGCTCCTGCGCGGGCGGCTTCGGTGCCCATCCTGAACTGGACCGCACGGTCGCCGCCGAGGCGATCGCCTTCCTGGACGCGGGCCGTACCGGCACCCTGGAGATCGGAGAGCAGGGATCGCGCTGCGGAGCACCGCTCACGGTACTGGTCGAGTCGTCCGTCCCGCCGCCCCGGATGATCGTCTTCGGCGCGATCGACTTCGCGTCCGCGCTGGTCCGCGTCGGCAAGTTCCTGAACTACCACGTGACGGTGTGCGACGCCCGGCCCGTGTTCGCCACGAAGGCCCGCTTCCCCGAGGCGGACGAGATCGTCGTGGAGTGGCCGCACAAGTACCTGGAGCGGACGCAGGTGGACGCCCGCACGGTCCTGTGCGTCCTCACCCACGACGCCAAGTTCGACGTCCCGTTGCTCCGGCTCGCCCTCCGCCTCCCGGTGGCGTACGTCGGCGCGATGGGCTCCCGCCGCACCCACCTGGACCGCAACGAGCGGCTCCGGGACGTCGGCGTCACGGAGTGGGAGCTGGCCCGCCTGAGGTCGCCGATCGGCCTCGACCTCGGCGCCCGCACCCCCGAGGAGACGGCCCTGTCGATCGCCGCCGAGATCGTCGCCAACCGCCGCGGCGGCACCGGCCTCTCCCTGGCAGGCGCACACACCCCGATCCACCACGACGTGACACCGGCCCCGACGGGGCGGATCGGGTCGGTGGCCTAGCCTCCCCCCGGTGGCCAAGCCGGCATTGTGCGGAGCGCCCGGTCCGTTCCCCCGATTGCCGTACCGGTCCGGGCGCCAGGGGACGATGGAAGCGTCTCGTCGGCCGTCTTACAGCGTCAAATGACGCATTCGGCGCCGGGAGTTCCGTTCTCATGCACGCGGAGTGCAAGCGGGGCGGGTCACTCCTCGGCCCAGCGCCGTAATCCGGCCAGGTCGAGTACGACGGTGCGGCCGCGGCGCGTCGCCACCAGGCCCTCCTGCTGCATGGCCCGCAGACAGCGCACCACCGACTCCCTGGACGCCCCGGTGGCGGCGGCCAGTTCACGCTGGTTGACCTGGACGGAGACAGCGCCGGGGAGCGTCTCCGGCGCGGCCGAGCCGTACTGGACGGCGAGCTTCACCAGGAGCCCGGCGACACGGGCGCTCGTGGTGCGGGCGCCCTGTTCGGCGCGCAGCCCGTCGGAGTCCCGTAACCGGCCCACGACACTGCGCAGCACCGACAGACAGAGGCCGGGGTCGCGCTCCAGGAGCCGTACGAAGGCGTCCGAGGTCACCACCACGCCCTCCGTGCGGCGCATCGCGGTGACCGTCGCGCCCCGGGGTCCGCCGTCTATGCAGGCGAGTTCGCCGAGGAGTTCACCGGGGCCGCGCAGGGCGAGCAGGCTGGTGTAGCCGTTGGCCGAGTCGACCGTCGCCTTCACCAGCCCGCCGGTGAGCAGGACGACGAAGTCCGCCTCCTCGCCCTCCCGCATCAGCACCTCCCCGCGAGCCCACCCGCGCGGGTGCCCGGCCTCCCGCAACAGCTTCACTTCCCCGGGCGAGTAGAGCGCCACCCCCGAGCCTCCCCGGCCACGTCGACCCACGGTGACCGTTCGCCACCGGAGGGCCACTGTCCATCGTGCGGCCGGGCTCTGCCAAGGGGCCGGCGGCCGTACGGTGCCGCGGTCAGGGCTGCCGGAGCAGTGCGTTGACGGCCCGCCCGAACACCGCCCGGGAGGTCCGGTACACCAGCGGGTCCAGGGCCGACGGCAGCCCCCGGATCCGCAGTTCCTCGTGCCAGACCACCCGGGTACGGCCGCCGGGCCCCGGGTGCACCTGCAGTTCCGCCCAGCCGAGCACGACCCGGCCGTGCTTGACGAGGCGGCACCGGCCGGAGCCGCCGTCCTGCGGCGGATGCCAGACGGTCACCTCCATGGGATCCTCGAAGGAGAGGGGTCCGAGACCGGAACGCGCCACGAAGACCGTGCCCTCGTGGGTCGGGGGATCGGTGAGCACGGTGATCCGGGTCAGCGGGACCACGTCGGCATGCCGGGACCACTCCGTGAGCCGACGCCATGCCTCGTCGATGGGCAGCGGGGCCGTGCGTTGGAGGAGGAAGTTGACCACGGCACGATCGTAGGGAACCGGCCACCGGAAACGGGGCGCGCTCCGGCGTGTTCACAGGACCGTCAGGCAGGACCGACAGACAGCACCCACAGCTTCGTCCAACGCCGGCCGGTACCGGCCGGGGCACCCTACGATTTCCGTCATGGCGGGCAAACCACCCGCTTTCACGGGGAGTTGGTCATCATGCCGTTGAAGACCTATGGCGTACTGATCACGCGGGCCGTCGGCACCCGGCGCGAAGGCGCCGCCGAAACCCCGCACTACCAGATCCACCTCACGGACGACCACGGTGTCCACTACCGGGCCGCGGTCAACGTCCTCTCGCAGCAGAAGCCCGCCGACCTGCTCTACCTGGTCGACGACGACCTGAAGCACCCGATCACGGCCCGCCTGGACGGTCTGGCGGGCGGCTGGAACACCCTGCCGCCCGGTCCCGGCGGGCCGAACCTCGACTTCGTGCGCGGCAACCTGTTCGACCCGTCCCACCTGCGCACCCTGCCCCCGGACGTGAGCGGCCCCGACAACGACCTGGCCGACCTCCTGGACCACTACGTACAGCGGGCGGTCGACGACCCGGACGCCCGGCTGTACGTCTTCGGCGAGCGCTTCGGCCCCGAACCCGCCGTCAAGGACAAGGTGTTCGGCTTCCTGCCCGGCAACGGCGTCCACGACATCCATATGAACCAGGGCAACAGTGGCCGCTTCACCAGCGACGACGGGGTCTGGCAGGACGGCGGACTGCTCATCCGCTTCCCCGGCGACGGCCAGGGCCAGGAGCGCTGGGTCGGGATCTTCCTCGCCTTCCAGAGCCAGGGCTGGCACACCGACGACGTCACCGGCCACACCCTGCCCGACGTCGACGCCTCCCGTCCCGCCCCCGGCGACCTGCCGGTGCGGATCGTCGCCGCGCTGGTCAACCCGGCCGGCCCGGTCCCCGAGCACGAGACGGTCACCCTTCTCAACGCCTCTGCCGCCCCGGTCGACGTCACCGGCTGGCGCCTCCTGGACCGCATGGGCCAGGCATCCCCGCTGCCGGCCGGTTCGCTCGCTCCCGGCGCCACCCTCGCCGTACCGCTGACCAACGGCGCCCGACTGGGCAACCACGGCGGCGAGGTCACCCTCCTCGACGCGGCCGGCCTCAAGGCGCACGGGGTGTCCTACACGGCCCAGCAGGCGGCCCGCGAAGGCTGGTGGGTCGTCTTCTGACGGGACTGTGCACAGCCCCTGTCGTGGCGGCGCGGCGGTACGGCACCATGAGCGCGGTCCGTACCGCCGTCGTCGTCCCGGGGGGCGTCTCATGGAACGCGAACTGCACGACAGGCTCGACGACCTGATGCGTGAGCCCTATCCGCTCTACGCACGGGCGCGGGCGGCGGAGGGGCTCGTCCATGTGCCCGAGCTGGCCGCCTGGCTGGTCGCCCGGGACACCGACGTACGAGAAGTCCTGCGCCGTACCGAGGAGTTCTCGTCGGCGAACGCGTTACGGCCCGACGTCATGCCCTCGCCCGCCGCGCTCGCGGTCCTTGCCGGCGGGTTCGGCGCGGGGCCGGTGGTGGTCACCTCGGACGGCGAGCTGCACCAGCGGCTGCGCGCCCCGCTGGTGCGCGCGCTGTCCCCGGCCCGGGTCGCGGCGACCGTACCGTACGTCCGTGAGCGCGCCGCCGCGCTCGTCGACGGGTTCGCCAAGGACGGCGGGGTGGAGCTGATGGCTGCCTACGCCGGGCGGCTGCCCGGTGATGTCATCGGGCGGATCGTCGGCCTCGACCCCGCCGACGTGCCCCTCGTCGTGCACGGCGGGCACCGCGCCGAGGAACTGCTGTTCCGGCCGCTGCCGGAGGCCGAGCAGATCGCCGCCGCGCAGGACGTGGTCGCCATGCAGCACGTCCTCGACCGCTGCGCCCGCGACCGCTACACGCACCCCCGTGCCGACCTGTGCACGGAGATCGTCGCCTCCGTGACCGAACCCGGCCACGCCGAACTCCCCCTGGAGCAGCGGCACGAGGCCGTGGCACATCTGCAGAACCTGCTGATCGCCGGGCACCTGACCACGACCGCGCTGATCGGCACCACCCTCCTGCACCTGCTCGGCCACCGGGAGCAGTGGGAACTGCTCCGCGAGCGCCCCGAGCTGATCCCGGCGGCGGTGGAGGAGGCGGTGCGCCACGACGGCCCGCTGCAGGGCTTCCGTCGGGTCACCACCCGGCCGGTCACCCTCGCCGGCACCGAACTCCCGGCCGGGGCCGAGCTGTTCGTGGCCTTCGGCGCGGCCGACCGGGATGCCTCGCGGCACCCCCGCCCCGACACGTTCGACATCACCCGGTCCGCGCCCGCGCGCCACCTCGGCTTCGGCTTCGGCGCGCACGCCTGTGTCGGCGCCCAGCTGGCGCGCGAACAACTCCGCATCACGGTCGAGGAGTTCACCCGGCGGCTGCCGGGGCTGCGACTCGCGGACGGCCGCCCGGTCACCATGCGGCCGACGATGATCCATCGCTCGCCGGAGGAGCTGCACCTCACCTGGCCGGCGGATTAGGAGTGCGGCTCAGGGGCGGTACACCCGGGACCGGCACGACTTATAGAAAGTATGTGCGAATTTTCTGGCCGTGTCCGGCGGCGGGTGTGACCATGGGATGAGGGGGACCGACCCCGGCGGAGAGGACGTCCCATGCGCTACCGGGACCGCACCCAGGCCGGCCGCGAACTCGCCGCCGCGCTGGTGAAGTTGCATGACGAGGACGAGCTGCCGGACCCCGTCGTGCTGGCGCTGCCCCGGGGCGGCGCGGCGGTGGCCGTGGAGGTCGCCCGGGAGCTCCGGGCCCCGCTCGACGTGCTCGTCGTCCGCAAGATCGGAGCCCCGCACCAGGAGGAGTTCGGCGTCGGCGCCATCGCCGGGGACGATCCGCCGCTCCTCGACCGTGCGACCCTGGCCCACCTGGGCATGACCGAGGAGTCCCTGGCTCCCGTGGTCGAGCGGGAGCGGCTGGAACTGCGCCGCCGTGAGCACCGCTACCGGGAGGGCCGCCCGCCGCCCGAGCTGCGCGGCCGTACCGTGATCGTCGTCGACGACGGTCTCGCCACCGGTTCCACCGCCCGCGCCGCGCTGCGCCACGTACGGCGCCGGGACCCCGCCCGCACCGTGCTCGCTGTCCCCGTCGGCGCGCCCGACTCCCTCGACGCGCTCGCGGCCGAGGCCGACCTCGTCGTCTGCCCGTACCGGCCGGCCTTCTTCAGCTCGGTCGGCCAGTGGTACGACGACTTCGGGCAGCTGACGGACGCCGATGTGCTCGACGCGCTGCGCGGGGTCTGACGGGGAGGCGGTGCGGTGCCGGAGCTGGACGGGGCGGAGGCGCGGCGGCGGTTCGCCGCGGCCAGGGTGGCCCGGCTCGCTACCGTCGACGGGACCGGCCGCCCGCATCTGGTGCCGGTCGTCTTCGCGCGGTACGGCGCCGACGGGATCGTCACCGCCGTGGACCACAAACCCAAGACCACGCCCCGCCTCAAGCGGCTGCGCAACATCGCCGCGCGGCCGTCGGTCTGCCTGCTCGTGGACGCGTACGACGAGAACTGGGACCGCCTGTGGTGGGTCCGGGCGGACGGCGAGGCGAGGGTGGTTCCCGCCGACGTGACCGTCGTCGGGCCGCTGTGCGAGAAGTACCCGCAGTACCGGGAGCGGCCCCCGAACGGTGCGGTCGTTCTCGTCACGGTGTCCCGCTGGACCGGCTGGCAGGCGGCGGACGGGTGAGGTGTCCGTCCGCCGTTTCGCGGGGGCACCGTGCCGCTGGATACGATTTGACCAGGTTTCGGCTGCTACGGGGTGGACAGGTGATGGCGACGCGCATCGCGGGCTACGAGGTCCAGGGCGAGATCGGCCGCGGCGGAATGGCCGTCGTCTACCGTGCCACGGATCTGCGGCTGGACCGCACCGTCGCCCTGAAGCTGCTCGCCCCGGAGATGGCCCGCAACGACACCTTCCGCCGCCGTTTCACCCATGAGTCGCACGTGGCCGCCGCCATCGACCACCCCCACATCGTGCCGATCTTCGAGGCCGGCGAGACGGACGGCGTGCTGTACATCGCGATGCGCTACGTCCCGGGCCCGGATCTGCGCGCGCTGCTGGACCGGGAGGGAGTGCTCCCGGTGGACACGGCGCTGCGGATCGCCGCCCAGGTGGCCTCCGCGCTGGACGCGGCCCATGAGCACGACCTGGTGCACCGGGACGTGAAGCCCGGCAACGTCCTGCTGGCAAAGGGCACGGACAGCGAACACCCCGAGCACGTCTATCTCACGGACTTCGGGCTCACCAAGAAGTCGTTGTCGCTGACGGGGTTCACGACGGTCGGCTCGTTCGTCGGCACCCTGGACTACGTGGCGCCGGAACAGATCTCGGGGCGCCCGGTGGACGGCCGGTGCGATCTCTACAGCCTCGCCTGTGTGGTGTTCGAGATGCTGGCCGGCGGTCCGCCGTTCGTCCGGGACGAGGACATCGCGTTGCTGTGGGCGCACCAGTACGACCGGCCGCCGGTGCTGAGCGAGGTGCGCTCGGGACTGCCGCCGGAGTTCGACGACGTGCTCGCCAGGGCGCTGGCCAAGGCACCCGAGGACCGTTACGGCTCCTGTCTGGAGTTCGTGGGCGCGCTGCGGACCGCCGCGTACGGCACTGGACCGGGGGAGCGGACCCCGGTGCACTCGGACCCGTCCGCCGACGGAACCCGCACGGTCGGCCGGGACATCCCGCTCACCTCGCGTCCACCCGCCTGGGCCCGCCCGGTCTTCGGCCCCTAGCCTGCTCCGGCCCCCTCACTCCTCGCCGAGGATCTGCTCGGCCCACACCGTCTTGCCGGTGCCGGCGTGCCGGGTGCCCCAGCGCCGGGTGAGCCGGCCGACGAGCAGCAGCCCGCGTCCGCCCTCGTCGAAGGTGTGGGCCCGCCGCATGTGCGGGGCGGTGTTGCTGGAGTCGAAGACCTCGCTCGTGAGGGTGTGGTCGTCGTGGATGAGCCGGAGCCGGACGGGCGGGCGGCCGTAGCGGAACGCGTTGGTGACCAGCTCGCTGACGACCAGCTCGGTGACGAACGCGGCCTCCGCCAGCTTCCAGGCGGCCAGCTGCTCGGTGGCCAGCCTTCGTGCCTCGGCGACGGCGGCGAGGTCGAAGGGCAGCTCCCAGGTGGCCACCCGGTCGGCGTGCAGGGCCCGGGTGCGGGCGACGAGCAGGGCGATGTCGTCGTGGGGACGATGGGTGAGCATGGACGTCAGGACCCGGTCGCAGACGCTGTCCAGACTCTGGGCGGGGCGGGCGAGCGCGGCGAACATCTTGCCGAGGGCGTCGTCGATGCCGCGGCCGCCGGGTGCGAGCAGGCCGCTGGTGTAGAGGGCGATCAGGCTGCCCTCGGGGAGTTCCGTCTCGTACGACTCGAAGGGCATCCCGCCCAGGCCCAGCGGGGGTCCCGCCGGGACGTCGAGGAAGCGGACGGCGCCCGCGGTGACCACGGCCGGCGGCGGGTGGCCGGCCCGGGCCGCGGCCAGCCGCCGGGTGACGGGGTCGTACACGGCGTACAGACAGGTCGTGCCGACACCGTCGGCGGCCTCGTCGTCGACGGTGTCAGCGTCGTCAGCGGCACCGGCTTCCTCGGCGGCGAGGTGGTCGGAGAGGTCGTCGAGGTGGCTGAGGAGTTCGTCGGGCGGCAGGTCGACGTCGGCCAGGGTGCGGATCGCCGTACGGACCCGGCCCATGGTGGCCGCGGCCCTCGTGCCGTGGCCGACGACATCGCCGACGACGAGCGCGACCCGGGTACCGGACAGCGGGATCACGTCGAACCAGTCGCCGCCCGTCCCGTTCCGGCCGGCGGACGGCACACAGCGGGTGGCGATGTCCAGGGCCGCCTGCTCGGGCAGCCTCCGGGGGACCAGGCCGCGCTGGAGCGTCATCGTGGTGGTGTGCTGCCGTACGGCCTGCTCGGTGCCGTGGATGCTGGTGGCCGCCCGCGCCGCCAGCTGCTCGGCCAGCCACAGATCGTCCGCGTCGAACGGCTCGGCCCGCCGGGTCCGCCCGAAGAGGGCCACCCCGAAAGTGACACCGGCCGCCCGGAGCGGCACCGCCATCACCGAGTGCACCCCGCTCTCCCGGACCCAGGCGATCGCCCGCGGATCCTCCCGCGCCCAGCGGGTCACGGCCGCGTCACCGGCCGAGTACACCGCGCCCCGCCCCTCGGCCAGACTGCGGCCCGAAGGCGACCAGGGCGGGCAGTACAGCACATCGCCGGAGGGGTGGGGGAGCGGCGGTGTGCCCGGGGCCGACCGCAGGGCGGCCCGGCGGAAGACGAAGCCGCCGGGCCGGGGCGTGTCCAGCAGGTCCACGGTGCAGATGTCGGCGAAGGCGGGGACGGCGACGTCGGTCAGCTCCCGTGCGGTGCGCTGCACGTCCGAGGTGGTGCCGATGCGCACCCCGGCCTCGCTGAGCAGCAGCATCCGCTGCTGTACCAGCTGCTCGGACGGTTCGGAGCGGGCCGTCAGGGCCACCGCCCGCAACCGCCCGGCCGAGTCCGCCAGCGGAACGATCCGTACATGCCAGTCGTGCTCGGGTTCGGCCGGGTCCAGCCGGAGCCGGAGCTCCTGCGTCCCGCCGCCGCCCAGGGCCCGCCGCATCCCAAACTCGGCCTCGGCGCTGCCCTCGTACGGCGCGATGTCGGTCAGCCGCAGCCCGCGCATCGTCCCCTCGGCGAGGGACAGCGTGCGCTGCATTCCGGCGGTGGCCCGCACGAGCCGCAGCCCCTCGTCGAAGACGGCGGCGACCCAGGGGGACTGGCCGAAGGCCCATTCCCCCAGCGGCCGCTCGGTGGCCGACGGCATACCGGTCACGGCGGACACCACCTGCCACTCCCAGCCGCCCGGCCGGTCACCGGAGGGCCGGCGATGGACCAGCACATCGCGGTCCAGCCGGTGCCCGTCCCGGTGCCGCAACGCCGCGGTCCCGCTCCAGCGGCGCACCCCGGCCGCCTCCCGCCACGCGCCGCCCGCCGGCTCGGCGAGCAGCCGCGCGGCCCGCTGCCCCAGGATCTCGGCGGGCGCATAGCCCAGCAGCACCCTGGCCCCGTCGCTCCAGCCGGTCACCACGCCCCGCTCGTCCACCGTGACCGCGGCGGTGTGGGCTCCCTGCGGTACGACGTGGGTCTGCGCCCGCTTGCTGGGATAGGTGGGACTTCGTTCCATCGCCGCTCATCCTTCGCGGAGCCTGCACGGCCGGCACTCTCCCCAGGATGATCCCGGCCGGGACCGAGCACCAATCCGCTTGTCCTGCTCTGTCCGATCCTGCCCCATCCTGCCGTGCGCTGTCCCGCCTGCTGCCCGGGGCCGTGATCCCGCTCCGCCCGACAGATCCGCCGCGCCGTGACAGCGTGGATACAGCGGTCGGCCACGGTGTCCTGGAGGCGGAGATGACGGTGAACGGGCTCGGACTGGTGGTGCACGGCGGCAGGGCGGAGGCGGTGGACGCGGCCCGTGCGGTACGGGAGTGGGCCGCCGGGCGCGGGGTGCGGTGCACGGACATCGACGTATGGCACGACGGCGGACGGCACCACTCCGGGGAGGAGGTCGCGGCCGCAGGCGATCCCGACCTGATCGTCACCCTCGGCGGCGACGGCACCTTCCTGCGCGGCGCCCGGCTCGCCGCCCGCAGCGACGTGTTGGTCCTCGGCGTCGACCTGGGCCGGGTCGGCTTCCTGACCGAGGTGCCCGCCTGCTCGGTGCGCGAGGCGCTGGACGAGGTGCACGAGGGCCGGTTCAGCGTCGACAGCCGCCTGCTGCTCACCATGCGCGCCTCACGCCGCCTGGAGGTGCCGGCCGACATGGAGCGGCTGATGCAGTACGGCCGCGGGCCGCTGCTGCCACCGCCCCAGGTGCGCACGGACTGCGAGCGGGACCCCGACTGGGGCGTCCCCCTGCACATCACCGCGGTCAACGACGTCGTCCTGGAGAAGCTGTCCCGGGACCGTCAGGTGTCCGTCGGCGTGTACGTCGCCGGCCGGCTGCTCGCCTCCTACTCCGCCGACGCCCTGCTGGTGGCGACGCCCACCGGCTCCACCGCCTACAGCTTCGCCGCCGGCGGACCCGTCGTCTCGCCCTGCGCGGAGGCGCTCGTCTTCACGCCGGTCGCCCCGCACATGACGTTCAACCGCTCGGTCGTCACGGCCCCGGACGAGGCCGTCGGCCTGCGCGTCCTGGAGCGCTCGGGGCAGGCCGCGGTCAGCGTCGACGGGCAGGTGCGGGGCGTCGTCGAGCCGGGCGACTGGATCGGGGTGTACGCCGCCCCGAGCCGGCTGAAGGTGGTCCGGCTGGCGGCGATGGACTTCTACGGCCGTCTGCGCGAGCGCATGAACCTGACCGACGCCCCGGCCGCGGTCGCCGACGGTACGCCCCCGCCCCTGTGGTCGCTGACAGCGCCCCCGCCCGGCGACCTCGCCCACCTCTCCTTCCCGCTGCTCGCCGCCCAGCGCGCCCAGGCGGAAGAAGCGTGCGCCGACGGGAAAGACGGCGTCGCGCCCGCGCTGGAAGAGTCGGTCTTCCCACGTCATGCGCAGGAAGGCGAACATCCATGACCACCGGCCCCCAGGTCCAGACCGTCCGCGGCCCGGTACCGGCCGACGACCTCGGCACCGTACTGATGCACGAGCACGTCTTCGTGCTCAGCGAGGAGTTCCGGCAGAACCTCCCGGAGACCTGGGACGAACGGCAGCGCGTCGACGACGCCGTGACCCGGCTCAAGGCCCTGGCCGCGGCCGGCGTCACCACCCTCGTCGACGCCACCTGTATCGGCCTCGGCCGCAACGTCGCCCGCGTCGCCGAGGTCAACGAACAGGTCGACCTCAACATCATCGCGGCCACCGGCATCTCCACCGTCGCCGACGTCCCCGACCACTTCCGCTACCACGGTCCGGGCACCCTCCTCGGGCGGTGCCGAGGGCATGACCGAGCTGTTCGTCCGCGAACTCACCGAGGGCATCGCGGCCACCGGGATCCGGGCCGCGTTCCTGAAGTACGCGATCGAGGACCGGCTCACCCCGGGCGTGGAGCGGGTGCTGCGCGCGGTGGCCCAGGCCCATCTGCGCACCGGTGCCCCGATCACCGTGCACACCAACGCCGTCGCCCGTACCGGACCGGTGGCCCAGGACATCCTGCGCAGCGAGGGCGCGGACCTCGGCGCGGTGGTCGTCGGGCACAGCGGCGACACCGCCGACCTCGGCCATCTGCACGAACTCATCGACAACGGCTCGTACGTCGGCGCCGCTGCCGATCGGCTCCGGGTAGACGACCGTGAGGTGCCGCTCCAGTTCGGGCATGCGCAGGTACTCCCAAGTCGATGCCCGGGCCGCCGGAGTGCGCGATGCACACCGGGCCCGTGCCGTGCACGTGGTATCGCTGCACCAGGCAGTCGATCTCGACGGTGTGCGTTCCGGCGGTCAGGGGGTCGGCCAGGTGGTCGCTCAGGCGTGTGGTGCTCATGGGTGCTCCGAGTCCGGTGGGTTGCGATGACACCGGCAGGACGCGACGGGGAGGGGGAAGTTCGACCCGGCTCATATGAGGACGGTCACATGTGCGGCCTGCCGCGGCTGGACGCGGACGGCGACTGGAAGGGCCAGGCCGACCGCCAGATCAGGCTCCTGACGGACGGCCTGCAGACAGGAGCTCCGGCCCGCGCCGAAGGGCACGAGCCGGAGCTGTAGGGATCGAGAACGGTCAGTCCGCGGACCGTACCGTCGGCATGGCGAGCGCGACCGGCCCGCTCTTGCAGGAGTCGTGGCAGTCCTTCTCCAGGCTGCAGCACAGCGAGCAGATCGCCCCCGAGTGGAACGGGCAGCCCGCCACGTCCGGCCGCTCGAAGTCGGTCGCGCACACGGTGCAGGTCAGCACGGCCGCCGACGGCAGCCCGTCCGCGTCCAGCAGCGGCTCCGCGAGATCGTCGACGCGGGCGATGTAGTACTTCCCCTTGGTCAGCACCGCGAACAGCGGCGAGAGCACCATCGCCAGGAACAGCGCGATGAAGGGCGAGTACGCCTTGCCGTACTCCCCGAACGCGTTGAAGTACGCGGCGATCGAGACCGCCGACGCCATCAGCATCGAGCCGAACCCGACCGGGTTGAAGTTGTGCAGATGGGCGCGCTTGAACTCGATGTACGAAGGGCTCAGCCCCAGCGGCTTGTTGATGACCAGGTCGGCGACGACCGCGCCGATCCAGGCGATCGCCACGTTGGAGTAGAAGCCGAGCACGGTGTTCAGGAAGCCGAAGACGCCGCCCTCCATCAGGGCCAGCGCGATACCGACGTTGAGGAAGATGTAGACGACCCGGCCGGGGTGGCGGTGGGTCAGCCGGGAGAAGAAGTTCGACCAGGACAGCGAACCGGAGTACGCGTTGGTCGAGTTGATCTTTATCTGGGAGAGGATCACGAAGAACGTGGCGAGCCCCAGCGCGATGGGCGCGGCGAACGTCTTGAAGCCGGACACGTACTGCTGGATCGGCTCGTTGGCCTTGGCCAGGCCCACGCTGCCGGCGATGTAGAAGGCGAGGAAGGCGCCGCCGATCTGCTTGGCGGCACCGAGCACCACCCAGCCCGGACCGGCACTGAGCACCGCACCCCACCACTTCCGGCTGTTCTCCGGCGTCTTGTCCGGCATGAACCGCAGATAGTCGACCTGCTCACCGATCTGCGCGATCAGCGACAGCGCGACACCGGCGCCCGCACCGACCCCGAGCATGCTGATGCTCGGCCCGGTGGGGGAGTTGCCCGCGAAGTGCGTGAACCCCGAGAACCTGCCCGGCTCCTGGATCGCGATCGACACGAACGGCGCGACCATCAGCACCAGCCAGACCGGCTGTGTCCACACCTGCATCTTCGACAGCGCGGTCATGCCGTAGATGACCAGCGGCAGGATGATGAGGGAGCAGATCAGGTACCCGACGGCGAGCGGGATGTGCAGGCCGAGCTCCAGGGCCTGCGCCATGATCGAGCCTTCGAGGGCGAAGAAGATGAAGGTGAAGCTGGCGTAGATGACCGAGGTGAGCGTCGAACCGAGGTAGCCGAAGCCGGCACCCCGGGTCAACAGGTCCATGTCGATGGAGTACTTGGCCGAGTAGTACGAGATCGGGATGCCGGTGAGGAAGATGACCACCGCGGCCGTCAGGATCGCCACCATCGCGCTGGAGAAGCCGTTGGAGATGGCGATCGAGCCGCCGATCGCGAAGTCCGCGAGATAGGCGATGCCGCCCAGCGCGGTCGTGGCCACCACATACGGGGTCCAGCGGCGGAAGGACTTCGGCGCGTAGCGCAGCGAGTAGTCCTCCAGTGTGTCGTTCTTCGCCCAGTCGTTGTACGTCCGTTTGCTGTCCGTCAGTTCGTCCGCGGCCGCCTGTGGTGCCTCTTTGCCGACGATCTCCGTCACGGCTGTTACCTCTCTCGTCCCCGGGCGTTTGCAGGGAAGAGTCGCGGCACGCTGTTTCCCGGACGTTTCACTCGCTTTAAAAGACAAACCTTGATACTTCCCGCGGGAAGTAACGGGCTCACAGCTGGGCGACGATGTGGAAGTCGAACGCGTCCGCCCGTGCCAGGTACAGCCGTTGGGCGAGATGGTTGCCGTCGAGTCGTACGACGCCTCGCGGGCCCTCGTACGACACCGGGTCCCGCACCGCGCACATCGCCCGCACGTCCAGCGAGCGCGCCCGCTCGGCCAGGGCCGCCAGCAGCCGCACCCCTTCGAAGCACGACTCGCCCAGGCTTCCCACGACGGGCGCGTGCACACCGAACCGGGCCGCGTAGCGGGCGCCGAAGTCGAGGCTCTCGGGGGTCGCGAGGGTCTCGAAGAAGCCGGCCGTCGCCCAGAGCCCGTCGGTGGCCTCGGCGCCGGTGGCCAGCAGGATGTTCTCGTCCATGTGGGTGCTCAGCCTCAGGCACCGCTGGTGCAGCCCGTGCGCGGCGAACGCCCGGTTGAAGCGGGCCGCGTCCGCCCCGACCAGCAGCATCAGCACGGCGTCCGCCTCGCACCGCTCGATCCGGCGCAGCACCGGCCCGAACTCCTCCGTCCCCAGCGGCACGAACACCTGGTCCCGCACCCGGCCGCCGCAGTCCCGGGCGTACCCGCGGGCCGCGCGGGCGGTCACCCGCGGCCAGACGTAGTCGTTGCCCACCGTGCACCAGCGCCGCACCCCGGCCGACTCCGCCAGCAGCCGCATCGCGGGCAGCAGTTGGGCGGCGTCGGTCTCACCCGTCAGGAACACGCCGGGAGTCCGCTCGCCGCCCTCGTACTGCGCGGTGTAGACATACGGCACCCGGCCCGCGATCCCCGGCAGCAGCGCCTGCCGCACCGCCGAGGTGTGCCAGCCCACCACCCCGTCCACGGCGCCCGGCGCGACCAGGGCCTCGACCTCGGCGGCCACCCGCGCCGGCGGCGCCCCGCCGTCCACCGTGACCAGCCGCACCTCCCGGCCCAACACCCCGCCGACGGCGTTCAGTTCCTCCACGGCCAGCCGCGCGGCCGACTCACAGGACGGGCCGAGGACACCCGCCGGGCCCTGCAGGGGGACGACCAGAGCGAGAATCAGTGTCGTACTCAGGGGATCGCTCGGTGGCGCCGGACGCATCAGGTCGCCTCCGTGCGGGCTCGTTGCGGCTCGTATTCTGCGCGCACATTGAAGTGTTCTCCCGCTGGAGCCGGGAGATTCCCTCCTACCTCGCGGTGGCGGGCTTGACGCCTCGTGGGCGCCTGACGACTGCCCTCCCGGCAGCCGGGATGAGCGCGTGGCCCATCCGGTACAGGTGCAAGACGTTTCGGGCGGCGTTGTGGTCGGCGTTGCCCGACCATCCGCAGTCCGGGTTCTCGCACACGAACGTGGCCTGGTCCCTGCGGCTGCCGGGTGTGATGAAGCCGCAGGCGGAGCAGCGCAGCGAGGTGTTGGGTGCGGGGACCCTGTGCAGGGTCCCGCCGTGGCGGGCGGTCTTGTACGTCAGCATCGTCACGGTACGGCCCCACGCCTCCTGGCTGATGGAGCGGTTCAATCCGGACTTCTGCGCGACGTTCTTGCCCGGGGCGGTGATGGTGCCCTTGGCGGATTTGACCATGTTCGGGATGTCGAGTTTTTCCACCACGATCACGCCGTAGGTACGGGCGAGGCGGGTGGTGGTCTGGTGTTGCCAATCGGTGGCGCGGCGCGTGGCTGTTGCGCGTAGCCGCTTGATCTGGTTGTAGGTGATCTGGAGTCGGCGAGAGGTCTTCTCGCCGCGCTTGCGGAAGCTCTTGCGGTAGGCGGCGCGCCGCTCCAGGCGGAGCAGCCTGGCCTTCTCGTCCGGGTTGAGCCACTTGTCTCGGTCGGATGTGCTGTCGGGGAGCCGCGATGGGCGGCCGTGGTCGTGGTGGTTGCCGTCGGACAGGGCGAGCGGGATGTTGATTCCGATGTCGATGCCGACCTCGGGGCCGGGGTGCGGCCCGGCTGCGGCGTCGAGGGTCTGTACGCGGAAGGCGATGTGCCAGCCGAGGGCGTCCTTGACGAGCCGCGCCCCGGTGATCCGGTTGTCGTTGCCGGCGTGCTTGCCGACCGGGAGATCCTTGGTCCAGCGGAAGCGGATCCGGCCGACCTTGGGGATGTTGACCATGCCCCAGCGGCGGTGCACACGCTTGATCTGCAGATCACGCCCCTGCGGGACGTCCACCGACATCACCGTGCGCAAGCGGGCCTTGAAGTTCGGTTCGTCAGCCCGGCCTTCCCAGCAGCTCTTCCAGGCCTGGTGGTACGTCTTCAGCACTGCCTGGGCGGCCTGGGCGGGCAGGACACCGAACCAGTCGATCTCCTTGCGGGCCTGCCGGATCGCCTCGTCCGCAGCCTTGAGGAACCGGCGGCACTTCGGCGTCATCGTCCAGAAGTCGTGCAGGAGATTCCACGTCGCTCGTGCGGCGTGGGCCTGGGCGTCGACAAGCCGGACCTGTGCAGGCGTCAGCGTCAGACGGGCGCGGTGCCCGAACTGCCGCTTCTCCTGTGCACGTTCCGTAGTCACGCGAGCACGATATCATTTGGTCTATGTCGCCGCGCTGGAATCCAAATGCCGATGTGCGCACCGGGCGTCACGTCGTGTGCAACCTTCATGTTCACTTGGTGTTTCTCACTAAATATCGGCGCGGAGCAATGACCGGTGAGATGCTGACGCGCTGCGAACAGATCATGCGAGAGGTCTGCGAGGACTTCGAGGCCGAGCTGCAGCAGTTCAACGGCGAAGAGGATCATGTCCACCTGCTCGTGCACTACCCGCCCAAGGTCCAGCTCTCCAAGTTGGTCAACTCCCTCAAAGGTGTCTCCGCTCGGCTCCTGCGCAAGGAGTACGACGCCCACGTCCGCCGGTACCTGTGGGGCGGGCACTTCTGGTCCGGGTCCTACTTCGCCGGAAGCTGTGGCGGGTCACCTCTGACCGTCGTGCGCCAGTACATCGAGAACCAGCGGCGCCTCGTGTGGCGTCCGTCGTGAAGGATGGGGCACTGCGGAAGATCAGAAGGTAGACCTACCGGAAGGACACCGGCAATGCCGTCCGTACCCTCCTCGCCGGACCTCGCCCACCTCCTCAGCCATGCCGAGCGGCGCATCGTGCAGCGGCTGTCCGCGGTGCTTGCCGAGGAGGACTGCACGGTCGAGGAATGGCGTGTCCTGTCGATCGTCGGGGACAGCCAGGGGCGCCCGATGTCCGAGATCGCCGACCATGCGCTGATGCCGGCGCCCAGCCTGACCAAGCTGGTCGACCGGATGGTCGCCGACAACCTGGTCCACCGCCGCCCCGACCCCCACGACCGCCGCCGCGTCCTGCTCTACCTCACCGCACGCGGCGACGACCTCCACCGGCGTGCCGCCCACCGCGTCGCGGCCGACCAGGCCCGACTGCTCGACGCGGTCGACGACGACGGGGCGCTGGCGCGGCTGCTGTCCCGGCTCACGGTCGCGGCCGACGCCCCGAGCGGCTCCGTGCGGAGCGGCACCCGCGGCTGAGCTTCCCGCTGCCGGTCACGGCAGGTGACCTCCCTGTTGTCGGTGGTGTCCGACAATGCGAGCCCTGGTGGCGATACTGTCGACCCGATGCCACTCACAGGCTGCCCCAAGGTATCTGTTACGCACAAAGTGTCGACAGGTCATGGGAGTTGATGGACCATCAGCCGTGCGCAGGGACGCGCGCTGTCATCACCCTCAGGAGTCGTCATGAACGCGACTGCCCCAGGTACCCGCAGAAGTGTCAACAGAAGGACCCTCCTCGCCTTACTCGCCCTCACGGGCGCGGGGGCCCTCGCCAGGCCGCCCCGAGCCGCGGCCGCGACCACCGCCACCACAGTGGCCACCGCCGTCACCGACACCACTGTCACCACCGTCGCCGGTCAGGAACTGGCCCTGGTCGGTGCCAACCCCGACTTCGTCTTCGCCACGAACCTCGCCGGAACCGTCGGCTCCGGCGAGGCCTCGCCCGTCGACGCGGCCTACTGGCTCGGTGTCTACGAGGTCACCAACGCCCAGTACCTCGACTTCGCCGACGACACCGGCGAGGAGACGCCCTCCTACTGGGACAACGGCACCTACCCCGAAGGCGAGGCCGACCATCCCGTACTGCAGGTCTCCCTCGACTCGGCCACCGCCTACTGCGCCTGGCTCACCGAGCAGGCAGGCAACGGCGGCCAGACCTTCCGGCTGCCCACCGAGGCCGAGTGGGAGAACGCAGCCTCGGGACCCGACGCCCTCACCTACCCCTGGGGCGACACGGCCGGCACCTCCTACTCCGACCTCGTCCTGATCAGCAACTACAACTACAACGCCGTCTGCGCGGCCTACGAACTCGCCGAGCACGGCTCCGACCTGGCCACCTACACCGCGACCGGCTCCGACGAGTACGGCGAGAGCTATCCGATCTCCGAGATCCTCTCCATCGGCGCCACCGGAACCGTCGCCGGCTGGAACGTCACCGCCGGCCGCACCGGCTTCATCTACACCGACGTCTACGACGCCCTCACCGCCACCGGCGGCTACACCACCCCCGTCACCACCTATTCGGGCGGGGCCAGCGCCGACGGCGTGCTCGACCTCTGCGGCAACTGCTGGGAGTGGACCACCTCCGTCATCACGGCCACCCACGGCGGCGAGATGAACACCCAGGTCAACGCCATCCGCGGCGGCTCCTGGTACGCCAACCTGAACAGCTGCACGGCCATCTACCGAGGGGAGGGCCGCGACCCGTCCGGAGGCTATCCGACCGTGGGCTTCCGGGTGGCCGCCACCGCGTGACCGGTCGGCCATGTGACCCGTCGAGGGCCCCCCCCCGGGGGCGGGCCCGGGGCCCCCCCCGGGGCCCCCCCAGGGGTGGCCCCCCCCGCCCCCCCCGCCCCTGCCGGGGGGCCCCCCCGCCGGGGGGGGGGGGCCCCCCCCCGGGTGGGGGCGTCCGGGGGCGGGGGGGCGGGGCGCCGCCCCCCCCCTGGTGGGGGGGGCCTTGCCCCCCCCGGCCCCCCCCCGCACGGGGCGCTCGACGGGTCACCAGCCGGTGAACAGCAGATGGTTCAGCAGCAGCGCCAGCAGCGCCTGTCCGGTGAGCCAGACGCGCGGCCGGGGCAGGAACGCACAGGCCGGGAGCAGCCACATCGCGAACGGCAGCCAGATGCGTTCCGTCTCCGCCTTGCTCATCCCGGACAGGTCGGCGATCAGCAGCGCGAGCAGGGTGACCGCCACGAGGAACGCGAGACGCGTCCGAGCGGAGGAGACGGAGGAGACGGAGGAGGTGGAAGGGGTGACGGAGGCCGAAGGAGACTTACGGCGGTGGATCAGCGTCGCGCCCGTCCGCCGCAGCCCCGCCACCGTCGCCGGGCCGGTGATCAGCACCGTGCAGGCCAGGTTGGCCCACACCCAGTAGCCGTACGGTCGGGTGCCGCCGACGCCCTGGTAGTAGCGGGTGACCAGCAGCCGGTACCCCTCCCACCAGTCGAACCCGGCGAGCGTGAAGGCGACGGGGACGACCGCGGCCCCGGCCACCAGCAACAGGGCGAGGACGACCGGCCGCTCGCGGACCCGGCGCCGGCCGAGCACCAGCACCGCCGCCCCGATCAGCGCGAAGAGCGTCAGGCCGTACGACAGATAGCAGGTCAGCCCGTACAGCAGTCCGGCGCCCGCCGCCCACCCCACGCCCCGCCCGGTCACCGCGAGCGCCAGCAGCGCGACCGCCCAGGCGGCGACCGCCGCGAAGTACCCGTCGGCCGAGGCGCCCACCCAGACCGCGGCCGGGGCGAGCGCCAGGAAGGGCGCGGCCCGCCGGGCGAGCCGCTCGTCGGCCAGCGCCCGCACCGCGACCAGCACGGCGACACAGGCCGTGGACCCGACGGTGATGCACCAGGCGCCCGCCCAGCCCCCGCCGCGCAGTCCGATCCGGTCCAGCAGGACGAAGGTGAGCGTGGCCGCCGGAGGGTGTCCGGCGATGTGGGCGGGCCAGGGGGCCGGGGTGCCGCTGACGATGTGGTGGGTGAAGTCGCGCAGGGTCGCGGGGATGTCGTGGAAGCGGCCGATGACCGTGAGGTACTCGTTGGGGCTGGTGAGCCGGCCGGCCACGCCCCGCTGCCAGCCGTCGACCAGCGCCAGCGACCACGTCCAGGCCAGACAGGTGCCCCAGGCCGCGGCGAGCAGGCCGCGCCAGGGCAGCCGTACGGCGAGACCCGGCCCGTATGCCACCACGGCGGCCGCGACCAGCAGCGCGGCCGGGGTGCCCGGGCCCACATGCGGGTCCCAGTCGGCGAAGACCGGCGGCCAGTGCACGAACAGGGTGCGGTAGGTGTCCTGGATGTGCCGGCCGACCAGCACCGCGACGAGCACGAACAGGGCGGCGGCGAGGACGGCGAGCAGATCGGCGGAGCGGTCACGAAGGGGAGTGCGGGTCACACCGGAACGCTAGGTCGGCGACCGGGCGAGAGGGGGGATCAACGGGCTGACGTCAGACTTTCGTCATGGGTTGCGCACCCTTTCCCGGGGTTTCCCCGGCCTACGGTCGAAGCATGCGAGACGACGACCCACGGCTTCCCACCTCACCCGGCTTCTGGCGGAGCCCGCTGCGCGGCACCTGGTTCACCTCGGTGCTCGGCCTCGTGCTGCTCGTCGGCATCACCGTGCTGTTCGTGACGGGACTGCTGTCGTACGCCGCCTACAACCCGGACCTGGCGCCGGTGAACGACCAGACCCCGGACAAGGGCATTCTCGGCTTCTATCTGTTCTCCTGGCCGACGAACCCCTACTGGCTCTACCGGGTCACCCAGGGACTGCACGTCACCCTCGGTATCGCCCTGATCCCGGTGCTGCTCGCCAAGCTGTGGTCGGTGGTGCCGAAGCTGTTCACGCTGCCTCCGGCCCGGTCGCTCGCGCACGCGCTGGAGCGGATCTCGCTGCTGTTGCTGGTCGGCGGCGGCCTGTTCGAGTTCACCACCGGCGTCCTCAACGTCCAGCTCGACTACCTCTTCCCCGGCTCCTTCTACCCGCTGCACTTCTACGGCGCCTGGGTGTTCTTCGCCGCGTTCCTGGCACATGCGGCGCTGAAGACACCGGCGGCCGTCCGGGCCGTCCGTCGACGACGCGGAGACGAGGGCCAGTTGGAGGCGCCGCGGCCGGACACGCCGACCGTGTCCCGGCGCGGGGCGCTGTGGTTCGTCGGCGGCGCCTCCCTGCTGCTGCTCGTGACGACCGCCGGGCAGAGCATCGGGGGCGCCCTGCGCCGCACCGCGCTGCTCGCACCGCACGGCGGAGCCGACCCGGGCAGCGGGCCGAACGGCTTCCAGATCAACAAGACGGCCGGCTACGCGGGGATCGACGCGAAGGAGACCGGGGAGGAGGCATGGCGGCTCGTCGTCACGGGACGGGACGGCCGGACGGTCCGGCTCACCCGCACCGAACTCCTCCGACTGCCCCAGTACAGCGCCGCGTTGCCCATCGCCTGCGTCGAGGGCTGGTCGACCGCCGACCAGTGGTGGCGCGGGGTGCGGCTGCGGGACCTGGCCGCGCTCGTCGGCTACGACGGCGACCCACCGGACGTGTTCGTGGAGTCCCTCCAGCGGCACGGAGCCTTCCGCCGCGCCGCCCTGCGCGCCAACCAGGTCGCCGACCCGCGCTCCCTGCTCGCCCTGCAGGTCAACGGCGAGGACCTGTCCCCCGACCACGGTTACCCCGCCCGCGTGATCGTGCCCGCCGCGCCCGGTGTGCTCAACACCAAGTGGGTGGCCCGGATGACCTTCGGAGACCTGTGATGCGACCCCGCCTCGTCGTCGGCAGCCCCTTCCAGATCCTGCTCCTGGCCTGCTCGTTCGCGCTCGCCGCCTACGCCGGCGTACGGCTGCTGTCCGGGGACTGGCTCGGCGTGGCGCTGTGGGTGGTGGGGGCGGCGCTGCTGCACGACCTCGTGCTGCTGCCGCTGTACGCGCTGGCCGACCGGGCGATGGTACGGGGGCTGGGCGCCGCCGGGCGTCGGCAGTGGGCGATGTACGTCCGGGTTCCGGCCGCACTCTCCGCCCTGCTCCTCCTCGTGTGGTTCCCGCTGATCAGCGGGATGGTGGACGAGCGCTACCGGTCGGCCACCGGCCAGTCCACGGACGGCTTCCTGGCCCGCTGGCTGCTGATCACCGCCGTACTCTTCGGCGGCTCGGCGCTGCTGCTGGCACGGCGGCTGCGCAGGGCGACGAAGCGGCGCCCGCCGGCCGTCCACTGACCTTCCTGCTCCCAGCCCCGCGCGTACCGCAGCAGCGCCGGGGTGCCGAGCCGCGCCCAGAGAAAGGGCGCACCGACCGCGTCATGGGCGTCGGTGAGGTGGACGTCGGCGCGTTCGTCGACGTCCACCGGAGCGGCTTCGGCGATCAGCAGGCCACCGGGCACGAGGAGTTGTGCCACCCGGTCGAGCAGTGCGCCCGGGTCGCCGCCGATGCCGACGTTGCCGTCCATGAGCAGCACGGTGCCCCAGCGGCCCTGGCCGGGCAGCGGCTCGAACACCGAGCGGCGCAGGGCCTGCCCGCCGAGCCGCACGGCGTGGTCGACGGCGGCCGCGCTGACGTCGATACCGAGGACGGTACGGCCGCGGGCGGCGAGCTCCGCGACCAGCCGCCCGGGGCCGCAGCCGACGTCGAGGACCGCGCCCTCGCAACGGTCCAGGACCTCACGGTCGACCGGGTCCGCCCGTGCGCACCAGCGCTCCACGTCCAGGGGCAGCAGCCAGCCGTCGGTGCGGCGCAGGAACAGCGGGCCGCGCCCGGCGTGCAGGGCGGCGGCGTAGGGGTCGGCACCGGTCCAGGCGACGGCCGGCGAGGTGGTCATCGGCGGCCCGTTCCGCTCTGTGCCGTCCGTGCCGTGCACTGGGCCAGCCGGGCGGCGAACCGGCCGTCCGGGACGAGGGCGGCGACGGCGGCGGCGTCCGCCGCGGTGTCGACGTCCCGCAACCGCGGCAGATCGCACACGCGCAGCCCGGCCGCGACCAGCCGCCGCCGCTGGACGGCCCCGGTCTCCGGCACGGACATCGGCACGCCGCGCAGCAGCGCGGGGTGCGGGTCGGCGAGGCCCAGGGCCCAGAAGCCACCGTCCTCGGCGGGGCCGAACCAGGCGTCGCAGCCAGCGAAGTCCACGGTGAGCAGTGCCGGGGTGACCTGGGGGGTGTCCATGCCGATGAGGAGGGCGGGGCCGGTACAGCGGGCGAAGGCGTCGGCGAGACGTTCGTCCAGCCCGCCCGCGCACTGCGGCACGACGTCGAAGCCGGGCGGCAGCCAGGGGCCGGGCCGGCCGTCGAGCACGAGCACCCGGCGCGTGGCCGGTGTCGCGGCGACGGCGCGAAGGGTGTCGGCGAGCGACGCCTCGGCGAGGGCGGCGGCCTGCTCGGGGGAGAACGGCGGGGTGAGCCGCGTCTTGACCCTGCCGGGGCGGGGCTCCTTGGCGATGACGAGGAGGGTGGTCATGGGGGTTCCTTGGCTGGTGCGGGTGAGTGGGGGCCGGGGCGGGGGGTTTCGCTTACCGGCGCTGGCCGGGTGCCGTTGAGCTGGAAAGGCACTGCGGCTGCAGCGCCCCTTCAGGGGCGCGGGGCCCTATCGATTTGCGGCTCCGCCGCGCGGGCGCGACCAGCCCCCACCGGCCCGCACCCGGGGTGGTTCCCGCAGCACCCGGCTCATGTCCCGCACCGCCTGCCACGTGCCGCGCCAGGTCCCGGTGACCTTCGACGCACCCGTACGCGGCAGATACGCCACGTCGTGCTCGGCGATGCGCCAGCCCGCGTCGGCGGCCCGCACCACCATCTGCAACGGATAGCCGCTGCGCCGGTCGTCGAGGTCCAGCGAGAGCAACCGCTCCCGGCGCGCCGCCCGCAGCGGCCCCAGGTCGTGCAGCCGCAGCCCGGTCCGGCGCCGCAGCATCCGCGACAGCGCGAGATTCCCGGCGCGGGCGTGCGCGGGCCAGGCGCCCCGCCCCTGCGGCCGCCGTCGGCCCAGCACCAAGTCCGCCTCCCCGTCGGAGACTTCCCGCACGAAGGGCACGAGGAGCCCCGGATCCAGGGACGCGTCGCAGTCGCAGAAGCAGACGATGTCGGCGCTCGCCGCGGTCAGCCCCGCATGGCACGCCGCGCCGAAGCCGCGCCGCGCCTCGTGGACGACGGTCGCACCGAGCGCCCGGGCGATGTCCGCCGAGCCGTCGGTGGAGCCGTTGTCGACCACGAGGGCCCGCCAGCCCGCCGGGATCCGGGCGAGCACCCAGGGCAGGGCCTCGGCCTCGTTCAGACAGGGGAGTACGACGTCCACGTCCGTCGCCGGCGAGGATGAGGATGGTGAGGTGGTCACGGTCTCACCCTACGAACGTGAACCGGGCATATCGGGCGTCGGCTCCTTACGAAACGCGGACGTCGGCGCCCGGGTCCCGCCGCCCCCGTTTCTTACGAAACACGGACGTCGCACCCGGTGCCCGCCCTCGCGCGCGACATCCGCGACGGCCCGGTGCGAGGGTGGAGGCATGCAGCAGCCGTACGAGCTCACCGAGGACCGGGCCACCGCCGGTGCCGCCCGGGTCCTGGTCGTCGACGACGATCCGACCGTCGCCGAGGTCGTCGCCGGGTATCTCGACCGTGCCGGTTACCTCGTCGACCACGCCGACGACGGACCCACCGCCCTGATCCGCGCCGCCGCCCACTGGCCGGACCTGGTCGTGCTCGACCTGATGCTGCCCGGCATGGACGGCCTGGAGGTCTGCCGGCGGCTGCGCGGCCGCGCCCCCGTCCCGGTCATCATGCTCACCGCGCGCGGTGACGAGGACGACCGCATCCTGGGCCTGGAGGTCGGCGCCGACGACTACGTCACCAAGCCCTTCAGCCCCCGTGAACTGGTCCTGCGGGTGGAGTCGGTGCTGCGCCGCAGCCGCCCCGCGCCCGCCGCGAACTCCCTGTCCACCGCCGGGCTCACCCTCGACCCGGGCGCCCGCCGCGCCACCCGGAACGGCACCGAACTCGCCCTCACCCTGCGTGAGTTCGACCTTCTCGCCTTCTTCCTGCGGCACCCGGGGCAGGCCTACAGCAGGGAGGACCTGATGCGCGAGGTGTGGGGCTGGGACTTCGGTGACGTGTCCACCGTCACCGTCCATGTCCGCCGGCTGCGCGCCAAGGTCGAGGCCGATCCGGCCCGGCCGCGCCTGATCCAGACGGTGTGGGGCGTCGGCTACCGCTTCGAACCCGAGGGCCGCGAGGAGGTGGACTGACATGCGCGACACCCTGCTGATCGCCCTGTACGCCCTGGCCGGCGCCGCCGCCACCGGTCTCGCCGGTGCGGCCGCGCTCCGCCTGCTGCGGCGCCGGCCGCTGACCGCGTCCATCGCGGTGGTCGCCGCCGTCGGCGTGGTCGCGATGCTCGCCGGCACCCTGGCCGTCGCCTGGGCGATGTTCCTGTCGTCGCACGACCTGTCGGTGGTGACGACGGTCGTCGCGATGGCGGCCGTGGTCTCACTGGTGACCGCGCTGATACTGGGCCGCTGGGTCGCCGCCCGCAGCCGTGAACTCGCCCTCGCGGCACGCTCGTTCGGCGAACAGGGCGACTTCGCGGCGCCCGCCGTCCCGGCCACCGCCGAACTGGCCGAGGTGAGCCGCGAGCTGGCGGCCACCAGCGCGAAGCTCGCCGAGTCCCGGGAGCGGGAACGCGCGCTGGAGACCTCGCGGCGGGAGCTGGTCGCCTGGATCTCGCACGACCTGCGCACCCCGCTGGCCGGGCTGCGCGCCATGTCGGAGGCGCTGGAGGACGGCGTCGCCACCGACCCCGACCGCTATCTGAAGCAGATCCGCACCGAGGTCGAGCGGCTCAACGACATGGTCGGCGACCTCTTCGAACTCTCCCGCATCCACGCCGGGACGCTCGCGCTGAGCACGAGCCGGATGTCGCTGTACGACCTCGTCGGCGACGCCCTCGCGGGCGCGGACCCGCTCGCGCGCGAGCACGGCGTACGGCTGGTCGGTGACCGGGTGGAGCCGGTGCCGGTCGAGGTGGACGGCAGGGAGATGAGCCGGGTGCTGGGCAATCTGCTGGTGAACGCCATCCGCCGGACGCCCCCGGACGGCACGGTCGCGGTCGCCGCCGAACGCGGCCCCGAGGGTGTCGTCCTGTCCGTCACGGACGGCTGCGGCGGCATTCCCGAGGAGGACCTGCCCCGCGTCTTCGACACCGGGTGGCGCGGCAGCCACGCGCGCACCCCGCCCGCCGGAGCCGGACTCGGCCTCGCCATCGTGCGCGGGATCGTGGAGGCCCACCAGGGGCGGGCCTCCGTGCACAACATCCCGGGCGGCTGCCGATTCGAGGTCACGCTGCCGACGGCGCCCTAGCCACACTTCGCACTACTCCACGCGCGCGAACTCCCGCATCCCCTCCGCGAACCCGACCTCGGGCTTCCAGCCCAGTTCGGCCCGCAGCCGCGCGGAGTCGGCCGTGATGTGCCGTACGTCCCCCAGCCGGAACTCCCCGGTGACCACCGGCATCGGCCCGCCGTGGGCCTCGGCCAGCGCGCGGGCCATCTCCCCGACGGTGTGCGGCTCACCGCTGCCGGTGTTGTACACGGTCAGCGCACCCGGCGCGGAGCCCGCCTCCAGCGCCATCGCGTCGGCGGCGGCTACATCCCGCACATGCACGAAGTCCCGGCGCTGCCGCCCGTCCTCGAACACCCGGGGCGCCTCGCCCCGGGCGAGCGCCGAACGGAAGAAGGAGGCGACCCCGGCGTAGGGGGTGTCGCGGGGCATCCGGGGCCCGTACACGTTGTGGTAGCGCAGCGACACCGCCGACCCGCCCGTGGACCGGGCCCAGGCGGCGGCCAGATGCTCCTGGGCCAGCTTGGTCGTCGCGTACACGTTGCGTGGATCGACGGGCGCGTCCTCGCTGACCAGCCCGGCCGTCAACTCGTCCTCGCACACGGGGCAGTTCGGCTCGAACCGCCCGGCCTCCAGATCGGCGACCGCACGCGGCCCCGGCCGTACGACGCCGTGGCGCGGGCACTCGTACCGCCCCTCCCCGTAGACGACCATCGACCCCGCCAGCACGAGGTGCCGTACCCCCGCCTCGGCCATCCCGGCGAGCAGCACGGCCGTACCGAGGTCATTGCGGGAGACGTACTCCGCGGCATCCCCGAACCCGACCCCGAGGCCGACCATCGCGGCCTGATGGCAGACGGCGTCGACGCCCGCCAGCGCCCGCCCGACCGCCACCGGACTGCGCACGTCGGCGCCCGGGTCGTCGCGCACGTCGAACACGACCGCCTCGTGCCCGCGCGCCGCCAGCGCCTCGACGACATGGGACCCGATGAACCCGGCACTGCCGGTGACCAGTACACGCATGAGCCCACGCTAGGCCCGCCCCGCCACCGGCCCATGCCCCCACGCCCGCACGTCACGACTCCGTAAGACGCGCCGCCGGACACCGCATAGCAGAGGCGGGGCGACTCCTGGTCGTGGTGACAGGTTCCGGTCAAAGGTTGGCCAAAGGCCGGACGCTTCCGGCCGGCCGTGGTCGGGTCTCCCAAGACGGCTGTGCCAAGGCCCGTTTGGGAGGTCTGATGTCAGCACCAACCCGTAAGAGACGATGGCTCACGATCTGTGCCCTCGCCGCATCCGCCGCACTCGTCGCGACACCCGCGGGCGCCGCGTCCGGCAGGACGGGTCCGTTCGGAGCACGGGCCCTCGCGCGGCTCGCCGCCGAGCGGGAGCACTCGACGGGATCCGTGAGCCCGAAGGTGAAGGCCGACGATGACGACGGCGGCAACGAGGCGGATGAGATCGCCGAGGGCGCGGACCAGTACGCCGAGGCCCGCACCTCGCCCGGCATCGTCGCCCCCGGCGCGTACGGCGCTGCCTGGACCAGCTTGACCGACCTCCCCAGTACCGGCGGCAGTTGGCGCAACATCACCGACCTGCCGTACAACTCCGACGACTCCCGCTACCGCGACATCGACTCCAACTCCAGCGGCGGCTCGGGCAATGTCACCGGCCGGATGGCCGCGCTGGCCGCCGACGACGACGGATACGTCTACGCGGGCAGCGCGGGCGGCGGCGTCTGGCGGTCCAGGAGCGGCGGCGGGCACTGGCAGCCGATCAGCGACCGGCTCTCCTCGCAGTCCACCGGCGCGCTCGCGCTCGACGGCACCGGCCGGCTGTGGCTGGGCACCGGCGAGGCCACCACCAACGCGGACGCCTACCTCGGCAGCGGCGTCTACGTCCTGTCCGACCCGCACCACGGCACCTTCTCCGCCCGCGCCCGGGTCGGCGGCGACGAGCTGGAGTCGACCACCATCCACGAACTCCGCTTCGGCGGCGGCAAGGTGTGGGCGGCCACCAGCGAAGGCGTGTGGAGTCACTCCACCAGGACGCTCAAGGGCGCCTGGAAACTGGAGTTCGCCCCCAACCCCGACTATCTGCCCGGCGGTTCACTGGCGAGCGACCCCTCGGCCGCGTACAAGAACATCGCCAACGACATCGCGATCGACCCCAAGGACCCCGGCAAGGTGATCCTGGCGGTCGGCTGGCGCAGCGGCGACGACTACAACGGCTTCTACACCAAGGGCGCCGACGGTACCTGGACCCGGATCAGCAGCGGCTTCGGCGACCTGCCGACCGACGCGGACAACGTCGGCAACGTCACCTTCGCCCGCTCCGCCGACGGCTCCCGCTACTACGCCATCGACCAGTCGCCGGAGCAGCTGAACACCAACCCGGACAGCGGCCTGGAGGGCATCTACAGCGCGGCCTCGCCGTCCGGCCCCTGGACGAAGATCGCCGACTACAAGCAACTGGCCACCGACGGATCGGCGTTGACCACCAGCGGCTACATGCCCGGCGTGCAGGCCTGGTACAACCAGTTCCTGAGCGTCGACCCGAGCGACCCGAAGCACGTGTACGCGGGCCTGGAGGAGGTCTACGAGACCAAGGACGGCGGCAGCACCTGGTCCACCGTCGGCCCGTACTGGAACTTCACCTTCCCCTGCTGGAGCATCGACCCGGCCAAGCAGACCGGCGACTGCAACCCGACCACCCACTCCGACCAGCACGGCGTCGCCATCGGCCGCTACCACGGCAAGAGCTTCGTCTACGTCGGCAACGACGGCGGTGTCTACAAGCGCCCCGTCAACGGCTCCCAGGACACCTCCGGCCACGCCACCGACTGGACCTCCCTCAACGACGGCACCATCGACACCCTTCAGTACTACTCGGTGGGCGTCGGCAAGGACCTGGCCCACGGCGGCGTCTCCGTCACCGGCGGCCTCCAGGACAACGGCCAGTCGATCCTCCGCAGCAACGACACCGTCATGGGCTCCAACTTCGGCGGCGACGGCGGCGACACGCTCACCGACCCCGCCAACGGCTGCGACCTGGCGGAGGAATACGTCTATCTCGCCATCCAGGTGACCCAGAACTGCGGTGTCAACGACGGCAGTTGGGTCACCGACGCCACCAAGGCCACGTCGTACAACGTCGCCCCGGCCGACAACGCCACCAGCGAGGCCCGCTTCATCGCCCCGCTCGCGGCGGACCTGAAGGACAGCTCGACATGGATCGCCGGCGGCCGGCACATCTGGGTGCAGACCCATGGCTACGCCATCCGCAGCGGAGCTGAGTGGAAGAGCCTGTACGACCTCGGCGCCGGCCGCACCGCGACCGCCGTCGCGGCCTCGGGCGGCAAGGTCTACGCGGCCTGGTGCGGCCCCTGCAACAACCAGGGCTTCGCCCGCGGCATCTCCGTCGGCAACGCGGACGGCACCGGCTGGCACGACATCACCCTGCCTGCGGACGGGACCGTACCCAACCGCTACCTGAGCGGCTTCGCCGTCGACCCGAAGAACGCCGACCACGTCTTCCTCGCCGTCAACGGCTTCTCCCGGCACTGGACCGAGGGCCCCGGCGCCGGTGTCGGCCATGTCTTCGAGTCCACCGACGGCGGCACCACCTGGAAGGACATCTCCGCCAACCTCCCCGACGTGCCGACCAACTCCGCGGTCGTCACCCCGAACGGCGGCCTCGCCGTCGCCACCGACCTCGGCGTCGTCTACCGCGCACCGGGCCGCACCCAGTGGCAGCGCGTCGGCTCGCTCCCGGCGGTCGCCGTGCTCCAGCTGAAGCTGGGCCCCGACGGCAGCACCCTGTACGCGGCCACCCACGGCCGCGGCATCTACACCATCAAGGTGCGCGACTGCCGTTGACGCACACCGGGAGGGGTGACCCCGGTCCGCTCCGGCCTGTGGGGCTGGGCTCCGGGTCACCCCTCCCGCCCGTACGGCACCACGGTCACCTCCAGCGTGAAGGCGACGCCCGCCGCACCCGCCACGTCCGGCGCCTTCGCCAGCGCGGTGACCTCGGCCGTGCCGCCCCGGGTGCCCGCACACCGCAGCGAGGCATACGCGGTGCCGTCGGCATCCACCCGCCAGCCCGACAACAGGACGAACACCGGCGCGGAACTCCGCGTGGCCGTCCACCGCCGGTCGTCGACCCGCGGCCGGAGAACGAGCGACACCTCGGCCCCGGGGCGCACGCACAAGCGCCGCACGGGCGCGTCACCGGGGGAGACGGTGACCCGCGTACGACCGGCCGCGCAGTTCCCCGCGGATGCTGACGCTGACGCGGACGGAGCGGGGCCATCAGGTGCGGCCGAGGACGGCGCCGGAACCGGAGCCGCAGACGTGTGTGCCGGTGTGCCGCCCGACGGCCCCGCCCAGTGCCCCGACGGCGGCCCCGTGCCCGCGGCACCGCCCCCGGACGACGCACCGCAGGCCGTCAGGGCGACCACCCCGACGACCGCCCACCCCGTGACCCACCAGCGCATCCCGTCACCTCCCGGCCGCCCGGACGACTGCCAGGAACCAGGATGCTCCCACGCCGCCGCAGGGGCGACGGGGCGTTGTGGGGTCACTGCGGATAGGGGACGTAACAGTCGAGGGCCGGGTGGTACAGCACCTGCCAGGTGCGGCTCCCGACGACTCCGCTGGGCGGCAGACCGTGGCAGACCTGGATCCAAGCGATCTTCTTCAGCATGACGGAGTCGTACACCCCGTCGACGGCCAGCCTGGGCGGCACGCCTCCCCATTTGTTGCTCAGGCACTGCGCCTGCCTGACCGCCGCACCGGTGTCACCGTAGGTCAGCGTGGGCCGGACGTCCGATGACACATGGGAACAGTAGTGATCCGGGGCGGCCGCGGCCGTGTGGGGTACGGCCAGGCCGAGTGCGGCGGCCGCGCACAGCGCCGCGGCCGAGGCGAGCAGTCGGTTCCGTCTCATGCCCACTCCTTCAGGCGCGATACACGCCCAATGATCCCGCACCTACCGTGACCTCCGCGAGTCGTGACCGCGGGAGCCGGTCCCGCCGACGCCGCCGGGGTCAGGTGTTGCCCATGTCACCTTCCCTGTGGGGGAGTTCGACCTGGGCGACCCGCGAGTGCCGGTAACGTTCAGGCGTCGGCTCGGGCCGGAGTTCGGGAGTCCAGTGGTGATACGACGCATGGCGGCAGCGGTGCTGCTGCTGGCCGCCGTCGTACTGCTGCACGTCACGACGCCCCACGGGACCGGCGTCCCGGCGTACACCCCGTCCGCCGTGGCATCCGCGGCCCGGACGGGGCCGCAGGCGGCGTACGACGTCGCGTCCGCGGTGCCGCAGACCGGCAGCGGCGCTGCCCATGCGGGAACGGCCGCCGATTCCCCCGGCCGGCCGCAGCGCGCGGATCACCTCGTCGCACCACCGTCGCCGGACGCCCTCACACCGGCGGTCGAGGCGGCCGCGGCACTCGACGACACCCTGCCGGGGGCGGCCCGTCCGCGCACGGTGAGAGACGTCCGCAGCCCCGGCGACGCCGCGGTCCTGCAGACATTCCGCTGCTGAGCGGTACCGACCCACACCCGCGTCCGGACCACAGGCACACGGCCTTCTCGCGCCTGCCTCCCGGGCGCTCCCCTGTCGCGCACTGAACCGACACGTGCTGAACCGACACGTGCTGAATCGACACGCACTGAACCGATACGGAGACACCCCGTGCCCCAGCAGCGACGGCGTACCCGCCGTACCCGTACCACCACCCCCGCCCCCGCCACGGCCCGTCTGGTCCGTGGTGCCGCCCTCGCGGGCAGCCTGGCCCTGCTGCCCCTGACCGCGGCCTGCGGCGGGGGCGAGGACGACGCGTCGACGGAGGACAGGTCGTCCAGGACCCCGACGGTCTCCGCCCAGCAGGCCCAGGTCGTGGCCCCCGCCAAGGTGGAGGTCATCGCCAACCTGACCGACTGCAAGGTCAAGATCCGCGTCCAGGCCGAGGAACTGCGCGAAGGCAGCTGCCACACCAAGGACGGCGACTACCTCATCACCACGTTCCCCGAGGAGAAGTACAAGGAGATCTGGCTGGACACCATCAGCATGTACCAGGGCACCTATCTGGTCGGCACGCGCTGGGTGGTCAGCGCCCAGCCGAAGATGCTCAAGGAGTTCCGGCCCAGGCTCGGCGGCACCATCGTCCACCTGACCGGCGACACGGGCCCGAGCGCCGTACCGAGCGCGTCCTGACGCCGTCCCGGCCCGGGCCCCGCCGGTCGGGGCCCGGGGCCGTCCGGAGACCGTGGTCGTCCGGAGACCGGGCTACCGGCGGTGCATGGTCTCCAGGGCGGCTGCCAGGACATGGGGGTCGTGGTGGCCCTTGTAGACGGCCGGCGGTTCCTTGTCGAGACGGAGCAGCCGGGACACGGCCGTCCAGGCGGTGCGCACCGAGTACTCGACCGTGAAGACGACGTCGTCGGGCACCTCGGCGAACTGCCCGATGAAGGCGAGGTTGACCGAGCCCTCGGGGACGACCTGGGGGCGGTCGTCGTGGCGGCGGGCCAGGAACTGGCTGGTGATGTACGGCATCATGCAGGGGACGACGGTGGAGGTCTCCAGCACCCGGGCCCGTGTCCGGTCGTCGAAGTGCAGGTGGTGCAGGACCTCTTCGAGGATCTCCCGGCCCGAGCACATGGCCATCGGCTTGGGCGTGCCGTTGCCGGCCCGGCCGGGGAAGAGGCCGTAGCCCCACCAGACCGAGACGCCCTCGGGCTGGTCCCGGTAGACGGGCTGGCGGTTGGCCACGATGCTGAGCAGCCAGTTGGAGTCGGTGAACGTCATCAGCCCGCCCCTGCCGGTCTCCCGGCCGCTGAACCCGGCCAGCGCGTCGAGGAAGACGGGGTCCTTGGCGGTGACCGTGAACGACTCCCAGCGGGACTCCTTCACATGCTTGTCGAAGGCGTCCGGGTTCCCGAAGTTCTCGCGCCCGCGGGCCAGCCGGTGCCAGAGCAGCCAGGCGTCCGAGCGGTCCGGAGCCGGCGGCGGGGGAGAGGTGTGGGTGCCGCGGCTGGAGGCGTCGGTCATCGAGCCGTTGGTCACCAGCACCAGATCCTCCGGGGCGACGGCGATGCGCTCCTCGCGGCCGGCCCGGGTCACGTCGACGGACGTCACCGTGCCGCTGCCGACTCCGGGAGCGAAGCCCAGGTCGGTGACCCGGCAGCCGGGGTGGATGGTCACCCCGCGCTCGCGCAGCCAGGCGGCCAGGGGCCGCACGATCGAGTCGTACTGGTTGTACCGGGTGCGATGGATGCCGGACATGGAGCCGAACTCGGGGAACAGGTGGACGAACCGCCTGAGATAGCGGTGGAACTCGATCGCGCTGTGCCAGGGCTGGAAGGCGAACGTGGTGCACCACATGAACCAGAAGTTGGTGGTGAAGAAGTGCTCGCCGAAGCAGTCGGTGATCCGCTTCCCGTCCAGACGGCCCTCGGGTGTCGCCAGACAGCGCACCAGGTCCAGCCGGTCACGCTCGGAGAACCCCATCGAGCCGACGTCGACGATCTTGCCGTCGCCGTCGACCAGCCGGGCGATGTCGTCCCACGCGAACTCCTCGTGCCCGGCCAGGATCTCCTCGGTCACCGACGTCGAGGGATCGTCCAGGGTGGGGATGCCGGACAGCATGTCGTACGTGCACCGGAACTCGGCCTCGAACATCCGCCCGCCGCGCATGGTGTAGCCGGCGTCCGCCGTGCCGCCCGCGTCCAGGCTGCCCCCGATGCCCGGCTGCTCCTCGAAGAGATGGATGTCCGCCCCGTCGAACCCGCCCTCGCGGATGAGGAACGCCGCTGCGGCGAGCGCCGCTATGCCGCTGCCCACCAGGTATGCCTTCGCCATCACAACACTCCTCGTCGTTCGCGTCCGTCGGTCGGGAACCGCGCCTCCTACGGTTTCCCGCGCGGGCGAACGCCGTCAGTGGGCCGTTGGTCGCCGGTCAGGTCCGGACGGCCCCCTCACGGGCTCTCGGGGTGTTCCGTCAGCCACTGGCGGTACGCCGACACCGCCGTCGGCAGGGTCGGGAAGATGAGGTCCGGGCCGACGGCCTGCGCGAGGCCGTATGCCTCCAGGCTCTCCAGGAGGTCCTGTTTCACCCGGGCGAGCGCGAACACGACGCCACGGGCGATGAGTTCGCGGCGGAGTTCGTCGACCGCGTCCAGAGCCGTGATGTCGACCTCGACGTTGGCCTCGGTGTTGAGGACGAACCAGCGGACGGACTCGGTCTGTTCGTCGACGGCGGCCAGCGCCCGGCGGTGGAAGTTCTCGGCGTTGGCGAAGAACAGGGGCGAGTCGTAGCGGTAGACCAGGAGTCCCGGGATCGTACGGGCCGTCGGGTAGTCGTCGACGTCGTGCATCCCCGCCACTCCGGGCACCAGGCCCTCGACCGCGTCGTGCGGGCGCGCCACCCGGGTGAGCAGCTCGGCCAGCGACAGGCCGACGGCGACCACCACACCGTAGAGGATGTCCAGGGCGAGGACCCCGACCAGGCAGCCGAGGGCGAGGAGCAGCTCGCGGCGGCGGAAGGAGGCCAGGCGGCGGAAGCCGGCGAGGTCGATCATGCGCATCGCCGCGTAGACCACCAGCGCGCCGAGCACGGCGGCGGGTGTGCGGGCCAGCAGGGGGCTGAGGAAGAGCAGTACGGCCAGCACCAGCGCCCCGGCCACCAGGGAGTACGCCTGGCTGCGGGCGCCGGCCGAGGTGGCCAGGGCGGTGCGGCTGGCGCTGCTGCTGACCGGGAAGCCGTGCAGCAGGCTCGCCCCGAGGTTGGCCGTTCCCAGGGCCAGGAACTCCTGGTTGGCGTCGAGCCCGGGGCCGTCCGCCGGACCCCGGGGCGTGAAGGCGCGCGCGGTGAGGATGAAGTCCGTGTACGCCACCAGGAGAACGCCGAGCGCCGGCAGGACCAGGCCGGGCACCTCGGTCGGGTCCGGTACCGCGAGGGCGGGCAGTCCCGAGGGGACGGTACCGATGACCTTGATGCCGTAGCGGTCGTCGAGGTCGAACACCATCACGGCCGCGGTGCCCAGGACCACCGCCAGGAGCGGGCCGGGGAGCGCACGGAAGTACCGCGTCACGAGGAGGAGAAAGAGCAGGATCGCGGCCGAGAAGACCAGGGTCGGCGCGTGGACTTCGCCCAAGTGTGTGAAGAACGACCAGAGTTGGGGGAAGAACTCGGTTCCGGACGCCCGCGCCCCGGTGAGCTTGGGCAGCTGGTCCACGACCATGATCAAGGCCACGCCTGCCAGGTAACCGATCAGGACCGGGCGGGAGAGGAGGTCCGCCAGGAAGCCCAGCCGCGCCGCCCGCGCGACCAGGCAGAGCAGGCCGACCGTGGCGGCGAGGCAGGCCGCCAGGACGGCGTACCGGTCCGGGTCACCGGCCGCCAGCGGGGCCACCACCGTGGCGGTCATCAGCGCGGTCGTCGACTCCGGGCCGACCGACAGCAGCGGTGAGGAGCCGAACAGGGCGTACAGGGCCAGGGCGGGCAGGATCGCCCAGAGGCCGGCGACCGGAGGCAGACCGGCGACCCCCGCGTACGCCATGACCTGCGGCACCAGATACGCGGCCACGGTCACCCCGGCCAGCAGGTCGCCCCTGAGCCAGGCGCGCCGGTAACCGAGCAGTGAGGCGAGTCCGGGCACGAGCCGGTGCCACACAGGGTGTTGGAGTCTGCCGTGGGCCATGTGCCGCCTTCCGTCCGGTGATCCCATGATCCACCCGGACTTCACCCGCAAGCGGCCGCGGTGGGGGGTGTCGGACCGCGGACGAACCCGCGCCGTGCCGTGCCGCGCCGTCTGCGGGTACCGGTGCGTCTGCGTCTGCGGGTGCGACGACGGGTCGGTCGGTCAGAGGCTCGCCGTGTGATCGGGGACGTAGGTCTGCAGATCTCGCGGCGGGCGCTGGTAGCCGGTCGACGGCGGCCGGTCGGGCAGTTCCAGCACCGGCGGCGGAACGTCGTGGTACGGCACCGAGGACAGCAGGTGCGCGATCATGTTCAGCCGCGCCCGGCGCTTGTCGTCGCTCTCCACGATGTACCAGGGCGCCTCGGAGATGTCGGTGTGCACCAGCATCTCGTCCTTGGCCCGGGAGTAGGCCTCCCAGTGGGTGATCGACTCCAGGTCCATCGGGGAGAGCTTCCAGCGCCGCAGCGGGTCCTCCAGCCGCTTGCGGAACCGCTCCTGCTGTTCGGTGTCGCTCACCGAGAACCAGTACTTGCGCAGCAGGACCCCGGCCTCGACCAGCATCCGCTCGAAGATCGGGCACTGGCGCAGGAAGAGCTGGTGCTCCTCCGCCGTGCAGAAGCCCATCACATGCTCGACCCCGGCCCGGTTGTACCAGGACCGGTCGAACAGCACGATCTCCCCGGCGGCCGGGAGATGCTCCACGTACCGCTGGAAGTACCACTGCGTCCGCTCGCGCTCGGTCGGTTTCGGCAGCGCCGCGATCCGGGCGATGCGCGGGTTGAGATGCTCGGTCACCCGCTTGATCGTGCCGCCCTTGCCGGCCGCGTCCCGCCCCTCGAAGACCACCACCAGCCGGGCACCGGTCGCCCGCACCCACTCCTGCAGCTTCACCAACTCGGTCTGCAGGCGCAGCAGTTCCGTCTCGTACACCTTGCGCGGCAGCTCCGCCGCCTTCTTGCCGGCCATGCCGCCTCCACCGCCCGACGGCCCGCTCGCGGAGCCGTCTCATGTCCAAGGTCGAACACCAGGACGTCACCGTACTGTCCGAGCAGATACAGCGCACCCCTGACGCACCACCGACCCGCCCCGACGCGCCTCCTGCCGCACCGCGCCGCTCGCGGCCGGGGCGACCGTGTGCATCCGGCCGGTGACGCCCGGCGATCACGGCCGGCCGCGGGGAAACCCGGACCTCCGCGGCGGGGCCGCCCGGCCCATGCCGGTCACGGCGAGATGACCGACTCTGGAAGTGTGCGGTACGAGCGCACCCGACCTCTGGAGGTCGCCATGACCGGTACTCCCTACGCCGTGAGCGACGTGATGACCCGCACCGTCGTCGCCGTCCGCCGTGGAGCTGCGTTCAAGGACATCGTGAAGACCATGCGGGGCTGGCGGGTCAGCGCGGTTCCCGTCCTCGACGACCAGGGTCGCGTCATGGGCGTCGTGTCGGAGGCGGACCTGCTGCACAAGGAGGAGGTCCGGGACGGCGCACCGGAGGGTCCCGCCCGGCCGCGGCGGCCGGACGACCTCACCAGGGCCGCCGCGACGACCGCCGGCGAGCTGATGACCGCCCCGGCCGTCACCGTCCGGGCCGACGCCACGCTGCCGCAGGCCGCGCGCCGGATGGCCCGGCACGGCGTCAAGCGGCTTCCGGTGGTCGACGCCGACGGCGTGCTCACCGGGGTCGTCAGCCGCGTCGACCTGCTCAAGGTGTACCTGCGGGACGACGAGGACATTGCCGAGGAGATCCGCCGCGAGGTCCTCCCGCATGTCTTCGCCGACACGGCCGACCCGGTCGAGGTGCGGGTCAGCGACGGCGTCGTGACCCTCACCGGCCGGGTCCGGGATCCCGCACTGGTGCAGGTGGCCGCCGGGTGGGTGCGGAGCGTGGACGGGGTCGTCGACGTCGACTGCGCGCTGACCGGCGCCCGCTACCAGCCCGCTCCGGGCGGCGAAGGAGTGCCGCGGTCCTGACCTCGTGGAGGGAGGTGCGCGACCATGTCCGACAAGATCCCTGGGACAGCGAGCCGTTCGTGGCTGTGGCGCTGGCGGCGCAACCAGTTGCGGCGGCACGGCGACGTCGTGGAGGCCTGGATCGTGCTCGCCGTCTGGGCCCTCGCCCTCGTCGGCGGAGCGCTCGTCGGCTGGGCCGCGGCCGGCGCCGTGGACCAGACGTTCGCCGGCCGGCGTGCCGGGGTCCACGCGGTGTCCGCCGAGCTGACGGAGAACGCGACGGAGGGCCCGTTGGTCGGCAGCGGCTACGACGTCGGGAAGTCGTGGGTCACCGTGCGCTGGACGGCCGCGGACGGCTCCCTGCACACCGGCAGGGCGAAGGTCCTGCCCACGGCCACGGCGGGCAGCAGGCTCCAGGTCTGGGCGGACCGGAGCGAGCGGCTGGTCACCGCCCCGCCGAGCACCGCGGAGTCGACGTTCAGCGCGGTCATGGCAGGCGTCCTGGTGACACAGCTGACCGCGACCGCGGTCTGGGGTGCCGGATGGCTGCTTCGCCACCGGCTGTTCCAGCAGCGCCTCGCCGACTGGGAGGCGGAGTGGCAGCGGGTCGGCCCCCAGTGGCGCAACCTCAGCGGCGGGAAGGGCTGACCCGGCGTACCGCCCGACCGGCCCCCCGGCGGGGACGGTCGGCCCGATGCATCACCGGCTCCCGCGCGCGAAACTGGAGATTACAGAAGGGCGGACGGCGACCTGACCATCCAGGTCCCTCGACCGTCCAGGTCCCAGACCATCCAGGTCCCGGTCCCGGAGGAGAAGACGGGAGCGCGGACCGTTCCGGTACGGGCCGCCTGGGGCAGGGCTCAGGCGGCCCGTACATGTGCGCGGCCGGTGGTCGTCACCGGCCGCGCACGCCACCGTACGGACCCGCGGACGCGTCACAGCGGATCGCAGCGCACGGACACCGGGGCGAGGTGGCAGCAGACGTCGACCACGCCTTCCACGGCGCGGGCCAGGCGTTCGGCCACCGGCGCCAGCGCCGGGCCGTCGATCCAGCCGGTGAGGGTGACGACCCCCTCGGCGACCTCGACCCGGATATGGTCCGCGGAGATCGGGAACAGCTGTTCGATAACGTCCTGGCGTACCTCCTCGGCCAGTTCCTCGTCCTCGCGGAGGAACACCTTGAGCAGGTCCGCACGGCTGACGACGCCTTCGAGCATGCCCACGCCGTCGACGACGGGCAGCCGCTTGACCCTGCGCCGGGCCATGATGCGGGCGGCCTCGGCCAGGGTGGCGTCGGCGTGCACGGTCACCGCGGGCGCGCTCATCAGCTCCCCGGCGGTCACCCCGCCGGCCTTGGCGAGGTCGGCCGGCCGGTCCCGCTCGGTGAACCGGTCCGGGGTGCTGTCCCGGAACTCCTCCTTGGGCAGCAGGTCGGCCTCGGACACGACGCCGACCACCCTGCCCTCGCCCTCCAGCACGGGAAGGGCACTGACGCTCCACTGGTCCATCAGCGTGACGACGTCCTTGAACGGCGCGTCACGGCCGACGGCGACGGCGGCGCGGGTCATCACATCGCCGACGGTGTGCGGGCTGCCGTGCATGATTGCCTCCTCGGTTCCCTGATCCCAGCGTGTGCCCGACCGGCTGCGGGCACCAAGGGCTGCCCGGACCCTCCCGAGGGGGCTCTTCGGCCCGGGGTACGGCGATCTCGTCCTCGCACGCCGGAGACATCCGGGACCGAGGCCGCCGACACCTTCCGCACGACAGGGCGGGAAGGGCTCCACCCGCTTCTCGCGGATCCGGATTGCGCGGTGCGCGACCGTGGCCTGCCGCTTCTCCGCGTCTGTGTCGGGTCCTTCCCGCCACCTCCAGCACATCACGGGAACGGCCCCGCCACCAGAGCTGAGCGGTCCCCGCCGTGACGACCGAGGGGACCGGCGCCGGCCGGCACGCCCCGGAACCGTCACCCGGTGGACCGTCCGGCACGGTCGCCCCGCCACCCCGTGCCGACGGCGAATCACCGGAATCAGGCGACCCGCGCTCACCGCGTCGCCGGGTACGACGGTCCCGACCAGGTGGGCGCAGAGGTTCACCCGAGTCCGAAGGGAAGAGCATGACGACCACCAACCCACCCGCCGCGCAGGCCGGTTCCTACCGGGTCGGGGAGCTCGAACTCCGGCGGATCGGCTACGGCGCGATGCAGCTGGCCGGGCCCGGCGTCTTCGGGCCGCCGCGCGACCGCGCCGCGGCGATCGAGGTGCTGCGGACCGCCGTCGAGCTGGGGGTCGACCACATCGACACGGCCGACGCCTACGGGCCGTACGTCACCAACGAGATCATCCGCGAGGTGCTCTTCCCGTACGGCGACCACCTGCACATCGTGACCAAGGTGGGGATGGTCCGCGACGAGCGGGGCAGCCGGCTGCCCGCCAACTCACCCGAGGCGCTGCGAGGGCAGGTCATCGACAACCTCCGCCGGCTCGGGATCGACGTCCTGGACGTTGTCAACCTCATCGCCGGCGCGGCCCTGACCCTGCCGCCCGACGCCGTCGCCGAGTTGGACGCGATCTGACCGTCACCCCTCACGGCGAGGACGCCGGGAAGCGGTCGATGTTCTGCTCCACCCAGGTACGGAGGTGGGCCAGGGGGAGGCAGGCGTCCTCGCCGAGGGGGGTCAGGCTGTATTCGACGCGCGGTGGGACTTCCGGGTAGATCTCACGGTGGACCAGGCCGTGTTCCTCCAGGCGGCGCAGCGTCTGGGTGAGAACCTTGGGGCTGACGCCCTGCAGGCGTGCCCGCAGCGCGCCGAACCGCTCCGGTCCGTTCTCCAGGGCGCCCAGCGCGAGGGTGCTCCACTTGTTGGCGAGCAGGTCGAGCATGTCGCGGCACGGGCAGGCGGCGAGGTAGACGCTCCTCGGGTCGTCGCAGAGCTCGGCTGTCGTCGGCAAGCAGCAGTAGTACCCATCGGGAACCATGCTCCCTTGCGGGTGACCACCACCCGTTGCGTACCGTCGGGCTCAGCTCCTGATCGCGTGAACCCCCAGGTCACGTCCCTGTGTTGAAAGGCCGAACCACCATGACCGACGCATACGACATCCCCGAGACGATGCCCGCCGTCGCGTACCGCACGTCACTGCCCGTCGACCACGCCGACAGCCTGGTGGACGTCACCCTGCCCACCCCCCGGCCGGGCCCCCGCGACCTGCTGGTCCGGGTCGAGGCGATCGCGCTCAACCCGGTGGACTACAAGATCCGGCAGAACGTCGACCCGGCCGGCGAGGCGAAGGTGCTCGGCTGGGACGCCGCCGGAACCGTCGTCGCCGTCGGCGAGGAGGTGGAGCTGTTCTCGGTGGGCGACGAGGTCTACTACGCCGGTGCGATCGACCGCCCAGGCGCCAACTCCCGCTACCACGCGGTCGACGAGCGCATCGTCGGCCGCAAGCCGGCGACGCTCTCCTTCACCGAGGCCGCCGCGCTGCCGCTGACCTCGCTCACCGCCTGGGAGGGCCTGTTCGAGCGGCTCGGCCTGCGGACCGGAGCTCTGGAGCAGACCGGCGCCCTGCTGATCACCGCGGCCGCGGGCGGCGTGGGCTCCATCGCCGCGCAACTGGCCCGCGCCCTGACCAGTCTCACCGTCGTCGGCACGGCGTCGCGGCCCGAGTCCGCCGACTTCGCGCGCCGGATGGGCGTGCAGCACGTGGTCGACCACCACAAGCCGCTGGCTCCGCAGCTGGCGGAGGCGGCGCCGAACGGCATCGACTTCGTCTTCAGCACCACGGGGACCGATCACAACCTGGCCGCGTACGCCGAGGCGCTCAACCCGTTCGGCCACATCGTCGCCATCGACGACTTCGAGGCCGTGCCCCTGGGGCTGCTCAAGCGGAAGAGCATCTCCTTCCACTGGGAGTTCATGTACACCCGCTCGATGTTCCGCACCGCCGACCAGCAGATGCAGCACCACATCCTGACCCAGGTGGCCCGCCTGGTGGACGCCGGAGTCCTCACCACCACGGCCACCCGGGACCTCGGCCGGATCGACGCCGCCGGCCTCCGCGAGGCCCACCGTCTCCAGGAGAGCGGCACCGCCGTCGGCAAGACCACGCTCACCGGGTTCTGACGCCCTCCGCCCCTCCCCGGCCGGCCTGCCGCGAGCCGTGCTCAGCCGGTGCTCAGTCGGTGAGGCCCAGCGTCCCCGCCGCCTGGATCGCCAGCCAGACCTCGGCCAGCGCCCCGGTCGACGTCAGGTCGCGCTGGGCGAGAGCGCCGAAGCGGCGCAGCCGGTAGGCGAGGGTGTTCGGGTGGATGTGCAGCGCGGCCGCGGCCGCATCGTTACGGCGGTCGCGCTCCATCCAGGTGCGGGCGGAGACCAGCAGCTGCGAGTCGTGCGCCTCGTCGTAGCGCAGCACGTCGCCGAGCACATGCTCGACCAGCGCGGTCAGGACGGCGGGGTCGTCGGGAAGCCACCGGCCCGTCGAGTCGTCGCCGTACCGGACGACGGGACGGCCGGACTCCGCGGCCTTGGAGACCGCCCAGAGCGCCTCGCGCTGGGCGACCTTCAGCGCGGCGCCCGGCAGGAACGGACGGCTCATCCCGGCTGCCACCCCCGGCAGCTCACCGACGGCCGTCGCCAGCTCCGGCGCCCCCAGGACATAGCGGTCCTCACCCCGGGTGAGCAGCAGCCGGGGGTGGTCCTCCAGACAGGGCAGGAGCGCCTCGTCGGTGGTGTTGCGCACCACGAGGAGCACGGTGTCGCCCTCGATCGCATGGCGGGCCAGCCGGCGGCGGGCCGCCTCCGGGTCGAGCACCTCCTGCAGGAGTTCGGCCAGCGTCTCCGCTCCCTCGCGGCGCAGCGTCTCGCGTTCGTTGCGCACCATCGCCAGGCGCAGCGCCGCCACGGTGGCGATGTGCTGGGCGACGGCGAGTCCCGCGGGCTGGGCGCCCTGCCGCTCGTACGCGACGAGAAACCCCGCCGGGCCGCCGGGCGCGGGCACCGGAAGGACGAAGCCGCCGGGGATCGTCGGCGGCGCGTCGACGGAAGCGGGCAGCACGGCGGGATCCGGCACCGGGACTCCGGGCAGCAGCGGGCGGCCCTGCGGTGTGCAGAGGTAGACGTCGTAACCCGACAGGTCTTCGAGGCGGCGCATGAGTGCCGCCGTGTCGAGGTCCTCGGCGACCAGCCAGCGCAGCGCGCCGAAGACCTGGAGCTGCGCGCCCAGCCGGTGCCCGGCGTCCGCCTGGACCGAGGCCGCGATCTCCTGGGCGACCGCGATGAACGGAACGGCAAGGGGCACTTCGAGGACCGGGAAGCCCCGCTCCTCCGCCGCCCGGAAGAACGCATCGTGCAGCGGGGGCATGTGCAGCTGAGCGGAGAGTGCGAGGGCGGACACCCCGGCGTCGTCCAGCCGCTCCAGATAGGCGCGCTGTCCGGCCGCGGTACGGGGGATCGCCAGGCCCGTCGTCATGATCACCTCGGCTCCCAGGAGCCACGGCGTCGGATCGGCGAGTTCGCTGGCGTGCGCCCAGGACACCGACCGCCCCAGACCGCCGCGACCGGCCTTCACGGAGAGCTGGAGTGCCGGGTAGGAGAGCAGGTCCCCGACGGTGAGTTTGTTGCTGACCACATAAAACAGCGTACATGTCTGTGATGGACACAATTGTCGATGATCGGCCGCGGACCACACACTGTGGAAACCGACGCTCTGGATGAACGGAAGGTGGAGCGCCCGTGACGACCTCGATCACCGAAATCGAGACCTATGGTGTCGAGCGGATCCCGGACGAGGACCGCACGGCCCGACCGATCGATCTGTTCCGGCTCGCCTTCGGCGGTGCCAACACCTTCGCGACCTGTGTGCTGGGCGCCTTCCCGATCCTCTTCGGCCTCTCCTTCTGGCAGGGGCTCGCGGCCACCGTCCTCGGCCTGGTCGCGGGCGCGCTGCTGCTGGCCCCGATGGCGCTGTTCGGCCCCACCAACGGCACGAACAACGCCGTCTCCTCCTCCGCGCACCTGGGCGTGCACGGCAGGGTCGTCGGCTCGTTCCTCTCGCTGCTCACCGCCGTCGCGTTCTTCTCGATCTCGGTCTGGTCCTCGGGCGACGCGCTCGTCGGCGGCGCGCACCGGCTCGCCCACGTGCCCGAGTCGAACGTCAGCTACGGCATCGCCTACGCGATCTTCGCCGTGCTCGTCCTGGCCGTCTGCATCTACGGCTTCCGGTTCATGCTGCTGGTCAACAAGATCGCGGTGCTCGCGGCCTCGGCCCTCTTCGTGCTCGGCGCCTTCGCCTTCGCGGGCGACTTCGACCCCGGCTACGCGGGCACCTTCACCTCCACCTCCGCGCCACTGTTCTGGCCGTCGTTCATCGGCTCCGCGCTGATCGTGCTGTCCAACCCGGTCTCCTTCGGCGCGTTCCTCGGCGACTGGTCCCGCTACATCCCGGCCGGGGCCCCGCGCCGCCGGGTGATGGGCGCCGCGTTCCTCGCCCAGATCGCCACGCTGCTGCCGTTCCTCTTCGGCCTGGGCACCGCGTCGATCATCGCGGAGAAGGCAGCGAAGTACGTCGACCCGGCCGCCCCCAACTACGTCGGCGGTCTGCTCGCGATCTCGCCCGGCTGGTACTTCCTGCCGCTCTGCCTGATCGCCCTGATCGGCGGCCTCTCCACCGGTACGACGTCCCTGTACGGCACGGGTCTCGACTTCTCCAGCGTCTTCACGCGCTTCAGCCGCGTCCAGGCCACCTTCTTCATCGGCGCCCTGTCCATCGCCTTCATCTTCGTCGGCCGTTTCGCGCTCAACCTCGCGCAGTCCATCTCCACCTTCGCCACGCTGATCATCACCTGCACGGCACCGTGGATGATCGTCATGACGCTCGGCTACGTCACCCGGCGCGGCTGGTACGACGCGGATGCGCTGCAGGTCTTCAACCGCCGCCAGCGCGGTGGCCGCTACTGGTTCACGCACGGCTGGAACTGGCGCGGCATGTCCACCTGGCTCGTCTCCGCCGTCGTGGCGCTCCTCTTCACCAACCTGCCCGGCCAGTTCGTCGGCCCGCTGGGCAACCTCGCGGGCGGCACGGACATCTCGCTGCCGGTCGGCCTAGGCCTCGCGGTCGTGCTCTACCTGGCCCTGCTCACCGTGTTCCCCGAGCCGCGCGCCGTGTACGGACCGGCCGGCCCCCGCTTCGTCCGGGCGTCGGACGCCCCGGTGCCGCCGATCACCGGCGGCACACCGGAGGAGACCGTCACCGAGCCCGCCGCGGCCCACTGACCTCTCCCCGCCCCCTCGTAAGAGAAAGCCGGACGTTCCCCCGGTGAACGCCCGTGACCAGGAGCTGCGCATGAGCACCACCACCGTCCAGGACGTCAGGGCCGCCGCGGCCGAACTCGTCGCCGCCTTCGCCGAGGGCCGCCTCGACGACTACTTCGGCGCCTTCGCCCCCGACGCGACCTTCGTCTTCCACACCACCCCGCAGCGGCTGGGCTCCACGGCCGAGTACCGCGCGCTCTGGCAGCAGTGGGTGGAGCAGGACGGCTTCCGCATCCTCGGCTGCACCTCGTCCGCACAGCTGATCCAGCCCTTCGGCGACACCGCCGTCTTCAGCCACGACGTGGAGACGACGATCGCCACCCATGCCGGCGAGGAGACGCTCCAGGAGCGGGAGACCATCGTCTTCACCCGCACCGACGGCGGCGGCTGGACGGCCGTCCATGAGCACCTGTCCGCCCGTCCCACCGCCTGACCAGGAGAGACGTTCCATGAGCACCACGTTCCGCAACTACATCGACGGGGTGTTCGTCGATGCCTCGGACGGCCGCACGCTCGATGTGGTGGACCCCACCACCGGTGACGTCTACGCGACCTCCCCGCTCTCCGGGGCGGCGGACGTCGACGCGGCGATGGCGGCCGCGGCCGAGGCGTTCCCCGTCTGGCGCGACACCACGCCGTCCGTACGCCAGCTCGCACTGCTGAAGATCGCCGACGCGATGGAGGCACGGGCCGACGAACTGGTCGCCACCGAGAGCCGGGACACCGGCAAGCCGCTCCACCTCACCCGCAGCGAGGAGGTCGCCCCCGCCATCGACCAGGTCCGCTTCTTCGCGGGCGCGGCCCGGATGCTGGAGGGCCGTTCGGCCGGCGAGTACATGGAGGGGATGACCTCGATCATCCGCCGTGAGCCGGTCGGTGTCTGCGCGCAGGTCGCGCCCTGGAACTACCCCCTGCTGATGGCGGTGTGGAAGTTCGCCCCGGCGCTCGCGGCGGGCAACGCGGTCGTCCTCAAGCCCTCGGACACCACCCCGGCCTCCACGGTGCTGCTGGCCGAGATCATCGGCGGTGTCCTGGCGGAGCTGGCACTGCCCACCGGCATCTTCAACGTGGTCTGCGGCGACCGTGACACCGGCCGGCTGATGGTGGAGCACCCGACCCCCGCGATGGCCTCCATCACCGGCTCGGTACGCGCCGGCATCCAGGTCGCCCAGAGCGCGGCCAAGGACGTCAAGCGGGTCCACCTGGAGCTCGGCGGCAAGGCCCCGGCGGTGATCTTCGAGGACGCCGACCTGGAGAAGGCGGTCCAGGACCTGATCGTCGGCGGCTTCTTCAACGCCGGCCAGGACTGCACCGCCGCCACCCGCGTCCTGGTCCACGAGTCGGTCCACGACGAGTTCGTCGCCGCCTTCGCCAAGGCCGCGGCCGACACCAGGACCGGGCAGCCGGACGACGAGGACGTGCTGTACGGCCCCCTGAACAACGCGGGCCAGCTCGCCCAGGTCAGCGGCTTCGTCGAGCGCCTCCCCGAGCACGCCACGGTCCGGGCGGGCGGCCACCGGGTCGGCGAGAAGGGCTACTTCTACGCCCCGACCGTCATCTCCGGCCTCCGCCAGGACGACGAGATCGTCCAGAACGAGGTCTTCGGTCCGGTCGTCACCGTCCAGTCCTTCACGGACGAGGCCGAGGCCGTGCGGTACGCCAACGGCGTCGACTACGCGCTGGCCTCCTCGGTGTGGACCAGGGACCATGCGCGGGCGATGCGGATGTCGAAGAACCTCGACTTCGGCTGTGTGTGGATCAACACCCACATGGCACTCGTCGCCGAGATGCCGCACGGCGGGTTCAAGAAGTCCGGCTACGGCAAGGACCTCTCCGCGTACGGCTTCGAGGACTACACCCGGATCAAGCACGTCATGACGTCGCTCTGAGGCATCTCACATCGCTGAGCGGCCGGTCCTCGCCGAGCCGTCCGCGGCGGGCCGGTCGGTGTGGCCGGTCGGGAAGTCCGTGATGTAGGTCATCGTCTTCTCGGTCGACCAGGGCTTCGCGCTGCCGGCGGCGGAGTCGCCGGAGCCCGCGGAGGTGCTCGGCGAGGCGTTGGAAAGGGCTGAGACGCTCAGGTCACCGTGGCCGGCGCCGGTGAGCACCACGCGCTTGGCGCCGACGCCCTTGTCCTTGAGGGCGGTGAACAGGTTCAGGGCCTGGCTGGGGGAGACCAGCGGGTCGGCGCTGCCGTGCAGGAGAAGGAACGGCGGCGTCGACGAGGAGATGTGGGTGGCCGGGTCGGCGGCGGCCATCTGGCTGGTGTACTCCTTGACGGACCTGGTCGTCCCGGGGCCGTAGACCCATTGCGCGGCCGGGTTGCCCGCGGCGTAGTTGCCGTCCTTGGCAGCCTGGTCGTAATCGGCGGCGGCCGCGGTCGAGTGCCTGCAGTTCGGCGACGCGCTCCAGACTGACCGTCAGCCCGCGCCAGGCGTCGGCGTCCTCCGCCCCTTCCCGGGTGGCTTCCTCGATCCGCCCATCGCCAACCTCGGCCACCGGGGCATCGAGAAGGCCGGCAGGCCGGTGGGCACGTGGCTCCGGCGCACCGACGACCCGCAACGGGACCTGCCGCAGGCCGCCCTCCTGATGGAGAGGGCCGGCACCGGCGGCGCCCTGTTCCGCAACCTCTACCGCGACTTCCTCGCCGAATGCACCCAACAGCTCGACAGCGGCCATCTGCGCACCGGTCTCAGGCTGTACATCGAGGCAGCCGCTCTGTGGACGGAAGTCGCGGCACTGATCACAAAGGCCGGTGCATCGGGCGATGCGCGGTGCCTGGTACGGGCAGGCGCCGTCCTCGGTGAACTCTCCCGCATCGAGCGCGAGGCCATGCAGGCGCTGAGCCGCCTCGGGAGGGCCGGGTGCCCTCAGGGGCGGTAGACCATGCCCGGCTGCGGTGTGGCGGGGGCGAGCAGCTGTGACACCGTGACGATGGTGTAGCCGCGCTGTTCGAGGGCCTTGATGATTCCCGGGACGGCGGGCACGGTCCCCTTGTGCAGGTCGTGCAGCAGGATGATGCCGTCGCGGTGGGTCTGGTCGAGCACCCGCTGGGTGATCAGAGCCGAGTCGGTCGTCTCGTAGTCCTTGGCCGTGACGCTCCACAGCACCTGAGCCAGCCCCAACTCCTTGCACACCTTGGCCACTTTGCGGTTGGTGCGGCCCTCCGGGGGACGCATCAGGACCGGCCTGGTGCCGGTGATCCGCTCGATGGCGTCCTGTGTCCGGGTCAGTTCCGCACGGGCGTCGGCCTCGTCGAGATCCGTCAACCTGGGGTGGGTCCAGGTGTGGTTGCCGATCTCCTGCCCCTCGGCCGCGATACGGCGCAGGATGTCGGGGTACTTCGAGATATGGCCTCTGCCCTGCACGAAGAACGTGGCGTGCAGACCGTCCTGCTTGAGGATGTCCAGCAGCTTGGGGGTCGTCGGACTCGGGCCCCCGTCGAAGCTGAGGGCGACGCATTTCGCCTTGCGGCAGTCGACGCTGCCGGCCACCGATCCCGACGCCGCGGCGCGGGCGGCGCGCGGCGAGGTGTGGTCGTAGGTCGTGACCGTCAGGGCCAGAGTGAGTGCGACGGCCAGGGCCGCGGCCACCGCTGTCGCGGCGGCGATGAGTATCCGCGAGCGTCTTGTGCGCAGGGTGAAGGGCACGTGCGACCTTTCTCCGGACGGAGTTTCGAGGGCTATCGGGTGCGGGTGAGAGCCGGCTGGGCCGCCACGTCCCGCACCCGCATGTCGAGCGTCAGGCGATGCCTCAGCAGGTGTCCGAGCCGACGTTCCACCGTTCTGTGGATGAGCAGGGACAGCCCCAGCATGCAGACGACGGACACCGCCATCCAAGGCAGCGGCCCCGGTCCGGGAAAGGCCCGGATCAAGCCTTTGGCCAAGGGAATTCCGATGCTTTGGTGGACGAGGTAGAAGGGGTAGGTGAGTTCCCCCGCGATGACCGGCCAGCGCCAGCGCAGCCTCGTCAGCGGTCCCCCGGCACCGGCCAGCGCCAGCAGCCCGAGACAGACCGTGAGTACGGCCGCGCACACGGCCCAGGAGGGCGGGCTCTCGCCGGGGGGTACGGTGGCGTGGTCGGCCACCCGGCGTCCGAGCGCGGTGAGTTCGTAGCACCAGGCGAAGCCCAGCAGCAGCCAGAGCAGCAGGCTCTGTCCGAACCTGCGTATGAGGTAGAGGACGATTCCGGCGACGAACAGGCCGGTGTACCGGGGCAGTACGAGTTCGTCGAGCAGGGGCGAGTGCAGTTCGAGTGCGATGACGCCGGCCAGCAGCCAGCCTCCGCAGAAGATCACCACTCGCCGGTACGACAGCCCGAAGACCAGCAGCACGGCCATCAGCAGGTAGAACCGGGCCTCCACCCAGAGCGTCCAGCCGACCCGGTCGACCAGTTCGACTCCCAGCGGGCCCGGGGCCATTGTCAGGTTTCCCAGGACGGTACGGAGGTCGATGCGGGTGGCGGCGGGCCAGTGGCCGATCCGTGAGACCAGGACGAGCGCGACGACGAGAAGGACGGCGCACCAGTAGGCGGGGAAGAGCCGTGCGATACGGGAGACGGTGAACTGTGCGGGAGTCCGCCCCCAGCAGCTCATGCAGATGACGAAGCCGCTGATGGCGAAGAAGAACTCCACGCCGAGCCAGCCGTAGCGGCTGATCTCGTGCAGGAACGGGGCGAGGTCCCGGAGCTCGGTCCGGCCCCAGAAGTGCGGGGTGGGCGTTCCGAGGAAGTGGTAGGCGGCCACCATGACCGCTGCCACCAGGCGGAGCCCGTCCATCGCGACCAGGCGCTCCGGCCCGGTCCGCGGTCGGCGAGACGGCATGTCGTGGACCGTCTCAGTCGGTGGGCAGAGGGGAACGGCGGACACGTGTCCCGGACCGGCCGTGCGGGCCCTTCTCCCGGCCTGCGGCGCGGTCGACGAAGGTGCCGGGCGAGATGTCCGTGCCGTGGTGGGTGCGTGGTGTCTTCGGTGACTTGGCGTCGGCGGGCATGGCGGAGCGACCTCCGTGCAGCAGTGGTGACCGGGGGATCCCGGTGAGGGAGAAGACAACGAGGAAGGGGCCGATGGCCCGTTGCGGCTGCCGCGGTCAGACGCGGCGGCGCAGGAGCAGCACGGTGACGACCGTGAGCAGTGCGGCGAGGCCGCCGAGGACGGCGGTGTCGGTCCACTGGAAGGTCCAGTAGTCACTCGCCGGGTTGGCCTCGTAGAAGCGGGCCACGTACCCGTGCGCCGCCATGCACTCCTTGAGCTGGGTGCCGGACGGGTAGGCGCAGTTGAACACGGAGTCGTGGCGGCCGGAGGCGGTGATCAGGCCGTAGGTGCCGGTCGACCACTTCTCGCCCATCGGCGCTTTGGGGATGCTGCCGGCGCTGACGTAGATGTGCGGCGGGACCAGCAGCCGGGCCCGGTGCGTCCACTCCAGCAGGAGTGTCATCACCCCCGTCACCAGCAGGGTCAGGCCCATCGCCGCCAGCACCCGGCGGGCCAGCAGGCCCAGCAGGGTGCCGGCCGCCAGGCCGAACAGGGCGGCCGCCACGACGCGGGGACCCGAGCCGCTCAGGGCCGTGTCGTCGTACCAGAACAGGCCGTAGCTCCGGTCGGCGGCCGGTCTCCACCACCAGGCGAACACCCCCGCCAGCAGGCCGGAGAGGGCGGTCGTGACCGCCGCGGCCAGGGCGAACCGGGTCGCGAACCACTGACCGCGGCTCACGCCCTGGGCGAGGACCATGCGGTGCGTGCCCAGTTCCCGGTCGCGGCCCAGCAGCGGGGCGCCCCAGAAGACACCGATGACGACGGGCAGGGCGATGTTCAGCGCTCCGAGGTATTTCAGCGGCGTGACCTCCAGCAGCAGGGGCAGGCCGGTGTAGGGCCGTGTGCAGTACAGCGGCCCGGTGGCGCAGTGGTCGAACAGTCCGCTGTGCAGGGCGTCCAGCATGCCCGAGCGGAAGTACGCGGCGATCGCCGCGGCGACGACGAGGACGGCCACGGCGATGCCGACCGAGGCGCGTTGCTGCCGCCATGCGAGCCAGAGGGAGCCCTTCACGCCGCCGCCTCCGTCCGCTCGACGAGGGTGGTGGCGGGGTGCCTCGGCTCACCGGCCTGGAGGTAGCCGATCAGGACGTCCTCCAGACCGGGCCGTTCGACATGCCAGTCGCCGCGCAGCGGTCCGCGCTGCCGTATGAGGGCGGTCAGCTGTCTGCCACTGGTACGGCTCCGTACGACGGTGTGCTGTCCGGCCAGGGTGTCGGCCTGGTCGGCGGGGCCGGTCAGCAGGGCATGGCTCTCGCGCAGCACCTCGGCGTCCTCGCTCAGTTCGACGCGGCCGTCCCGCAGCACCAGCACCCAGTCGCAGGTCTCCTCGAGTTCGGGCAGGACGTGCGAGGACAGTACGATGTTCATGGCGCGCTCGGCGGCCTCGGCCATCAGCTCCGCCATGATCTCGCTCCGTGCCACGGGGTCGAGGTCGGCCAACGGCTCGTCGAGAAGCAGGAGTTCGGGCTGCTTGCCCAGCGCCAGGGCGAGCGCGACGCGGGTGCGCCGGCCGGGGGACAGTTCGCCGACGCGGGCGTGGAGCGGGATGCCGCCCTCGCGGACGATCCGCTCGGCGGTCGCCCGGTCCCAGGAGGAGTTCAGCTTCTCGCCCATCAGCAGGGTGTCCGCCACGGTGAAGCGGGGGTAGAGCGGCTTGTCCTGGGTGAGCAGCGCGACCCGGGCGCGGGCCTCGGGCGTGCCGGGCACGGTGCCCAGCACCCGGAGTTCCCCGGAGCCGGGCCGCAGCAGGCCGCCGGCCAGGTGCAGCAGGGTGCTCTTGCCGGCGCCGTTGCGTCCGACGAGGGCGGTGATACGACCGCTGGGCACGGTGAACCCGCAGTCCCGCAGGGCCCGGCCGCCCCGCCTGCGGTACCGGAATCCCAGTCCCGTGGCGCACAGCGCGGCCGACGCGTCAGGCCCGGTCATGCATCCTCCTTCTTCCGGTCCCGGTCGCCCGGGGTTCCGCTGTCGTGGGCGTCCAGGGCGGCGCTGACCAGGGCGAGGACATCGGCCCGCTCCAGGCCCGCGGCCCGGGCGCGGGCCACCCAGTCGGTGACCTCCCGGCGCAACGGGGAGTCGTCCTCCGAGCCGGGCCGGGCGAGCGACCGTGTGACGAAGGTCCCGAGGCCGCGGCGCAGTTCCACCAGACCGGACTGCTCCATGTCGCGATAGGCCCGCAGCACGGTGTTGGGGTTGATGGCGGTCGCCGCCACCACCTCCCTCGCCGTGGGGAGCTTGTCCCCGACCCGCAGGGTGCCCATCCGGAGCGCCCGTTCGGTCTGCTCGACGATCTGCACGTAGGCCGGTACGCCGCTGCCGCGGTCGATCCGGTAGTCGATCACGTCGCCTTCCTCGGCTCCACCATGCTTGTGTTAATGAATTAATGGAAGCATGGTGGAAGTCCGGCGGCGATGTCAAACGGCGATGTCAGACGCGGAGGGAAGAAGGAGCTCGGATCGAGCGCGTCAGGAGCGCGTGCGGTGGCGAGGGCCGCCGTACTCGCCGTCGGTGACGTGCTCCAGCCAGTCGACGTCGTCCGTCTCCCACAGGGCGATATGGGTCATGAAGTGGTCGGGTGCGGCGCCGTGCCAGTGCTCCTCGCCCGGCGGAGTCCAGACCACGTCACCCGGACGCGCTTCGAGGATCTCTCCGCCGCGGGACTGGATCAGGGCGATGCCCTCGACGATGTAGAGGGTCTGCCCCAGACCGTGGGAGTGCCAGGCGGTCCGCGCGCCGGGGGCGAAGCGGACCGCGTTCGCCCGGGCGCGGGAGGGTTCCTCTCCGCGGTAGATGACGTCGGCCCACGCGTCGCCGGTGAACCACTCGGCCGGCAGCTTGATCGTCGGCTGCTTCTTCAACAGTTCCATCGTGAAACGTCTCTTTCGTGGTGCGCAGGTGCCGGCAGCCCTGCCAGGACTGCCGCGGGGAAGGCAGGGAGGTCAGGCGGCGGGACCCTCGGTCTCCTCAGTGATGGCCTTGAGTCGGGTGACGGCGGTCATGGCGGTGGGCCAGCCGGCGTAGAAGGCCAGGTGGGTCAGGGCCTCGCCGAGCTCTTCCTTCGTCAGGCCGTTCGCCAGGGCGAGCTCGAGGTGGAAGCCGAGCTGCTCGGTGCGGTAGAGCGCGGCCAGTGCGGTGACGGTGACCAGACTGCGGTCACGTGGGGACAGCTCGGCACGGTCCCACACGTCTCCGAAGAGGACCTCGTCGGTCAGCTCGACCAGCTTGGGGGCCACGGAGGCCAGGGCTTGCGGTGCGGTCTGCTGGGCCATGGTGCGGAATGCTCCTTGTGTCGATCGTCCGGGCGGTTCACGGGCCCTCGGGTCCGTTCCCGGCGGCCACGATCGAGGAAACCGCCGGTCACGCGGATGGGGAAGGCAACGCTGTTCCGGGTAACGGCAGTACCTGTCAGGGGAGGCGGTGCCGGAGCCGACGGCGCCGCCGGTGGAGTGGGCACGGCTCGGTCCGGCGTTCGAAGTGGTCCGGGTGGCGGGCGCCCCGAATGGCCCGATGGGATCATGGTGGACATGGTTCGAGAGCCGCAGCCGAGCCGCCTCGGCGTCACCTCCGGCGTCATCCTCGTGACGCTGGTGGTACAGGGACTCCTGCTCCCGGCGGCGGTGCGCCGGGCGAAGCTGCCTCCCGACACGTCGGTCGTCGAGGAGCGCAACCTCGCCGAGACGACCGCCATCGAAGCGGCGCTCGAGGCGATGCCGCGGCTCGCCGTCGAACTGGGCACGGGGCCGAAGACCGTCGAGTGGCTGCGCCAGGAGTACGAGGGGCGGCTGGCGTCCGCGCGGGCCCTGGGGGCGGGCGCCGAGGACGACCCCGCGCTGCTGCTGCACCAGGACTACACCGCACTGCACCTGGCCCTGATCGCCCACAGACGTGCCACCGTCGTCCGCCTGAGGGACGAACGCCACATCGATGACACCGTACTGCGCCGTCTGCAGGCGGACCTCGACAGCGAGGAGGTCCGGCTGTCCGGCGGCGCCACGGTGGAGTGACCGGCGTAGGGGCTCAGAATCCGGCTCAGGACTCGGTTCGGGCCTGCTCGACCATGCCCTGGCGTTCGACCTCGTCCCTGACCAGCATCGACAGCAGAGAGGCCACGGTGAGCCCGGCCTCGGCCGGATGGCGCAGGACCTTGCTCGGGTCGATCCGGTAGTGGTTGGTGCGGCCACTGCGGGTGTGGGAGAGATAACCGTCCTGTTCGAGATCCGAGATGATCTTCTGGACGGCACGTTCGGTGAGCCGGCAGCGGGCTGCGATGTCCCGGATCCGCGCGCTGTGGTTGTCGGCGATGCTCGCCAGGACGCGCGCGTGATTGGTGACGAACGTCCATCCCGTATGAGGCTCGGGCACTCCATCGACTCCCAGCATGACCAAATCCTACGACTGTTTGTTCACGCACACAAAAGCAGGAAATTCTATTCACGTATCTCTTGACGTATGAGGCTGGGGCGTAAGAACCTGGTGAAGGAGACGTGGAGGAGGCGATGATGACCGAATCGTCCTACGACACTCCGGGTGCGGGTGAAGGCGCGGTCGTACGCGCTGCGTCGCTTCCGTCGGCCAACGTCCTGCTGGTGCGGGCGGGACCGGACGACGCCCGGGTGTCGGTCACGCTGAGCGGGGAGTTCTGTCTCGACGACAGCCAGAACCTGCGACACTCTTTGACCCGCGCCCTCACCAGGTCGGCCGAGGGGATCGACCTGGACCTGGGAGGCACGACGTTCGCGGACTGCTCCGCGCTCAACGTCCTGTTGGCCGTTCGCCGTCAGGCGGTGCAGGACGGCAAGACGGTCACCGTCACCACCGCGAGCCCGGTCGTCGAACGCCTGCTGACCGTCACGGACACCTACGACCTCTTCCTGCCTGCACACGATGACGACGGGCTGCTGCAGGTCGAGCTCGTACAGCTGCGGCGTGCGATGCGGACCAGGCCGGACATCGACCTGGCCCGCGGAATACTCATGGCGTCCTTCGGCCTGAACCCCGACGAGGCCTGGGAGGCGCTGGTCACGGCCTCCCAGAACACCAACACCAAACTGCACCGGCTGGCCCGGGACGTGGTCGCCACCGTGGTGCAGGGGGCGTCGCTGCCCGGTCAGGTCCAGCGGCAGCTCACCATCGCCGTCGCCCGGGTCCGGAACGCCGAGGCCGAACCGCCGGGCCGGCCGCCGCGACAGGCGGTGTGGTCGGCGGGGGAGCGTGCATAGGCGACGCCCCTGACGATGTTCTGTTCCACGGCTACTGCGCGGTGCCTGTTCGCCTGCCTCGGTCCGGGCTACCAGTAGTGGCGTCGGCCGGCGACGGCGTGGCCGAGCGAGCCGAGCAGGAACAGGATGAGCCCGATCACGAGCAGGACGACCCCGATCGTCCACAGGAGACCGATGTTGAAGACGAATCCGAGGACGAGGAGGATGATGCCCAGGGCGATCATTGCCTTCTCCTCTCTCTCCGGCCGAACTGTCGGCCGCTGATGGTGGGATGACGGCGGCAACTCGTCCGCGTCCCCGGTCCGTTCCGGGTGCCGGTGGACATCGGATCGAGCTCCTTTCCGCTGGGGCGATGTCTTTGCGGGTACCCCTTCTGCTCCGAATATTCCGATGCGCGGACGTTTGCCCGGCGGCTCGGGGTCACGCGTCCTGTGGGTCCGGACGCCGAGGCCAGCGCGCATCCCCTCACCACTTGGGTTCCGAACAGGTGCCTGCTCCACTGCGTACAACCTTCCGGAAGGTCATCGGTCTAAACAGGCACACACCTACGCGAACTACCGGGGGGTAGTCATGCGACGTACAGGTACTGCACTGGCCGCGATGATGCTGGCGGGCGGCGGTCTGCTGGCCGGCACGGTTCCGGCGGTGGCGGCCGCGCCGACGGCCGTGGACTGTGCCGTGACGTGGGGGAGCCTGGACAAGACCGGTGACTCCGTCGCCTCCAGGCGACTGACCGACGTACGGACCGGACAGCACGAGTGCTTCGACCGTCTGGTCTTCGACGCCCAGGGCACGGCGGCCGACCCGATCGGCTACACCGTCCGCTATGTCGACGTACTGCACCAGGACCCGTCCGACGCCGTGGTCCCGATCAAGGGCGGAGCCATTCTGGAGATCTCGCTGTTCTCCCCGCGCTCCGACCCGGCGACCGGACAGCCCTACCCGCCGCTCCCGTCCGTCGACGTCACCGGGTACCGGACCTTCCGGGAGTTCAAGATCACAGGTGGCTCGGAGGGCTACACCCAGGCCGGACTGGGTGTCCGCGCCCGGCTGCCGTTCCGGGTCTTCCAGACGGCCAACCATCTCGTGGTGGACGTGGCTCACACCTGGTGAGGCGGACCACCAGGGCCGGCAGGTGCTGACCGACGAATCGGCCGGTTCACGCCTGGAACTCGGTGAGATCGATGGTGTGAACGCGCAGCGGGTAGCCGTACACCGGATGCGCCGTCTCCCGCTCGGGCACCATGCCGAGCTTGCGGATGACGTTCTCGGAGGCGTCGTCACCCACCCGGTTGATGCTGATGACGCGCTCCAGGCCACGGTCCTGGAGCGCGAACTCCAGTGTGGCGTGCGCGGCTTCGGACCCGTATCCCTGGCCCCAGAACTGTGAGCCGAGCCGCCAGTCGATCGCCACGGCGGGCATCACCTCCGGCAGGAACTCGGGCACGGACAGCCCTGTGAAGCCGATCAGTTCGCCCGAGCCCAGCAGCTCGACGGCGAAGAGTCCGAAGCCCTCCTCGTCCCACTCCTCCTCCCACCGCTCGATGTCCTCGGCCGTACGGTCCAGGTCGTGCACCGAGCCGTCGCCGACCCAGCGCATGACCCGTGGGTCCGCGTTGATGTCCGCCATCGGTACGAGGTCGTCGTCGTGCCAGCTGCGGAGGAGGAGACGGGGTGTGCGGATCTCGGTCATGCCCCCATCCTCGCAGCCTGCCGCAGGTGTGAATCCACGCCGCGCAACGGGATGTCATGTGTGGCGGCACATGATGGCAGCAATCTGCTGTGGCCGGCCACAGTGACCGCTGGTCCTTGCGGCATGAGACCGGCGGTCGGTACATGAGCGCGTCGGTGTGACCGGCCTGTTCCAGGCGGCCGGCGCGGAGAAGGCGGCCGCCGACGCCATCACCTTGTTCACCGCTCTCCAGCAACTTCCCTCCCTGGAATCGGCCTTGACCGCCTGGGAGAAGAACCGTCTCGACGAGGGGAACGCCCTCTACCGGCACGGCGTCGGGCTCGGGCAGCGGCTCGGCCTCAACGGGCCGGTGCCGGCCGGTGCCGCGGTGAGCGGCCCGAATCCCTGACCTCACTCACTCCGGCGACGCCCCCCGGTTCGTCGCCGCGCAGAACCACTACAACCTCCTCGATCGCCGTGCCGAGCTCGAAGTCCTGCCCGCCGCCACCGCGTTCGGCCTGGGGGCGCTGCCCTACTACCCCCTTGCCGGCGGGCTCCTGACCGGCAAGTACTCCTCCGGCAAGGCCCCGAAGGGTGCCCGCCTGACGCACTTCCGGCAGGACGACTTCGAGAACGCCGACCTGCAACAGCCCGCCGCCTCCGGTGACTTCGTCAAGCAGCGTGGCCTCACCGAGGTGCGGGCCGTCTTCTCCTGGCTAGGCTCCCGGCCCGCCGTCGCCTCGGTCATCGCCGGTGCCACCCGCCCCGAGCAGATCGCCCAGAACGCCGCCGTCGGGTACGAGTTCAGCGCGGACGACCTCGCGGAACTCGACGCGATCCTCCCGCCGCTGCCGCCGATCGCGCTCTTCTGACCTCCCTGAGCTTTTCAGCCTCTTGTGACAAGGCACGGCTGCTCCACGGGCTTCGGCGAGGTGTCACGCTCCCGGCAGCGGGCGGACCGTGAGGATCTGCGAGGCGTGTCCGACCGGTCCTTCGACGTCGTGCAGGACCGTGCTGGTCAGGCCCTGGCCGGTGGGGCCGAAGGTGACCTTGGTGTCCAATCCGGTCCAGGCGCCGCGCGGTTGGCGGTGGAGATGGATGGTCAGGTCGACGTTGGGGAACATCCACGCGGTGGGCGGCTGACGGACGGCGATGCCGTTCGCGGTGTCGACGAGGGCGACGTACGACGCGAGCGGTCCGGCCGCCCCACCGGCGACCAGCTCCAGCGGAGTCGAGACCCACGGCCCGGACGGGGTGGTGCGACCGGGCGGATCTGCACGGACCTGATGTAGCCGCCGGGCCAGACGTCGGTCGCAGGCCACGGGGCGAGTGACTCCGGCGGGGCGAGGCGGTCGTCGGGGCCGCCCATGACCGCGGTGGTGTCGAGGGCGGCCAGGAACCAGGCGCGGGCCCGCAGAACCGGGCGGCCGGCGATCCGTACCACCGCTTCGAGCAGCTCGATGGTCCGCCCGGGACGGACGGTCTCCACCTCGATCTCGCACTCGTCGAAGGCGAACCGGTGATCGTCGAGGACATCTCCCACGACCCCTCCTGCGGACCGTGGGCCGAAGTCGCCGAGGAGCACGGCCACCACTCGATGGCATCCGTCCCGCTGCGCAACCAGGGCGAGACCGTCGGCACCATGAACGTCTACGGCAGCGACCCCGCCGCCTCGGCCCCGGCGGCCTGGAGCTGCTCCAGATCCTCGCCAGCCACGCCGGCATCGCCCTGGAGACCGGCGCACAGCTGGAGCGCGACCGCCGTCGGGTGCGGGAACTCAGCGCGCTGAACGAGCTGCTCCGGCAGCACGCGGCCATCCACGACCGGTTCATCGGGGTCGCCCGGCGAGGCGGCGGCGTCACCGACATCGCGACCGAGCTGGCCGAGATCACGGACCGCCGCGCCACCGACCTGGTCACCACCCTGCGCACCTACCTCGACCACGACCTCAACACCAACGCCACCGCCGAGGCGCTCTACATCCACCCCAACACCGTCGGCCTGCGCGTCAGACGCATCGAGAGCCTGCTCGGCGTCCGCCTCACCAGCGTCGGCGACCTGACCACCCTGCGCGCGGCGCTCGCCATCGACGACATCACGCGCGACGCCTGACCTGTCCGTCCGGCGCCGACCCGGTCGTCGTCAACCTGTTCGGCAGTCACCTCGGAGCAGCGTGGCAGGCGGCACCCGCTCAACGGGCGGTGGCGAAGTCCTGGGTCCAGTAGCTGCCGGGCTGTGCGAGACCGACGCCGATCTCCTTGAACGCGCAGTTGAGGATGTTGGCCTTGTGGCCGGGGCTGGCCATCCAGCCCGCCATGACCAGCTCGGGAGTGGCGTAGCCGTAGGCCACGTTCTCGCCGTAGGCGCTCCAGGTGTACCCGGCGGCGGTGATCCGGTCTCCGGGGGAGGAGCCGTCGGACCCGGAGTGCGACATGTTCTGGTGCAGCGCCATGTCCTCGCTGTGTGCCTGTGCGACCTTGGTCAGGGTCGTGTTCAGGGTCAGGGCCTGACAGCCGACCTTGCCGCGCTCGGCGTTGACGAGTGCCACGACGCGAGCGACGACCCCGGACGCCGTGGCGGTGGCCTTCGGGGTGCTCGACGGCTTGGGGGCCGCGGAAGCGGTGGCGGCGGGGGCGGTGGTGGTGATCCGGGGGCGGGGGCTGGGCGACGCGGTGGTCTTCCCGGCGCGCGCGGGGGCGTGATGAGCAGTCTTCGTGGCGTTCGCGGAAGCCTTCGGGGCCTTCGTGGCGTTCGCGGAAGCCTTCGGGGCCTTCGTGGCGTTCGCGGAAGCGCTCGGAGTCTTGGTGGCGCTCGGCGCCGCCGACGCCGTACGCGAGGGCTCGCCGGCCTGGTCGGTGGTCCAGGGGCGGCCCCAGCCGGCGTCGTTCCACCAGCCCTTCTCGTCCCACGAGTCCTTCGCTGCGCTGTTCCCGGCGCTGTCGGACCGGTGTCCGCCGCTGCCGGGCCAGTTGGTACAGGCCATGGCGGCGGACGGTATGCCCACGCTGCCCACGGCGACGGCAGCGACGACTATCCGCCGGTACTGCGTGTTCTTACGATGTTTAGCCATGAGTAACCCGCTCCTGAGCTGCGGCGGCGTCCTGAGGATCGTCATTCTTAGGAAGCCTTCACACGGGGCGCAAAGGGCCTCGGTACTAGCTCGCTTCGTAGGTGAGGACGGCCCTTGCCAAGGGGGCGGGGAGCGGTGGTCCGGTTTCCGGGGTCTCCCCGGAGTCCTGTCGCCCCGTCAGAATCCCTGCGTGCGCGCGGAACGGGAGAAGTCGACTCGCGATCGCAAAGCCGTGAATTCAGGCGTGACGCATGGGTGCCCCAAGTCAGACAAATCCCATATGTCGTTAGAGCGGCATCTACTATCGGGCATGCCTAGGCCGCGGATCCGCTGTGAGGGATGTCACGGAACCATGCGTTCCGGTTATGACTCGACATGGATGTCGCGGACTCGAGGCGCCCGGCGCCAGTAGGGGCGAGGGCGCCCGCCAAGACCATCAGCGGCGACGGTGCACGGTCCAGGCGCAGCAGACAGGGCAGCGGGAGAGGAACAGGGCCTTCTCCGCGGCCGGCGGTCCGCCGGGGGTGGCGGAGGCGAGGCTGCGTGATCCGACGCGTCACAACGGCCATGAGGAGGCGTCTTCTCACCTGCCTTTAACCCTACAAAACGTAGTGTGGGATGTCCTCCTGCGACCTGTAGAGGATCCGGCTCCGTGGCGTGCGACGACGAGAGGTGCAAGATGGCCGACGGCTCGAACGCCATGACGACCGGTGTCCCTCGCACCGGCCCCCCGCCACAGTCCGTCCGGCCCCGGCGTCCGAGGGGCGAACCATGGCTCGGGGCGGTCGCGGCCGCCTTCACGCTCGCCCAACTCGTCCTCGTACGGCCCGATCTCGGTCTCGGCTGGGACGAGACCGTCTACGTCAGCCAGGTCAGCGGTCACGTTCCCGCCGCCTACTTCAGCGCGCCCCGCTCCCGCGGCATCTCACTCCTCACCGCCCCGATCGCATCGTGGTCCGACTCCACCGTCCTGCTCCGGATCTACCTGGCCGTCCTCTCCGGCCTGGCTCTCTACTGCACCCTGCGCGTCTGGCGAGGCCACCTCAGGGCCCACGTCCTGGCCTTGGCCGGCGCCCTGTTCGCCTCCCTGTGGGTGACGCTGTTCTACGGCCCTCAGGCCATGCCCAACTACTGGGTCGCCATCGGCGCGCTGGCCTGCGTCGGCTGCTTCCTGCGCGCCCGCGCGAACGCACGCGACCGGCCTGCCTGGTGGGGTGTGTTCGCGGGCGCCGCGCTGATGGCCTGGATGCGCCCCATGGATGCGGTCTACGTCGTGCTGCCCCTGCTCGCGCTCTCCGTGCGCCGCCCGCGTCTTCTCGCCGTGCTGGTCGCGGGGCTGGTGGCGGGTGCCGGCGAGTGGGTGATCGAGGCGTATACGAGCTACGGCGGCCTCGCGCAGCGCCTGTCCGCCGCCTCCGCCATTCAGGGCGGCCTCGGCTGGCACCTCGCCGTACTCGACCAGTTGCGCAGTCTCGGCGGACGTACCCTGTGCCGGCCCTGCACCGGATCGGCCCCCGGCCCGGTGGTGACCCTGTGGTGGTACGCGCTGCCGCTCCTCGCCGTCCTGGGCGCTGTGGTCGCCGTCCGCGCCCGGCGCGCGCTGCCTGTCCTGCTGCCGTCGGCCTGTGCTGCCACGGCCGCGGTTCCCTACCTGTTCCTCATCGGCTACGCGGCCCCCCGCTTCCTGCTGCCCGCCTACGCCCTGCTCGCCCTCCCCGTGGCCCACGGCCTCGTCCACCTGGTCACGGCCCCGGCCGGCCGGATCGCGCGCACCGTCGCCGTCAGCCTGGTGGCGGTCGGTCTGGCGGGTCACCTGGCCGTGCAGTACGTCGTTCTGGAGCACACCGTGCACAGCTCCGCCGCCTCCCGCGCCGACTGGGCCCGCACCGCCGCCGCTCTCCGCAGACTCGGTGTACGGACGCCGTGCCTGCTCAGCGGTTACGACGCTGTCCCCGTCGCCTTCCATATCGGCTGCGGCTCCGCCCAGACGACGGGGCATGACGCCAGCACCACCCTGGCCGAGCTGGCGCACGCCGCTCACCGCACATCCTTCGCCGTCCTCGTTCCGCCGGGCAGCCGTCCGCCCGCGTACGCGCGCGCCTGGACCGAGGAGCAGGCCGGCGTTCTCCGCGCGTACGTGGCACCCGATGTACGGCAGGGGAGGTGACCGTCGTGACCGCGACCGAGAGCCTGCCGACCGCCATGGGCAGGCGCCTGTACTTCCAGCTGGGAATCACCCTGATCGTGCTCGCCGCCGCCGGCTGGATGCTCGCCGCGCACCGGGCCACGCTCGACAGCGGCACCGACCGGCTGGCCGCCGCCGACAGGGAGTGGCTGGTGCTCGCCTGCGTCGCCGCCGTGGCCACCTGGGTGTGCGCGGCCGTGGCGCAGCAGGGGGCGGTGATCGAACGGCTGCCCAGGGGACGGCTGGTGGCGGCGCAGTTCGCGGCCGGCGCCGCCAACCACCTCCTTCCGGCCGGGGCCGGAGCGACGGTGGTCAACCTGCGGTTCCTGACGCGGTGCGGGCTGTCCACCCGGCGCTCGGCGACCGCGCTGGCGGTGAAGGCGGCCGTCGGCGGGATCGTCCGGTGCGCGCTGGGCGTGGCCCTCCTGGTCGCCTCGCCCGGCACGGTCCATCTCTCCGCGCGGGTCCCGCATGCGCTGGTCCTGCTGCCGGCGGCGGCCGGAGCCGTAGCCCTGGTGGTCGCGGTCAGCGGCCGCCTCAGACGAGAGGTGAGCCGAGCCTTCGTCGACGTGCGGGACGTGCACCGGTCCCGGGCGCGGGCCTGCGCGCTGTGGGGCGGGTCGGTCGCGTTCGCTCTGCTGCATGCCGCTGTGGTCGTCGCCATGGTCCATGCCATCGGCCTCGGCCTTCCCGCGAGCCGTGTGGTCATGGCCTACCTGGTCGCCAGCGGCGCGGCAGCGCTGCTGCCGACACCGGGCGGGCTGGGGTCGCTGGACGCCGCGCTCGCCCTCGCGCTCACGGCGGCCGGAGCGCCGGGACCGGCGGCGGTCTCGACGGTCCTCGGCTACCGCCTGCTGACCGGGTGGCTGCCGATGGCCCCCGGGTTGTTGGTCCTGGCGCTGCTGGCCCGCCGCTCGGCCTTGTGAACCGGCAAGGTGCTCGCCGTACCGGGGGCGTCCTCGCATCTTCTCGATCCGGTCAGTCCGGTGGATCCGACTGCCGTTCCAGCCGGTACCCGTGCCCCCGCAACGTGGTGATCCGGGGCAGCCGGGCCTGCCGTCCGTCCGCCTGTGCCGCCTCGGTCAGCCTGCGGCGCAGGCCCGCCAAGGTCACGTCGAGGGTCTTGGTGGAGCCGAACCAGTTCTCGTCCCACACCTCGGCCATCAGTGTCTCGCGCGAGACCGCCTCGCCGGCCCGCTCGGCGAGCACCGCGAGCAGGTCGAACTCCTTGGCCCGCAGCCGGACTTCGACGCCGAGCAGGGCACAGCGCCGGGCCGTTACGTCGACGACCAGATCGCCCAGCCGCACCGGATCCCGGACCGGCGCGGCCACCGCGTGCCGCCTGAGATGAGCCCGCAGCCGGGCGAGCAGCACGGTCAGACTGAACGGCTTGACCAGATAGTCGTCGGCCCCGGCGTCCAGCCCGGCGATGATGTCGATGTCGTCGGTCCGTGCCGTCAGTACGACGATCAGCAGCTCGGGGAGGCGGGCGCGCAGCTGCCGGGCGACGTCCAGGCCGTCCATGTCCGGCAGCCCCAGGTCCAGCAGCAGTACCTCGTACGGTGCCCGTCCGGCCTCCGCCAGTGCGCCCGCTCCGGTGCGGCACCACGTCGGGGCGTAGTCGTGGCCCCGCAGGCCGGTCTCCAGGTGGCGGCCGATGGTGTCGTCGTCCTCGACGACCAGGACGCGCAGTCGGCTGCGGTCCGGTGCGGCGGGCATGCGCATGGTCGACAGCCTAGGAGCTGCCGGGGCGCGGGGCTTGTCGTCGGTGCACGCCGGGTTCACAGGTCGCGGAGCTCCTCCACGGCGGGGCGGTGGCTGCCGCGGATGCCGTTGAGGGCCGCGGCCAGGAGGGCGGCGACGGCGGCGGCCCCTGTGAGTGCCAGGTAGGCACCGGGGATCGACAGGGTCGCGGGTGGTGGATCGAAGACGCCGGTCAGGACCTTGACCAGCATCTCCGACAGGACCCAGCCGATGAGGGCGCCTCCGGCCAGACCGCCGACGGCCAGCAGCAGGGCCTCGGAGAGGACCATGCCGCGCAGGTGGCGTGGTTGCGCGCCGAGGACCGTGGCGATGGCGAACGTGCGGCGCCGTTCGGCGAGTCCGAGGGCGAGGACCAGGCCGCCGGCCCCGGCGGCGAGCAGGACGGCGAAGGCCAGCTCGATGCGGGTGAGGCCGGCCAGGTCGACGGAGGTCAGGCTGGTGCCCACGGTGCCGCGGGTCTGGGTGAGGTCGGTGACGGTGGCCCCGGTACCGAGCTGCGTGCGCAGGTGGGCGGCGATCCGCTGCTGGTTCGTGCCACCGGTGTCGAGGAGGAAGGCGCCCACCGAGTCGTCGCCGGTGGCCTTGGCGATGTAGGAGGCGTTGGCGACGAAGAAGCTGTCCTTGGGGGCGGTGGGGAACTCCTTGGCGATACCGGCGTAGTGGAAGGGGACCGTGCGCAGGGACTTGGTGCGGGCGTCCTGGATGCGCAGGTTGACGGTGTCGCCGGGGGAGAGCTGGAAGTCGTTCACGGTCTCGACGCTGACGAGGAGGTTGTCCGGGCGCTGGGCGAGGCGCCGCATCAGCTGGTCGGCGGTGCCGCCCGCGAAGTAGGCGTCCTGGAGCGAGGTGGCGTCGGCGACCGTGTCCGGCCGGACGCCGTAGAGGTCCTGCAGGTCGGAGCCGACGTAGGCGAAGCGGTGCTGGAGGGGTTCGGCGTGCCGTACGCCGGAGATCTTCAGCGCGGCCCCGGCAGCGGGCGGGACTCGGGCGCCGGGTGGTTCGGTGACGGTGACGTCGGCGCCGTTGGTCAGCCGGGCGTCGACCTCGGCCTGCTGGTGGTAGGTGGCGTTGAAGACGGCGGTGGAGATCGCGAAGGAGACGGCGAGGGCGAGCAGGACCACCGACCGGGCGAACGGGCGACTGCGCCGGGCCAGGACGGCGGCGGTGGTGCCGGCCAGGGTCGCGGTCAGCGGCCGGACCAGCCGGGCCAGGCCGGGACGGCCGTGGGTGAGGGCGAGCAGGGTCAGGCGCCACAGCAGCAGGGCCGCCCCGATCCACAGCAGGGCGGGGCCGAGGAAGGCCCAGTAGGACACGGAGATGCTGGGGACGCCCTCGGGCGCGAGGACGAGTGCGTACTGGTTGCCGGAGGAGGCGCGGAAGACGAGCCACGAGCAGATCAGGAGGGCGAAGTCCATGCCGTAGCGCAGCCACCAGGGCGATCGGGTGCGTCGTAGGTCCTCCTGTCTGCGGGTGTCGGCGACGGTGACCGTGCGCAGGTCCCGCAGGGCGGGGACGAGGACCGCAGCTGCGGCCACGGCGGCTCCGAGTGCGAAGGCGACGGCGTACCAGAGGGACCAGGTGGCCGCGCTCGCACCGAAGGAGGCCGTGCCGAAGGCGAGCCGGCCGGTGAGGGCGGCGATGCCCAGTCCCGCCAGGCCGCCGAGGAGGCCGATGAGAGCGGCTTCCAGGCCGGCGAGGCCGGTGATCTGACGGGGCCGCAGGCCACGCAGCCGCAGCAGCCCCTGTTCCTGGCGGCGCCGTTCACCGCCGGCCGAGGCGACCGCCGCCGTCAGCGCGGCGGCCAGCACCGCGCCCGGCACACCGAGGAAGAGGAAGAGGATCTGGGCGTACAGGGCGTCCTGGCGGGCCGAGTCGAGTGCCGCGCCGACGTTGTTGCCGACCAGGGCCGTGCCCGCGGAGCGGGCTTCGAGGTGGTGGGCGGCGCCGGTGACCGCGGAGAACGCGGAGGCCGGGTCGGAGGGCAGCCGGGTGGTGTCGCGAGCGGTGTGGATCTGGGTGGTGACACCGGTGGCGCCGCGGGTGAGAGCGGCGAAGCGGGCGGCGGGCAGCAGGACGACGTTGTCCGGGGGCGCGGTCGGCTGGGACTGGCTGGGGGCGCCGACGGTCTGGAAGAGGGAGTCGGCCTGCGGCAGGTCGACCACACCGTCCACCCGCACCTGGCGCAGACCCGCACCGGGCAACCGGATGCCGATGGTGTCGCCGGGGGCCGCGTGCAGGTTGGAGGCGGTCTGCTGGGCCAGCAGGACACCGGTGGACGAGCCGGAGAGCGTGCGGACGGCGTCGGGGAAGCGGGCGCGGTAGCCGTCGGGCAGGCCGAGGGCCATGCCGGGGCCGGTGGCCTGGGTGCTTCCCTGCACGCGGGCCGTGAAGCCGTCGGTGCGGGCGTAGCCGACCGGCAGCGCGGCACGGGTGCCGCCGGCGGCGCGCACCAGGGACAGAACGGAGTTCGGGTCGGCGCCGGGCTGCACCTGGACCTGCCAGTCCACGGCGACCGAGCGCACGGCACGCTGCGTCATGGTCGCCTTCGACGCGGTCAGGAAGGAGCCGAGTGCGGCGACCAGGGCGACCGCGAGCGCGATGCCGGTCAGGGCGGCCAGGAGCCGTCCGGTGCGGTGGCGGGCCAGTCCATGGGCCCAGGCGGTGATCATGGCATCTCCTCGGTGGCCGACTGGGTTCCGGTGCGGTGCCGGGGCAGTCCCCGCGCCCGGGCGGTGGTCACGGAACCTCCTCGGGGGCGAGCAGCCGCCCGTCGCGCATGCTGCGGCGGACGGTGAGCCGGGCGGCGACGGCGGGGTCGTGGGTCGTGACGACGAGGGCCGCGCCGGTGTGGTCGGCGGCCGTCAGCAGGGCGTCCAGGACACGGGTGCCGGTGGCGTGGTCGAGGCGGCCGGTGGGCTCGTCGGCAAGGATCAGGCGTGGCGCCTGGGCCAGGACCCGGGCGGCGGCCACTCGCTGGGCCTGGCCGCCGGAGATCTCCTCGGGGAGCCGGTCGGCCAGGTCGGCGGCGTCCACGAGGGCGAGTGCCGCGAGCGCGCACAGTCGCGCCTCGCCCTCCGGACGATCGGCGAGGACCAGGGGCAGAGCGGTGTTCTCCGCCACGTTCAGGGCGGGGATCAGGCTGTCGCCCTGGAACACCAGGCCGATGTCGTACGGCCCGAGCGAGGCGGCCCGGGTGACGGTGCCGCTGGTGGGCTGTTCGAGCCCGGCGAGCAGGTGCAGCAGTGAGCTCTTGCCCGATCCCGAGGGGCCGACGACCGAGAGCCGGTCCCCGGCCCTGACGACCAGGTCGGCCCCGTGCACGGCCACGACCGCCTGAGATCCCCGGCCGAAGGTCAGCGCCGCGTCCGCGCAGCTGACAAGTACCTCATCCGACGGCATCGGGCGCCTCCTCGCGGTTCTGCCGCCGTGCGTCGGTGGCCTTGCCGTCCGTCAGGGTGATCACCCGGTCCGCGATACGGACGGCTTCCCGGCTGTGCGTGACGATCAGTACCGCGCACCCCTCCGCGGCCCGCTCCCGCACCATCGAAAGGACCAACTGCTCGGTCTCGCCGTCCAGTTCACCGGTCGGTTCGTCGGCGAGCAGGACGGCCGGCGCGTTGGCCAGCGCGACGGCGAGTCCGGCCCGCGCCAGCTCTCCGCCGGACAGTTGACGCGGCAGCGCGTGCGCCCGGCCGGCCAGCCCCACCCGGGCCAGGAGTTCCCCGGCCGGGACGGGAGCCCGACGGCCCAGTGCCCGCTGCGGCAGGCGGACGTTTTCGCGCACGCTCAGGTGCGGCAGCAGGTTGCGGGTCTGCAGCAGGACGCCGATGTGCCGGGCCCGCAGCCGGGCCCGCTCGGTCTCGGGCCGGTGGCTGATCCGCACGCCGTCGACGTGGACCTCGCCGCCGGAGGGCTCGTCGAGTCCGGCCAGGCACGCCAGCAGGGTCGACTTGCCGGCCCCGGACGGGCCCACGACCGCGACCGTCTCGCCGCGCCGCACCCTCAGCGACACCCCGCGCAGTGCGAGTGTCTCCTCCTCGCCGGCCCGGTAGAAGCGGTACAGCTCGCGGGCCGTGAGGACATCGTCGGCGCCGCCGGCGCCCTGTGTGCCGTCGGACATGGCGCTCACCGCCAGGCGAAGGAGTCGCTGACGATGCGCCACGGGTCGACGTTGTCGGCCTTGACCGGCCCCGACAGGGTCAGGTCCACCTCGTGCCCCGCGCGGTAGAACGCGTAGCGCTCGAAAGCGTCCCGCACCACCTTGCCGGTGACCGGGTCCTTCGCCGAGTCGCCCTGATAGGTCAGCAGGACCACCCGGCCGGCGTGCCGGGTCACCTCACTCACCCTGGGTGAAGAGAACTTCGGTACCTGGGAACGGAGTCGGGGTACGACCGCGTTGGCGACCGAGCCGGCCGTGGGCGCGCCGGAGGCGGAAACCGCGGTGATCTTCACGGTGTTGAGCTTGTCGGTGAACGCGGTGGTGCCGCCCTGGCTCGTGCGGGCCCAGCCCTCGGGCACCTTCAGGGTGAAGCCGGTGAAGGAACCGCCGGTCGGTTGGTAGGAGACGTACACCTGGTTGTCGGGGATGTCACCGGGCGGGTTGGACTCGGTGGGCGCCGGCTTGTTCTGCCCGCTGACGGTGGACGAGCCGGACGCGGGGCCACCTGATCCGGCGTGCGACCCGGAACCGGAACAGCCGGCCGTCACCGCCGCCACCAGCGTCAGCCCGACGGCCGCGTACGTCCTTGGGTGTGCTGCCATGGCCACTGCCCTCCAGAGGAGTCCTCGGACCGGACGGTCATGGCACCGAGGCTAGGAAGCGGCCGGTTAACGCCCCGCCCGCCGCTGGTTAGACGACGGCAAAACCGTGTGGCGCGGCGCATCCGCCCTGGTGAACGGCCCGCATGATGAGGGCATGAGACAGCGCGTGGTGCGAGTCGCCCTGACCGCCGCTCTGGTCGCCGTCGTCCTCCTCGCCGTCCCGCTGGCCCTGGCGATCAGATCGTCCCTGTACGCCGACCAGCGCGACAACCTGGAACGGGCGGCCCTGGCCGGGGCCGTACGCGTGAGCCCCGACTTCGTGACCGGCGACCCGGTGGAACTGCCCGCGCCTCCGGCCGGCGGGCGCCTCGGCCTGTACGACCCTCGATTGCGACTGCGCGCGGGCAGCGGCCCACGGCCCGGCGACACTCCGGTCCGGCAGGCCCTCGGCGGTGAGGTGGTACGGCACCGGGCGGGCGCCGACCTGGTGGTGGCCGTACCCGTCGCGCATGCCGAGAAGGTGATCGGTGTCGTACGGGCCTCGTCCCCCGCCGCGGCCGTACGCAACCGGGTCGCCGCCGCCTGGACACTGCTGCTCGGTGTGGCCGTGCTCGCGCTGGCCGTCGCCGTCCTCGTCGCCCGCCGTCAGGCCCGGGCGCTGACCGCGCCGCTGGAGGACCTCTCCCGGCACTGCCGAGCGGTGACCGAGGGCGACCTGAACGCACGGGCCGCCCCGAGCAGCGTCGCCGAGATCGACCAGGTCGCCCGCACCCACAACGAAATGCTGCACACCCTCTCAGAACTCCTGCGCCACGAACGTGACTTCACCGCCAACGCCTCCCACCAGCTGCGCACCCCGCTAACCGGTCTGCAACTCGCCCTGGAAGCGGGCCTCGCCCAGGACGACGACGCCCGGCTGCGGCCCGTGCTGGCCGAGGCACTGGCCACCACGCAGCGCCTGCACCACACGGTGGAGGAGGTGCTGCGCCTGTCGCGCTCCAGAGAGACGGCTCGTCCCACCGCCGGGACGATCGCCGTACGACAGTTGCTGCGGGAGACGGAAGAACGGTGGCACGGCCTCTTCGCCCAGGACGGCAGACGCCTGGAGTGCGCCACCCAGGACGCACCGGCCGACGTCCGCGTTCCGGGCGCGTCCGTCTCGGAGGTGCTCGGCATCCTGCTGGACAACGCCCGGGTGCACGGGCGCGGCACGGTCCGCGTGGCGGTGCGCGACCTGGAGGACGCCCTCGCCTTCGACGTGAGCGACGAGGGGACCGTGACAGGCTCGGCGTCCGGGCTCTTCGACCGCGGGCGCACCGGCGACGGCGAGGGAACGGGCATCGGCCTGGCCCTCGCCCGTGACCTGGTCTTCTCGCTCGGCGGCAGGCTCTCGCTGACCAGCCGGCACCCGGCCACGTTCACCCTGCTCCTGCCCGTCGGACCGGACGAGACGCAAGCGGCTGAGGCACCTGGGTGAGACAGACCGCGTACACCGAAGAGCGGCCGGCCGGCGAACCCGGTGCGTGGCGCGGGGCCGCCCGGGTGACTGTCACCCGGGCGGCCCCGTGCCGGGCGGGGATCAGCCGGTCGGTCCTGCCGGGGTCGTGGTGGTCTTGAAGCCTTCCGTCTTGTTGGCCTGGAGGGCGAAGTCGTTGGTGAACGTCTTGCCGAGGTCCACCGAGCCCTTCACGTTGCCGACCAGCTGCTCCGTGGCCAGGGAGGTCTTCGGGCCGCCGGCGGGCATGATGCCGTCGGGGAGGAACTGGCCCTTGTCCTCGGTCAGGGCGGTGATGTAGTCGGCCTTGGTCACCAGCTGGTTCGACACGAACGACGCCGGCAGCTTGTTCGCGATGTCGGCCGCGCTGTGCGTGTTGATCCAGTGCATGGTGGCGACGAGTGCGTCGACGACCTTCTGCACCGTGTCCTTGTGGGAGTTCACCCAGTCGGTCTGGGCGAGCACGCTGGCCGCGGGGAAGGCGCCGCCCATGGCCGCCGTGGCGCCCTGCGTGGTGGCCAGGTCGATCGCGGAGGCGCCGACGCCCTTCTTCTCGATCGCGGCGACCGTCGGCTGCGTCGTCATCACGCAGTCGACCTTGCCGTTCTGCAGGGCGGCGATGGCCGTGGAGCCCGCGCCGACGCCGATCCGGTGGAACTGGGCGGTCTTGACGCCCTTCTTGGCGGCCAGGAACTGGGTGAGCGTGTCGGTGCCCGAACCCAGGTCGGTGACGCCGAGCGTCTTGCCCTTGAAGTCGGCGCCCGAGGCGACGCCCGACTTCTTGGTGCACATCTCCCGCTCGCCCGGCGCGCCGGACAGCTGGACGACGTCCTCGACCGCCTTGCCCTTGGCCTGGAACTCGATCGTGTGGTTGTACCAGGCACCCGCCATGTCGACCTGGCCCGAGGCCATGGCGTCCTCGGCGCCGACACCGCCGTCCTGCTCGGTGCTGAGCTGGACGTTCACGCCGTACTTCTTGTAGAAGCCGAGGTTCTGGGCGAGCTGGTAGGGCAGGTAGATCTGCTTGTCGATGCCGCCGACCATGAGCTTCACGGTCGGCGTGCCGCCGGAGCCGCTGCTCGCGGTGGTGCTGCTGGAACCGCTGGAACAGGCGCTGACCGCGCCGAGGGCGAGAACGGTGAGGACGGACGCGGCGACTGCGACGGGTCGTCTGGACATGGCTGGCCACATTCCTTTTCTGGGTGCAACAGGGGATGGGTGAGGGGGAGAAGGGGGCGGCGTCAGAGGGCGTTCGACGCCTCGGAGGGGGCCGGCGGCCGCCAGGACAGCAGCCTGTGTTCGAGCTTGCCGATCACCCACTCGGCGCCGAGCACGATGACCGAGATGACGAGCATCGTGGCGAACACGCCGTTGGGGTCGAAGTTGTTCTGCGCGGTCTTGATGACCAGGCCGAGGCCGCTCTGCGCGCCGAGCACCTCGCCGACCAGGGCACCGACGATCGCGAAGCCGAAGGCGCTGTGCAGGCTGGCGATGATCCAGGTGAGCGCGGAGGGCACGGTGACGTGCCGGATGATCTGCAGTTGGGAGGCGCCGAGCACCTTGGCGTTGGCGAGGATGTTGCGGTCGACCTCGCGCACGCCCTGGAAGGCGTTGAAGAAGACGATGAAGAACACCAGTACCGCGGCGAGCAGGATCTTCGGCAGCACGCCGATGCCGAACGCGACGATGAAGATCGAGCCGAGCACGATCCGCGGGATCGCGTTGACCATCTTGATGTAGGGGCCGAGGACGTCGGCGAGGAAGCGGCTCTGGCCCAGCGCCACACCGAAGATCACGCCGGTGACGGCCCCGAGGGCGAAGCCGACGAGTGCCTCCTGGATCGTCGTCCAGATGTTCGCGTAGAAGGATCCGAACTCGGTGCCGTGCTGGAACAGGTCGACCAGTCGTCTGGCGATGCCGGAGGGCTGCCCGAAGAAGAACGGGTCGACGATCCCCCAGGTGGTGAACGCCTGCCAGCCGCCGATCACGATGACCGCGAGGCCGATGCGGCCCGCCCACACCAGGCCGATGCGGCGCCGGCGCGCGCGTTTGGCGGCGGCCGTGGCCGAAAGCTGTGCGCTGCCCTCGACGGGAGCGGGGGAAACTGCGGACGCCGTGCTCATGCCGTACCTCCTGCGGTGCGTGCGTAGGCGCGCTCCACCTCCTCGCGCAGCGAGTCCCAGATCTGGTGCTGAAGTTCGATGAAGCGGGGCTGGAAGCGGATCTCCTGGACCGAGCCGCGCGGCCGCGGCAGATCGATGTCGAAGACCGCCTTGACCGACCCGGGACTGGACGTCATGACGACGACCCGGTCGGCGAGCGCCACGGCCTCGTCGAGGTCGTGGGTGATGAAGATGACCGACGGCCGGATCTGCTCCCACAGACCGAGCAGCTCGGTCGACATGATCGCCTTGGTCTGCACGTCCAGGGCGCCGAACGGCTCGTCCATGATCAGGATCCGGGGTTCGTTGATCAGCGCCGCGGCCATCGCCACGCGCTTGCGCATACCGCCGGAGAGCTGGTGCGGGTAGCGGTCCTCGAACCCCGTGAGGCCCACCCGGCGCAGCCAGTCGCGCGCCGAGGCCTGGGCCTGCTGTTTGGGCACCCCGCGGAAGACGGGGCCCATCAGCACATTGCCGAGGACGGTCTTCCAGGGCAGCAGCGCGTCGGCCTGGAACATGAAGCTGACGCCGTCGGTGACACCGTTCACCTCACGGCCGCCGACCTTGACCGATCCCTCGCTGGGCCGGTCGAGTCCGGACACCATGCCCAGCGTCGTCGACTTGCCGCAGCCCGTCGGGCCCACCACCGCGCAGAACTGGCCGGGCTCCACGGTGAACGACACGTCCTGCAGTGCCGTGAACACCTCACCCGCGGGGGTCAGAAATCGTTTGGTGAGCCCGGAAATCTCGACTCGCGCGCTGTCCCGGCCGTCCTGCTCGGCGGCCGGGCGCACCGCGGCATCGTTGCGTGAAGCCATCTGAGGCTGTCTCCTTCCTGACCTCGGAGGTCGAGGAAGGCAGACGCTAGGGGCCACCGGGTGTTACGTCGCTGTTTCATCCGTATCCCGCGTTAGCCGTGTTAGCCCGGGTTCTGCTCGTTCTGCTCAGCGAGACGGGGGTGGGCAGAAGGCAGACAGCGGGGGCACAATCACGCCACCACGGGTACGGCGCAGGGGCCGGGCCCGGCCCGTACGGCAGGCAGCGACACCTGTGAAACCCATCCGTATCCCGATCCCCGGCCGTGGCGGGAAGGGGAGGCTCTCCGCGCGGATTCTGGCCAACCAGCTGGTCATCCTGGCGCTGACCGGGCTGATCGGTTTCGTGCTGTTCGCCTTCGCGCAGCGGGGCGAGATCGACCGTGCCTACGAGCAGCGGGCGCTCGACATCGCGCAGACCACGGCCGCCGACCCGCAGATCCGGCAGGCCATGCAGTACGGGGGAGGCGGGCACGTGGTGCAGACCGTGGCCGAACGGATCCGCAAGGCGTCCGGGGCGTCGTACGTGGTCGTACTCGACCTGCGCGGCATCCGCCACTCCCACCCCGACCCCACGCTGATCGGCGAACCGACGGGCGATCCGATCGTGGTGCTGGACGGCAGGCCCCAGGTCGGTACCGACCAGGGCGCGACCGGGCGTTCCGCCAACGGCAAGGCTCCGTTGCGCGGACCCACCGGCAAGCTGGTCGGCGAGGTGTCCGCGGGCATTCCCGAGCACTATGTGCTGGGCGAGCTGTGGCGCGAGCTGCCGACCTTCGGTCTGTACAGCGCCATCGCCGTCGCGCTCGGCTCGGCGGCCGCGTTCCTGCTGGCCAGGCGGCTCAAGCGGACGACGTTCGGACTGGAACTGGAGGAGATCGCCGGGTTGCTGCAGGACCGGGAGGCGATGCTGCACGGCATCCGTGAAGGAGTCGTCGCCTTCGACCCCGACGGCAGGATCACGGTGGTCAACGACGAGGCCCGCGACCTGCTCGGCCTCGGCACCGCGCTCGGCAGCACGCTGGCGGAGGTACTGCCGGACGGGCGGCTGCGCCGTGCCCTGGACGGCACCGTGACGGGCAGCGACATCAGCGTGCTCACCGACGACCACTGCCTGGTCGTCAACCGGATGCCGGTGGCCCTGCACGGCCGTGAACTGGGCGCGGTGGTCACCGTGCGCGACCGCACCGAGCTCATCGGGCTGCTGCGCGAACTGGACGCGGTGCGCGGGCTCACCGACGCGCTGCGCGCCCAGCAGCACGAGTTCACCAACCGGATGCACACGATGGCCGGGCTGCTGGACATCGGCGATCACGAAGCCGCGTACGAGTTCGCCGTCGAGACGGCCGGCGCCGAGCAGGCGCTGACCGAATCCGTACGGGAGCGGATCGGCAACCCGCTGCTCGTGGGACTGATCGTCGCCAAGATCACGGTGGCCGCGGAACGCGGGGTGCGGATCGTCCTCAGTGACGACTCCGCTCTCGGCGAGGACCCGCCGCATCTGCGCCGGCTGCTGACCATCGTCGGCAACCTGCTGGACAACGCGATCGACGCGTCCGCGACCGGACCGGCGCGGCCGGGCGGTCCGGAGGTGCGGCTGTCGTTGATCGAGGCCGTCGACGTGGTGCGGGTGGAGGTGGCCGACACCGGGCCGGGCATCCCGCCGGGCGCCACCGAGTCGATCTTCGAGGACGGCTGGTCGACCCGCCCGGACCGGGGTACCGCGCGGCGCGGCCTCGGACTCGCTCTCGTCCACCGGTTGGTGCAGCGGCACGGCGGCACGATCACGGTCAGCGAGGGGCCGAGTGCGGTCTTCACCCTGACGTTGCCCGTGCCCGACACCGTCCCGGCCCCGCAGGGCGCCCTGTTCACGACGGCTCCGCCGGTTCCGGTCGGCGCGCCGGACGGCATCGCAGGAGGTGACCGCTGGTGATCCGGACCCTGGTGGTGGACGACGACTTCCGGGTCAGCCGCATCCACTGCGACTACGCGTCCCGTGTAAAGGGCTTCGAGGTGGTCGGCCAGGCGGCGACCGTGGACGCGGCGCTCGACGCGGTACGCGCCCTCCACCCGGACCTGCTGCTGCTCGACATCTTCCTGCCGGACGGCAGCGGACTCGACGTGCTGCGCCGACTGAGCGGAGACGAGGGCGGCGACCGCCCCGACGCCCTCATGATCACCGCCGACCGGGACATCACCTCGGTGCGGATCGCGATGAAACTCGGCGCCGTCGGCTACCTGGTCAAGCCCTTCGGCGCACCCGACCTCGCCGAGCGACTCACCGCCTACCGCGAACTCCAGCACCGCATGGACGCCCTGGGCACGGTCCCCGAGACCGAACAGGCCGATGTGGACGCCCTGTTCAGCGCCGCCCGCCCGCCGGCCGTGCCCCGCGTCCCCGCCAAGGGCCACTCCGCGCCCACGCTCGCCCTGCTGCACCAGTCCCTGCGCACCGCACAGGACGCCCTGTCGGCCGCGGAGACCGCCGAACGCACCGGCGTCTCCCGTGCGACGGCGCAGCGCTATCTCTCCTACCTGGTCAAGGAGGGCATGGTCCGGCTCGAACTGCGCTACGGAGCCACCGGACGCCCCGAGCACCGGTACCGTGCCGTGCACTGACCGGGCGACGGGCGACGGGCGCCGTCTCGCGCGGCCGCTCGAGCCTGCCGGATCCTCCCGCCGTGAAGCGATACCGGCGGTACCGCCGGTATCGGCGGGCGTTTTCACGCAAAGCGCTTACCGACTACATCCTTGTAGACCTCAGGTGAACTGTAGATGATCGGACAGGGGCGTCGATTCGTCCCTGCCCTGAACGGCGGATGCCTGTCTCCCGTGCCGGGGCGGTCGGATGAACCTCCGGCTCGGCGGAACCCCGCCGCCCCAGTCTCCCTCTACGTGATGTAGCAGATGGCTCCCGGGCGGCCGGCCCCATGTGGTTGCCGCCCAGCGGAGGCGAGACGGAGGAGGCAGTTCTTGACTGACACCCATCGTGCCGGAATGGGCGTCCAGTCCCGCGGTCGTACCGCGACGCACCCGGCGGCACCGCCCCCGGCCCCGGCCCTCGGCATCCCGGACGCCGGGCCCCAGCAGTGGCACCGGGGCATGACCCTGGTGGCCACGATCAGCCTGTTCATCGGCACGCGCGCCGCCTGGACCGCCGCGATGGAGTCGAGCCCCCCGGTCGCCGCCGTCATCTCCGTCTGCTACGCCGCGATCCTCGGCTGTGCGGTTCTCAGCCTTCTCGTACGCACCCGCAGGGCGCTGATCCGGGTCGACGCGGCCGTACTGGTCACCGCCGTCGCGCTGGTGATCTGCGGCTATCTCCTCGACCACGCCGGCACCGACGAAGGCGTGCTGACCGCCCAGGCCGCGAACGAGATATTGCACGGGCGCCCGGTCTACGGTCAGTCGTGGCCCTGGTTGTTCGCCGACCACGGCGTCCTGGTCACCAAGACCATGTCCGGCGGCGCCGACTACACATACGGCTACCCGCCGCTGACCGCCCTGCTCGCCGCACCGGTGCATGCCGTCGTCCACTCGACGGCAGCCGCCACCCTGGTCCCCACCGCCGCGCTCCTGGCCTCCTCGGTCCTGCTGTGGTTCCTGCTGCCGGCGCCCTGGCGGTCCGCGGCCACGGCCGTCTGCCTCGGTTTCGGCCTCCTGCCCCACTACGCCTACTCCGGCTATCCGGCCATCACGGCCCTCGCCCTGCTCATCCCCGTCGTGGTCCGTTGGCCCAGCACGGGCGAGGGCGGCCACCTCGGACCAGGGGGCGTACTGCGGGCGGCCTTGCTGGGCGCCGCCTGCGCCGCCCAGCAACTCGCCTGGTTCCTCGCCCCGTTCCTGCTGATCGGCCTGTACGCCGTCCGGCGCGGCGAACTCGGCCCCCGGCGCGCCCTGGCGGTCACCGCCCGCTACACGGCCACCGCCGCCCTCACCTGGTCCGCGGCCAACGCGTACTTCGCCGTACAGGACTTCCCGGCCTGGTTGAACGGAATCCTGCTGCCCATGGAGCAGAAGGCGATCCTGCACGGTCAGGGCGTGATGGGTATCTCCTACTACTTCACCGACGGCAGCAGCCGCCTCGACTACTACTCCTACGGCAGCCAGCTGCTGCTGCTCGGCCTGCTCGCGGCCACGCTGCTGTTCGTCCGGCGGCTGGGCCCGGCCCTCACCGTCCTGCCCTGGATCGCGTTCTACCTGGCCACGCGCTCCCAGGACGGCTACTTCCTGATGATGACCCCGCTGTGGCTGGCGGCCGCCGCCACCGTCCCGGCCGCCGCGTTCGCCACCGCCTGGCAGCCTCGGCCGGCCCGGCTCCTGCCCCGCCTGCCCCTGTTGCCCCGCCTCACCGGCCGCCGCGCCAAGGCCGTCGTGGCGGCCGGGCTGCTCGCCCCCGCCCTCGTGTGCGTCGTGATCGCCGCCGCGAGCCCGCCGCCGCTGCGCATGAGCCTCACACCGCACTTCGCCAAGCACGGGTCGCGGGTCGGTGTCACCACCATCGACGTCCGGGCCGTGAACACCACGGGCACGGCGCTTGAGCCGCACTTCGCGAGCCGTACCGGTCAGGGCGCCTCCGGCTGGTGGACGATCGCCTCGGGTCCTGCCGTCCTGGCCCCGCACACCTCCGCCGACTATCGCGTGGAACCCGGGGGAGGGTTCCACGCGATGCCCGGCGGCCACGGTCCGGGCACCTATCTCATCGTCGTCACCGGCACGCCGATGACGATCACCTCCGCCCGTATCCCGGCCGCCACTTCTGCCACCGGCACATGATCCGAGGCTCCTCGCCGGTCGCCGCCGCGCGCGACGACCGGTCGCTCCGGGGGTGGAACGGGCGGTTCGGAGTACGTTGGCCTCAGCGCGGTCGTCGGCCGAGCGTCGGTCGCTACGCCCTTCGAGGGCGGGCCCGTACGACCCGGTTGGCGGCCGTCTTCTGCAGCAGACCGTAGGCGAGGACCGGAAGCAGCAGATGCGGTTTGTCCGGGAGCGCGGCCGTGATCAATACCGCGCTCGCGCTGCTGTTGTTCATGCCGCAGGCGAGGGTGAGGGACGAGGCGGCGGGCGGGTCCAGCCGCAGCAGCCGTGCCGCGCACCGGCCGAGCACGAACGACAGCTGGCAGACCAGTGCCGCCACGACCAGCGCGGCACCCAGCAGCAGGGGGCGTGGCCGGGCGACGAAGGAACCGAGGGCGCCGCTGGCGTTGACGTACGTCAGGACGAGCGAGCCGACCAGGGCCACGGGTACGACGACTCCCGACACCTGCCCGGGCCAGGACGAGGGCAGGGCGAACCGGACCAGCACGCCCGCCGCGCAGGGCAGCACCACGCCGGCGAAAGCGAAGCCGCCGCCTGTGAGGTGATCGTTCGCTGCGAGCGAGTCGGCGTAGCCGTCGCTGAGCAGCGGGGACAGGAGCCGGACCAGCACAGGCGTGGTGAGCGGGCTGAGAAGCGTGGAGGCGAGCACCAGGCCCACCATCGTGGGCTGGTCCCCGTCGCCTTTGCCGGTCCACACGGTCGCACCGGCCGCGACGGGCATGGCGACGACCAGGATCATCGCGGTGACCAGGCCGCTGCCGCCGTCGGAGTCGGGCGAGGTGTGCAGCAGGCACGCGACCAGCGGGATGACCAGCAGCGGGATGGCCAGGTGCAGAACGAGCCCCGCGAGCAGTGCGCTCGGGCGGCGCAGCACGCGGCCCAGCTCACGGACGGGCACCTGGAGCCCGGCCGAGAACAGCACCAGCCACAGCAGGCACGGCGCGGTGGACAGGGGCAGGCGGAGCAGCGGCCCGAGCGGCAGGGCGTGGGTGTGGCGCAACCACAGGCCTGGGGCCGGCAGGAGCAGGGCGCCGGCGTAGGACAGGACGACGGCTCGGCCCAGGCGGCGCCGCAGCCAGACGGTCGCGCGGTCAGCCGGCGCGGAGACGGTGGTCGTGGCGTGCAAGGCGGTCTTCTTCCGTCGCGGGGGCAGGGGCGGGACGGAAGGCCGCTATGAGAAGACGGAGTGCGTGCGTGTGCATGGCGCCATGCTGCTCGCACGGCGGTGGCGAGGCGGGCGATGCGCGGCGGCAGTCAGGATATGTTCAGGATTGCGGTGCCATGGTCGGGCGGTATGACCTATGAAACGTCTGAGGGCCAGGTGGTTCCTGAGGCTGCCCGGACAGCCCCTCTGGGTCATCGCCCGCGCCGGAACAAGGTGCCCGAGCCCACCCTTCACTTCTGGATCATCAAGATCCTGTGCACGACGGTCGGCGGGACCGCGGCCGACCTGCTCGACGAGAAGGCGGGTCTGGGGCTGACCGGCGTCTCGGTGCTGATGAGCGCCCTGCTGGCCGTCGTGCTGGTGGGCCAGTTCCGCACGAGTGCCTACCGGGCGGGCGTGTACTGGCCCACCGTGACGCTGATCAGCGTCGTCGGCACACTGATCAGCGACAACCTCACCGACGACATGGGCGTCCCGCCGGAGACCACCACCGCTGTCCTCGCGATCGTCCTCGCGGTCGTGTTCGTGGTCTGGTACCGGCGCGAGCGGATCCTGGCCATCCAGCACATCGACACCGCCGGCCGCGAGTCCTTCTACTGGCTCGCGGTGCTGGTCGCGTTCGCCCTGGGCACCGCGGCAGGTGACCTGGTGTCCGAGCGCCTGGACCTCGGGTACTGGCTGTCCGCCGTGCTGTTCGCGGCGGTCATCGCCGCGGTGGCCATCGCCCACTTCGCATTGGATCTGGACGCGGTGTGGAGCTTCTGGATCGCCTACCTCCTCACCCGCCCCCTCGGCGCCTCCATCAGCGACTACCTCTCCCTGCCCGCCGGTGACGGCGGCCTGGGCCTGGGTACCGTCGTGACCAGCGCCCTGTTCCTGGCGGTCGTCCTCGGACTGGCAGGGCGCTGGCCAGGGAAAATGGAGAACTTCCGGCGGAATACCTAGGGTCAGTGCGTGGCTTTTATTGTGGTATGCGAAGATGACGCGGCGGTTCGCGACGTCCTCAAGCGCGCGCTTGAGCACGACGGCCATACGATCGCGGTCGCCGCTACGGCGGACAGCCTGCTGCGGAACCTTGAGCCGGTCCCCCATCTGGTCGTCCTCGATCTGGGACTCCCGGACGCCGACGGCCGCGATGTCTGCCTGGCGCTGCGGGCACGTGGCGTCGATGCCCCGGTGCTGATGCTCACCGCTCTGGACGGCATGCACCACAAGGTGGGCGGCTTCGAGGCGGGAGCCGACGACTACATGACGAAACCGTTCGACATCCCGGAGCTGCTCGTGAGGGTCCGCGCCCTGCTACGCAGAACAACCGCGACGACCCCACCGAGGGGCGTCGTTCTCGATCCGGCGAAACACGTGGTGATCCACGGTTCGACGAGCGAGAGCCTGACGCCGACCGAGTTCCGGTTGCTGGGCAGGCTCATCGCCTCACAGGGCGACGCGGTACGCCGCCACGCCCTCGTCGCAGCCGGCTGGCCGCATGGCGCACACGTCAGCGACAACACCCTCGACTCCTACGTGCGCCGGCTACGGACCAAACTCGGTGCGCTGGGCGTGGCCGATCGCCTGGCGACGGTCCGCGGGGTGGGCTATCGATGGGAGTGACGGGTTTCCGCGGGAGGGTCGTCGCGCTTGCGGTGCTGATCGCCACAGCGGTGGTCGCCGTGCTGGTGGTGGTCTCGCACGTGTTGCTGAGCCAGGTGACCGACGCCGACGCGAACGCTCTGGCGCATACGCGTGCAGAGTCGGTGGCGGCGAACGTGACCGTACGCGATGGTCACGTCGTGCTGATCGAGAGCGGCAACGAAGCCCTGGACACGGTCTCGTGGGTGTATGCCGACGGGCGCCTCATCGACGGGATCGTGCCGGGCAGCGTCCTTCACCGCGTCGAGGCGCTCGTCGGCTCCGGGCAGTCCCAGACCACCACGGTGGGCAGTCACCTTCTGTATGCCCAGCCGATCCCGCTCGAAGGCCACCACGTCATGGCGGTCGTGAGGGTGGATCTGACGCCGTACGAGACGTCGGAGCAGCGCAGCCTGACGATGTCGCTCATGCTGGGCGGCATCTCGATCCTGCTCGCCGGCGTCGTCGCACACCTCGTGGTGGGTCGTGCGTTGCGGGTGGTCCACGACATGGCCGCCCTTGCCGACGACTGGGGCGAACACGAACCCGGGCGCCGATTCGACCTCGGCGCACCTCGCGATGAGTTCGGGGAACTCGGGCGAACTCTCGATCGCCTGCTCGACCGCGTGGACAACGCGCTCGCGGACGAGCGCCGGCTCACCGACGAGATCGCCCACGAGTTGCGGACGCCCCTGACGGCCCTGCGGGGCGAGGCACAGTTGGCGCAACTCGCGGGTCACCGGGTGGCACCGGAGTCCGTGCTGACCGAGGTCGACCGTCTGAACGCGGCGATCACGACGATTCTGAGCACCGCCCGGACGCGGATCGACGGCGGTACCCGCTGCGATCTCAGGGCGGCGGCGCGACAGGCGATCGCCGGTCGCTCCATCGAACTCGCCATTCCGACCAACGTCGATGTCGCCGTGGCAACCGAGCTCGTCGTGGCTGTGTTGTCACCCCTGTTGGAGAACGGCCTGCGGCATGCGAGTTCGCGTGTCTGGGTCACGGGGCGCATCCAGCCCCAGGGCGTCGTGATCGACGTCCTCGACGATGGCCCGGGGTTCGATCCGACAGAGGTCGACCGGGTCTTCGAAGCGGGCGTGACCAGCGGCAACGGGCACGGACTGGGGCTGGCCGTGGTGAAGCGTCTCGCCGCGTCCGCGGGGGTGGCAGTCCGTGCGATCGCGGACGGTCACGGTCGCGTCGAGGTGACCTTTCCCACGCCGGAGGCGATCGCGTAGTCAGGTTGTGTGCAGGTTGGCCGAGCCAACCTCGCCGCATGACAACGACGAGCGAAGCCCGCACGCACCGCAGCGGGCGGCTGATGCTGAACAAGGTTCCCGAGGTCACCGTCTGGTTCTGGGTGATCAAGATCCTGTGCACGACCGTCGGTGAGAGCTTCGCCGACTGGATCAACATGAAGCTGGGCGTCGGCCTGGTGAACACGGCCTGGATCTTCACCGCGGTGTTCGTGGTGGTCCTGGCCGCCCAGCTGCGGCTGAAGCGGTACGTCCCGTTCCCGTACTGGCTGACCGTGGTCGTTGTCAGTGTCACGGGCACGCTGTACACCGACATCCTGACCGACCAGCTCAACGTGCCGCTGTGGATCAGCACCACGGTGTTCTCGGTCCTGCTCGCCGTGGTCTTCGGCGTGTGGTGGCTGCGCGAGCGCACCCTCTCGATCCACTCGGTCACGACGCTGTCGCGCGAGTCGTTCTACTGGCTCACCGTTCTCGTCACCTTCGCCCTCGGCACCGCGACCGGCGACTGGACCCTGGAGCTCACCGGCTGGAGCCCGGGAGTCTCGGTCCTGCTGCCGCTCGGCCTCATCGCGGCGATCGCGCTGTTGCGGAAGTTCGGCGCGAACCCGGTGCTGTCCTTCTGGCTCGCCTACATCCTGACCCGCCCGCTCGGCGCCAACATCGGCGACTGGCTCGCCTCCCCGAAGGTCGCTCAGCCGGGCGAGCCGACCGGCCTTGCGCTGGGCACCTTCACCACCAGCCTGATCTTCCTCGGCCTGATCCTGGCGACCGTCGTCTACCTGACGGTGACGCGTTCCGACGTGACCGAGACCTACGACGCCACACACACCCCGCAGATCGCGGCCAACCCGCAGCGGGAGCGCATCGGACTGGCGGGCTTCGGCCTCCTCGCCGTCGCCACCGGGAGCCTGCTGGTCTGGGCGCACAGCCAGCCGCACGTCGGCCCGGCGCCGGAGACCGACGCCACCTCCACCGTTCAGCTCGCCCCCGGCCAGGCCGTGAAGAAGTTCCCGCCCGCGAAGGTCGACGCACTCAAGGCACTCGCATCGACCTCGCTCAGGGACGCACGGTCGGGCAACGCGACCGCGGCCCACGCGGCCGCCCAGTCGCTGCGAGACCTCTGGGATGCCGACCAGGCCTCGCTGCAGCCGCTGGACAACACCGGCTGGACGTTCCTCGACGCCCAGATGGACCAGGTCCTGAAGACTTTCGGGATCGACCACCCGAACCCGCCGATGGCGCCGGCCCGGCAGGAGGCCGAACTCAACACCCTCCTCACCGATATGCGCTGATGCGCTGACGGACCCGACCGGCGGCGGCCACTCCCCTGAGGCCGCCGCCGAGGCCCAGGTGCTATCGCCTCCCCCTCCGTCACATGGACAGCTGAAGATCGGCCGCGCTAGGTTCGGTACGGCCGTCTTCGTCCACCACGACGACTTGCCGGCGGCCGTCGGGCACGGCAGCCACGAAGGCCGTAACTTCGTGAACAAGATCGTCACCACGCTCCTCGCAGCGAGCTGACACAGTGGACAGGACTCGACGGCGACCCGGTGAGTGACGTGTGACGACCGACAGCAATCAGTGGGCTGCGCGCTTCGCGGTGCGTATCCGCTCGGTCCGCCCGTCGCCACCGGGGGCCGCCGCCCGGCAACGGCCCGACGCGGCCATCTGGACATCCGTGGCCGGCATCGCGCTGTTCGCGCTGGTCGGCGCGAGCGCACCCAATCACAACACCCTGCGGGCGCCGATCAGCCGGCTGCGCCTGCCCGCCATGCCGGGCACCGCGTCCGCGGCCCTCACCTACACCGCCATCGTGCTGTGCTGCCTGGGCGCACTCGCCCTGCTGCACGCCCACGAACAGGGCTGGAGACCGAAGCCGCAGGCCCTGTTCGGCGCCGGCGCGGTCGCCGCGCTCGTCGTCGCCAACCTCACCCCCGTCGGCTCCTCCGACACGGCCAGCTACGCCGCGTACGGCCGGATCACCGCGCTCGGCGGCGACCCGTACGTGATGACGCCCGCCCGGCTGGGAGGCGCCTACGCACATCTGGTGAGCGACGCGTGGCGGCACACGCCGTCCGTGTACGGGCCGGTGGCGACATGGTGGCAGGCCGGCGCCGCGGTCGTCGGCGGGGACCTGCCGTGGCTGACGATCTGGGCGCTGATGCTGGCGAACGCGGCCGTCTTCCTGGGCACCGGCTGCCTGCTGATCCGCACCGCCGACGACCCGGTACGCGCCGCCCTGCTGTGGAGCGCCAACCCGCTGCTGATCGGCGTGCTGGTCGCGGGCGGGCATCTGGACACCCTCGTCGCCTGCCTGGCCGTGTGCGCGGTCCATGTCGGCCGCAGAGCCGTGGGACGGCACCACGATCTGATCGTCGGAGGCCTGGTGGGCCTGGCGTGTGCCGTCAAGATCAGTGCCGCCCTGTTCGGGGTCGGTCTGGCCTGGCCCCTGCTGCGTTCCGGCGCCTGGCGACCGGCCGCCCGGCAGGCAGGTGCCGCCGTGCTGATTCTGGCCGTCCTCTACGGCGTCTACGGCGTCCATGCCCTCGCCCCCCTTTCAGGTGCCTCGCACCAGGTCTCCTCGCCCTCCCCGTGGGCGGTGCTCGAGTACTTCGGTACCAGGTACCTGGGCCCCCGCGCGGCCGCCGCCGCCCCCGGACTCCTCTGGCCCGTCCTGATGCTCGCCCTTGCCTGGCTGCTCCACCGCCGGGTCCCGGCCGGGCGCCCCGCCGCGGTCGCCGTGCCCTTCGTGCTCGTCTTCGCCTGGATTCTCACCGCGCCGTGGTCGATGCCCTGGTACACGGCCCTCGCCTGGGCCCTGGCGGCCCTGGGCCGTCAGGGGCCCCTCACCCGGTACCTCGTCATCACCACCGGCGTCCTGGCCCTGTTCAACAACGGCGGCGGCCATGGCTGGACATGGTGAACGGCTGCGTCACAGGGCCCGAGTGGAGACGGTCAGGAGGTAGGTGCCGTAGAAGAGCGAGACGACGGCCAGGGCGGTGAGCAGGACGACAAGGGTGCGCAGGCGGCTCCGCGCCAGATGCCGGGCGAGCGGGAGCAGCAGGGGGAAGGCCGGCAGCAGGAACCTCGGCTTGCTGGTGAAGAAGTGGGTGCCGCCGACGGCGATCACGATGAGGACCGCGCAGTATGCGAGCAGGGGCAAGGGCATCCTGTTCAGGACGCAGAAGACGAACAGCAGCACGGAGCCGAGGATGATCGCGGCCGTCAGATAGACGACGAGGGTGTCGTGCCCGACGACCAGGTGCTTGAACATGTGGGCGGTGTAGCGGCCGAAGTCGAACCGTGAGCCCCAGAGGCTCTGTACGTGGAAGTAGCCGGTGGGGTTGTGCGTTCTGAGCCCCACCCAGCCGACGTAGCCCAGCCAGCCGAGGGGAGCAGTGGCGGCGGCCGCCCAGGCGCGCCAAGCGGTGGGCGCACCGGCGCGGCGCAGCTGCCAGAGATGAGCGACGGCGCCGGTGACGACGGCGGCCGCCACGGCGAGGCCGTTGGGACGGCACAGCCCGGCCAGCACCGCCAGCGTCGCCGCGGTCAGCCAGCGGCGGGTCAGCACGGCGTAGAGCGACCAGGCGGCGAAGGCGATCATGAGGGGCTCGGTGTACGCCATCGTCAGGATGATCGCGTGCGGCGTCAGCGCCCACAGCGCCACGAGGAGGATCCCGACGCGACGTCCGTGCAGCAGTTCCCCGACCGCGTACACGCCCCAGGCCGCCACCAGGGCGGCACTCCATGAGATGAGCAGCGCCACGTTGACCGGGCCGATCGGCAGCACCGTGTTTACTGCGCGGATCAGGCCCGGGAAGAGGGGGAAGAACGCCAGGTCGTTGAAGACGCTGTGGCTCCATGCAGGGCGGATGACCAGGCCGTAGCCGTACTGGGAGATGTGCCAGTACCAGTGGCCGTCCCATTCCAGGCCGAGCACGGTCCGCGGGTGCTTGCCGAGGTGCAGGGCCCACAAGGTCGCCATGATCACGCCGGTCAGCCGCACGGAGGCGAACACCGTCAGTGCCGGCAGCGCCTTCCTCAGCTCGGAACGCCAGGACCGCCGCTGAGGCGGTGAGGCGAGTCTCGGCGTGAAACGCTGCGTGAGCGCGTTGCTCGTCTTCGTCGGGCTGTCGCCCATTTCGACCTCCTTCTCTGCCCTGCAGGAGGGAGCTGTCGGAGGCCGGGTTCCATTGACAAGAAACCTCTTACTTCGCGATAACCGGTGATATTCCGCGCCGATGTCGCATTACGGAATTCTTGCGGGCCGGTAGGAGAGCTCCGGGCTCTGGTCCTCGTCCGTTCGATCACCTCTTCCGGGGCGGAGCGGGCCTGACCGCCGCGCCGACGGCGAGTCGCCGTGATGCGGCGGCTGCGGAGACCCCCGAGAACCATCGGGTCCTGAAGCGACGGCAGAGATCTCGGGCCACGTACACCCCCGGGCCGCCGAAGCCGACGATGTCCGCGGCTCCGTCACCGGTGGTCGTGAGCAGGAACCGGGGGTGCTTCTCGACCGTGCTCCAGCCCTGGTCGACGCCGAACTCGTCCAACGTGCACTTCGGGGCCTGGACGGCGGCCCCGGACAAGGTGGCCGACATCGATCGCGCCCGCTTCACGGCCTCGGCCGCCGTGGGCCGCTCGGTGGTCACCGGCCCGCTCCCGTGGGCGGGCGCGCTGCCGCCGCCCTCACCGGCCTCGGCCTGTGGCCCAGGCCGAGGGGGTTCCGTCAGGCGTCCGCCAGCCGTGCCTCCTCCAGGTCCAGGGAGCGTTGCAGCCGGCGGCGGGTGGTGTCGCTGATGCGGTGGGTGTCGTACAGGCGCTGCAGTTCCGTCGTCTCCACGGCTATCAGGTCGCGGCGCAGCTGGCGGTAGACCAGGTCGGCCGACTCGGTCGGCGTGGCGGTGCCGGCGAGGCGGTCGCGGGCGTCTTCGAGGCGGGCGGTCAGGCCCCGGCGGAGCCGGTCGAGGACGATCTCGGGCACGGCCTCCAGCTCCGTGAGCTCCTCCAGGCGGCCCAGACCGGCGTGGGCGAGGCGGGAGCGGGCCTCGACCTCCTCGCGCTCGGTGTGGGCGGGCTCCAGGGCGATGCCGGAGCGGCGGACGACCGGGGCCAGGGTGAAGCCCTGTACGACGAGGGTGACGACCACGACCGAGGTGGTCAGTACGAGGACGAGCGGCCGGTCCGCCAGGGCGGTGCCGTCCTTCGCGATCTCCGGGATGGACAGGGCGGCGGCCAGCGGCATCACGCCCCGGGTGCCCGCCCAGGTCAGCACCATCGGCACCCGCCAGTTCATCCGGCCCGGCGCGCCCTTGCGCTGCACGACCGCCGACAGCGGAGCGATCCACAGCAGCCGTACGGCGATGAGCGTGCCGGCCACCGCGAGGGCGTACAGGGGCCACGCCCGGTCGCCGTCGGCCAGGGCCCGCACCTCCGCGGGCAGCGCCAGGCCGATCAGGGAGAACACCACGCTCTCCAGCAGGAACACCACCGTGCCGTAGACCGCGTGCAGCTGGAGCCTTATGCGGGCGTTGGTGAGGCGGTCGCCGCGGCCGCCGAGGACCACGCCCGCGACCACGCACGAGGTCACGCCGGAGGTGTGCGCCGCCTCGGCAAGGAGATAGGCGGCGTACGGGGTGACCAGGGCGATCACCGTCTCCAGTACCGGGTCCTCGGTGCGCCGCCGGATCAGGGCGATCACTGCGGCCACCGCGGCGCCGATCAGGGTGCCGCCACCGGCCAGCACGAGGAACTGGCCGCCCGCCGCACCCCAGTCGGCGGCCGCGGAGGCCACCGCGATCCCGGCCGCCACCCGGACCAGCACCAGGGAGGTCGCGTCGTTGAACAGGCTCTCCGCCTGGACGAGCACCTGCACCCTCGGCGGCAGCGAGAGGCGCCGCCCCAGCGCGGTGACCGCCACCGGGTCGGTGCTGGCCAGCACCGCGCCCAGCACGAACGCCATCCGCCAGGACAGGGGCGTCACCCACACCGCGACCGCGCTCACCGCGGCGGCCGAGGCGAGCACCAGCCCTATCGCGAGGATCCCGACCGGCTTCCACACCGCGCGCAGCTCGCGCCAGGGCATGTCCTCCGCGCTCGCGTACAGCAGCGGCGGCAGCACGACCAGGCCGATGATCTCGGGGCTGATCTCGATCTGCGGGGTGCCCGGCAGCAGGGCCACCGCGAGACCGGCGACGACGAGCAGGGAGGGGGCGGGGATCCGCCAACGGCGTGCGAAAGTGGCGACCACCGTGGCGAGGACCACGAGGGCGAGAACCGTTCCGACGCTGCGCATGCCGTCCCCCTGGGGCCCAACAGGAGCCACCGTGGCTCCCGGCCGACCAGACTTCCCGGCACACCTGCTGCCACCCTATCGGGCCGGCTCACGTCAAGACAGTGTCAAGGTCCCCGGGAACGCCGCCAAGGAAGCGCTAACAACCGCGCCGACCGGCCCGCGAAGGGGCTTCCTTGGGAGGGAGCGACCCCTGTGGTCAGGGGAGTTGATCCAGTGAGCGGAGCGCGTCGGCGGCGATGAGTGACGTACGGCCCGGACGACTGAAGGTCTATCTCGGGGCGGCCCCGGGAGTCGGCAAGACCTACCGCATGCTCGACGAGGGGCGGCGCCGTGCCGCTCGCGGGGCGGACGTGGTGGTGGGGTTCGCGGAGTGCCACGGGCGGCCGCGCACGGAGGCGATGCTCGACGGTCTGGAGACCGTCTCCCGCGCGTCCTGCACCTACCGCGGCGGACGGTTCGAGGAGATGGACCTCGCCGCGCTGCTCGCTCGGCGCCCCCAGGTGGCGATCGTCGACGAGTTCGCGCACAGCAACGTCCCGGGAGAGGGCCGTAACCCCAAACGGTGGCAGGACATCGAGGCGCTCCTCGACGCAGGCATCGACGTCGTCACCGCGCTGAACATCCAGCACCTGGAGTCCCTCAACGACGTGGTCGAGAAGATCACCGGGGTACCGCAGCACGAGACCGTGCCCGACGACGTCGTCCGGCGGGCCGAGCAGATCGAGCTGGTGGACATGCCACCCGAGGGGCTGCGCCGCCGGATGGCGCACGGCAACATCTACACCCCCGAGAAGATCGATGCGGCCCTGGCCAACTACTTCCGGCCCGGAAACCTCACCGCGCTGCGGCAGTTGGCACTGCTGTGGACGGCCGACCGGGTCGACGAGGCACTGCAGGAGTACCGCTCGCAGCACGGCATCGGCAGGGTGTGGGAGACCCGGGAGCGGGTCGTGGTCGCCCTCACCGGCGGTCCGGAGGGCGACACGTTGGTACGACGGGCCGGCCGCATCGCCGACCGGTCGGCGGGCGGGGACCTGCTCGCCGTGCACGTGGCCCGCAGCGACGGGCTCGCGGCGGGCGTCTCGCACGCCTCGCTGGCCCGGCAGCGCCGGCTCGTCGAGGACCTCGGGGGCAGCTACCACTCGGTGGTCGGCGACGACGTGGCCACCGCCCTGGTGGAGTTCGCGCGCGCCGAGAACGCCACCCAGCTCGTCCTCGGCACCAGCCGCCGCGGCCGGCTGGCCCGGTTCCTGACCGGGCCCGGCACGGGGGAGACCGTCACCGAGCTGTCCGGCGACATCGACGTCCACCGGGTCACCCATGAACGCGCCGGCCGCGGCACCCTCCTGCCCTCGCGACGGCGCACCCTGTCCACGGCCCGGCTGATCGCCGGCCCGGTGACCGGCCTGGTGCTGCCCGTGCTGCTCACGGTCGTCCTCGCCCAGCTGCGGGGGACCCTGAACCTGACCAGCGAGGCACTGCTGTTCCTGCTCGCCGTGGTGGGCGTGGCCTGTATAGGCGGGGTCATCTCGGCGGTGATCGCCTCCGTGACGGCGTCCCTGCTGCTCAACTACTGGTTCATCCCGCCCATCGGCGCCTTCACCCTCGACGATCCGAACGCCCTGCTCGCCCTCGCGGTGTTCGCGGTGGTGGCCGCCGTGGTGGCCGCCGTGGTGGACCGGTCGCTGCGCCTGTCACGCCGCTCCGCCCGCGCGACGGCCGAGGCGGAGACCATGTCGTCCCTGGCCGGCAGCATCGTGCGCGGGGAAGCGACCATCCCCGCCCTGCTGGAACGGACCCGCGAGACCTTCGGCATGGAATCGGCGGAGCTGGTGGACGAGCCGCCCGAGGACACGGGCGTGACAGCCGTTCCCGCCGGTCCCGGCGCCTGGCTCGCGCTGTGGGGCCGCACACTCTCGTCGTCCGAGCGGCGGGTGCTGGCCGCGTTCGCCGCGCACGTCGGTTCCGCCGTCGAACGGGCCCGGCTCGCCGAGGCCGCCGCCGAGGTGGAACCGGTCAAGGCCGCCGACCGGCTGCGTACGGCACTGCTGCGGGCCGTCGGCCACGACCTGCGCACCCCGCTCGCCGCGGGCTGGGCGGCGGTCACCTCGCTGCGCAGCCGCGACGTCGAGTTCTCCGCGGAGGACCGGGACGAACTCCTCGCCACCGCCGACGAGTCCATGGCCAAGCTCAACCGGCTGGTGGAGAACCTCCTCGACCTCAGCCGCCTGGAGGCGGGCGTCCTGCCCCTGAACCTCCGGGCCGCCTCACTGGAAGAGGTCCTCCCGATGGCACTCGCGGACGTCCCCGACGTGCACGTGGCGGACCTGGAGGCGATCCCGGCGGTGCTGGCCGACCCGCCGCTGCTGGAACGGGTGATCGCCAACCTGGTCGGCAACGCCGCCCGCCACACACCGGCGGGCAAGAAGGTGCTGGTGACCGCCAGCGCCCTGGCCGGCCGGGTGGAGCTGCGGATCGTGGACCGGGGGCCCGGCCTGCCAGCGGAGGGCCGGGACCGTCTCTTCGAGCCCTTCCAGCGGCTCGGTGACACCGACAACACGACCGGCCTCGGCCTCGGACTCGCCCTCGCCCGTGGCCTGACCGAAGCCATGAACGGCACCCTCGGCCCCGAGGACACCCCCGGCGGCGGCCTCACGATGGTGGTGTCGCTGCCGTTCGCTCCCCGGACCCTGAGCGCCGTACCGACCGAGCAGAGCGCAGGAGGTGCGTGATGAGCACAGTGACCGGTCCCGGTACCTGGAAGCCGCACCGTGGGGGAGGAACCCCGGCCGCGCGTCCATCGCCCGGATGACGGCAGAGGCAGGCCGCCCGCAGCCCGGACCCGTCAAGATCCCGTCAGATTCGGCCGCCTGAGCGCGAAGAAGCCGCCAGGAAAAGCCGGACGGCGCGGGAAAGGGACAGAACCTGGGTGCAACCGCGCACCCCTGGGCCCTGGTGCGCGGCCGGACCACGAAGGAGCGCGCACCCATGACCGTCCTGACCACCGCGCCGGACGCCGTCCCCGCCGATGCGGAGCCGCCCGACACCGGCGAGCGCCACCGCCTGACCGCCGTCACCGGCCTCGCCGCGCTGTCGCTGGACGCGATGGCGTCCGTGGCGTACGGACCGGAGGCGATCGTGCTGGTGCTGGCCGCCGCCGGTGCGCACGGCCTCGGCTTCACGCTGCCCGTCACCCTGGCCATCGCGGCCCTGCTGGCCGTACTGGTCGCCTCGTACCGGCAGGTCATCGCGGCCTTCCCGGACGGCGGCGGTTCGTACGCCGTCGCGCGCACGCACCTGGGCGCACGGACCAGTCTGGTCGCGGCGGCCTCACTGGTGCTGGACTACGTCCTCAACGTGGCCGTCGCCGTCACCGCCGGCGTGGCCGCGCTGACGTCCGCCTTCCCGGCCCTGTACGACGACCGGCTGTGGCTGTGTCTGGTGGTGCTGACGCTGATCACGGGTGTCAATCTGCGCGGGATCGTGGAGTCGGCGAAGGCGTTCATCGTGCCGACCGTCGTGTTCGTCGGCTCGATCTTCGTGCTCATCGTCGTCGGTCTGTTCCGCTCCCACCCGGTCAGCACGGCGACCGCGGCCGGGCATGCCTCGGTCGTCGCCGACAACGCCTCCACCGTGGGCGCCCTGCTCCTGCTGAAAGCCTTCGCCTCTGGTTGTGCCGCGCTCACGGGCGTGGAGGCCATAGCCAACGCGGTGCCCTCCTTCCGCCGCTCCCGGGTCAAGCGGGCCCAGCGGGCGGAGGTGGCGCTCGGCGCCGTACTCGGTGTGATGCTCATCGGCCTGTCGGTGCTCATCGGCCGCTTCCACCTCCAGCCGGTCGAGGGCGTCACCGTCCTCGCCCAGCTCGCGGACGCCGCCCTCGGCCACAACTGGGCTTTCTACGTCATCCAGTTCGCGACGATGATCCTGCTCGCGCTGTCCGCGAACACCTCCTTCGGCGGTCTGCCCGTACTGCTGAAACTGCTCGCCCGCGACAACTACGCACCGCACGTCTTCGCCCTGAAGGCCGACCGTCAGGTGCACCGGCACGGCGTGCTCGCCCTGGCCGCGGTCTCGGCCGCGCTCCTGGTGTTCTCCGGCGGCGACACCAACACCCTGGTGCCGCTCTTCGCGATCGGCGTCTTCGTCGGCTTCACCATCGCCCAGGTCGGCATGGTCAGACACTGGCGGCTGGAACGCGGCCGGGGATGGCGTGGCAAGGCGCTGCTCAACGGCTCCGGTGCCCTTCTCACCGGCGTGGCGACCGTCGTCGTCACCGCGTCGAAATTCGAAGAGGGCGCATGGCTGATCGTGATCACGCTCCCGCTGCTCGTGGTCGCCTTCGAGACCGTCCACCGGGCCTACGACAGGATCAGCGAGTGCCTGGGCCTCGGCCGCACACCGGAGACCCCGCACCGCGAGCGCTCGCTGGTGATCGTCCCCGTCTCGTCGATCTCCCGTCTGACCTCGGAGGCCCTGACCGCGGCCGCCTCCCTCGGCGACGAGGTCCGCGCGGTGACCGTCTGCCACCCCGATCCGGAGGACCGGGCCCAGATGCACGCCCTGGAGCGCGCCTGGGCGGAGTGGGACCCCGGGGTGCCGCTGGTGCGGCTGAGCTGTGCGCGGCGCACGCTGGGCCGCCCCATCGCCGCATACGTCCGTGAGACGGCCGCCACCGAGCCGGCCACCCGGGTGACCGTGCTGATCCCTGAGACGGAGCCCGAGCGGCTGTGGCAGCGGCTGCTGCAGAACCAGCGGGGCGCGGTCGTCGCGCACGCCGTGCGGCGGGAGACCGACGCGGTGATCTGCCGGCTGCGGTTCCACCTGTTCTGATTCCGGCACCGGCTGCGACCTGCGTGATCGTCCCGTCGTAAGAGTCCCGTCAAAGCCGTGTGGGTCGCCGTAAGGGAGCCGTCAACGACGGTCGATTCCGGCCATGGAGGCGGTTTGCTCTAACCGTCCGAGTCCGTTTCGAACCTCACTCCAGGAGTTCACGATGGCCGATCTGGCCTTCGTCGTCACCGTGCTCGCGGGTTTCGCGCTGGTGGCTCTCGTCGCCAAGGGGGTGACGAAGCTGTGACCGCCGAGAACATCGTCGGCCTGATCGTGGCCGTCGCCCTGCTGGGCTATCTCGTCCTCGCCCTGATCTTCCCGGAGAGGTTCTGAGACACGTCATGGGTCCCGTAACCGCCGCCGTGCTCCAACTCGCCGCGCTCATAGGCGCGCTGGCGCTCTGCTACATCCCCTTCGGCAACTACATGGCCAAGGTCTACTCCTCCGACAAGCACTGGCGCGTCGAGAGGTGGATCTACAAGGGCATCGGCGCCGATCCCGACACCGAGATGCGCTGGCCCGCCTATCTGCGCGGTGTCCTCGCCTTCTCGTTCGTCGGCGTCCTCTTCCTCTACCTGTTGCAGCGGCTGCAGGGCGTCCTGCCCGGCTCGCTGGGCTTCTCCTCGGTCAACCCGGCCCAGTCGTTCAACACGGCCGTCTCGTTCGTGACGAACACGAACTGGCAGTCGTACTACGGCGAGCAGACCATGGGTCACGTCGTGCAGACCGCCGGTCTGGCCGTGCAGAACTTCGTGTCGGCGGCTGTGGGTATCGCCGTCGCGGTGGCGCTGGTGCGCGGGTTCGCGCGCTCGCGCACCGGTGAGATCGGCAACTTCTGGTCCGACCTGGTGCGCGGCACGATCCGAATCCTGGTGCCGTTCGCCGCCCTGGCCGCGGTGATCCTGGTGGCCTGCGGTGCGATCCAGAACTTCTCCGGGATCCACGAGGTCGGCCAGTTCATGGGCGGATCGCAGCAGTGGAACGGCGGCGCGGTGGCCTCGCAGGAGGCCATCAAGGAGTTCGGTACGAACGGCGGTGGTTACTTCAACGCCAACTCCGCCCACCCCTTCGAGAACCCCACCCCGTTCACGAACCTGTTCGAGATCTTCCTGATCCTGCTGATCCCGTTCGCGCTGACCCGCACGTTCGGTGTGATGGTCGGCTCGGTGAAGCAGGGCTACGCGATCCTCGCCACCATGGGCACCATCTGGCTCGGTTTCACCGCGCTGATGATGTGGACGGAGTTCGCGCACCACGGCCCGGCGCTGCAGCTCGCGGGCGGCGCGTACGAGGGCAAGGAGGTGCGCTTCGGGGTCGGCGGTTCGTCGATCTTCGCGGTGGCCACCACGCTCACCTCGACCGGTGCGGTGGACTCCTTCCACTCCTCCTTCACCGGCCTCGGCGGCGGGATCACGCTGCTCAGCATGATGCTGGGCGAGATCGCACCCGGCGGTACCGGCTCCGGCCTCTACGGCATCCTGATCATGGCGGTCATCGCGGTGTTCATCGCCGGTCTGATGGTGGGCCGTACGCCCGAGTACCTGGGCAAGAAGATCGGTGCGCGTGAGATCAAGCTGTCGGCGATCTACATCCTGATCACCCCGGCGCTCGCGCTCGTCTTCGCGGCCGCGTCGATGGCTCTGCCGACCCCGCCGCACTCCATGCTCAACTCCGGGGCGCACGGCTTCTCCGAGGTGCTGTACGCCTTCACCTCGGCGGCGAACAACAACGGCTCGGCGTTCGCCGGTCTGAACGCGAACACCGACTGGTTCAACACGATGACCGGGCTGGCGATGCTGTTCGGCCGGTTCCTGCCGATGGTGTTCGTGCTGGCGCTGGCGGGCTCGCTGGCCGAGCAGCGGCCCGTCCCGGCCACGGCCGGCACCCTGCGCACGGAGAAGCCGCTGTTCACCGGCCTGCTGGTCGGCGCGATCCTGATCATCACCGGTCTGACCTACTTCCCGGCGCTGGCGCTGGGCCCGCTGGCCGAGGGGCTGGCGTCATGACCACCCGAACGGAAGCCCACGAGGACACCATGTCCACTCCCACCCTTGCGCCCCACCAGGACGCGCCCACCGGGCACAAGCCGGCCGAAGGCCGTGTCGGTGCAGGCCTGTTCGATCCCAAGCAGCTGGTCAGGTCCCTTCCCGAGGCCTGCCGCAAGCTGGACCCGCGGGTGATGGTCAAGTCGCCCGTGATGTTCGTGGTGTGGGTCGGCTCGATCCTGACCACCGTCTTCTCCTTCAAGGACCCGGGCGACTGGTTCGGGTGGGCGATCAGTGCCTGGCTGTGGCTGACGGTGATCTTCGCGAACCTCGCGGAGGCGGTCGCCGAGGGCCGCGGCAAGGCCCAGGCCGACACCCTGCGCAAGGCCAAGACCGACACCGTCGCCCGACGGCTGGTGGGTGACAGCGAGGAGCAGGTGCCGGGGACCGAGCTGAGGATCGGTGACCTGGTGGTCTGCGAGGCCGGTGACATCATCCCCGGTGACGGTGACGTCGTCGAGGGCGTCGCCTCGGTCGACGAGTCGGCGATCACCGGTGAGTCGGCCCCCGTCATCCGCGAGTCCGGCGGCGACCGCTCCGCGGTCACGGGCGGTACCAAGGTGCTGTCCGACCGGATCGTCATCAAGATCACGACGAAGCCGGGCGAGACCTTCATCGACCGGATGATCAGCCTCGTCGAGGGCGCCGCCCGGCAGAAGACCCCCAACGAGATCGCGCTGAACATCCTGCTCGCCTCGCTGACGATCGTCTTCCTGCTGGCCGTCGCCACCCTCCCGCCCTTCGCTGACTTCGCGGGCACCCACCTGACGATGGTCGTGCTGGTCGCGCTGCTGGTGTGTCTGATCCCGACCACGATCGGTGCGCTGCTGTCCGCGATCGGTATCGCCGGCATGGACCGCCTGGTCCAGCGCAACGTGCTCGCCATGTCGGGCCGTGCGGTCGAGGCCGCGGGTGACGTCTCCACGCTGCTGCTGGACAAGACCGGCACCATCACCCTCGGCAACCGCCAGGCCTCCGAGTTCGTGCCGGTCAGCGGGACGACCGAGGCCGAGGTCGCCGACGCCGCCCAGCTCTCCTCGCTGGCCGACGAGACCCCCGAGGGCCGCTCCATCGTCGTACTGGCGAAGGAGAAGTACGGGCTGAGGGAGCGGCACCAGGGCGAGCTGGCGCACGCCGAGTGGATCGCCTTCACCGCCCAGACCCGGATGTCGGGTGTGGACGTCGACGGCCGCAGGATCCGCAAGGGGGCGGCCGGTTCGGTCATCGCCTGGGTCCGCGAGCAGGGCGGCACGGTCGCCGAGGACGCGGACACGCTCGCGGCCGCCATCTCGCAGGCCGGCGGCACCCCGCTCCTCGTCGCGGTCGAGGACGCCGAGGGCGCCCGGATCCTGGGTGTCATCCACCTCAAGGACGTCGTCAAGGACGGCATGCGGGAGCGGTTCGACGAGCTGCGCCGGATGGGCATCAAGACCGTGATGATCACGGGTGACAACCCGCTGACCGCGAAGGCGATCGCCGAGGAGGCGGGTGTCGACGACTTCCTCGCCGAGGCCACCCCCGAGGACAAGATGGCCCTCATCAAGCGGGAGCAGGCGGGCGGCAAGCTGGTCGCGATGACCGGCGACGGTACGAACGACGCGCCCGCCCTCGCCCAGGCGGATGTCGGGGTGGCGATGAACACGGGTACGTCGGCCGCCAAGGAGGCCGGCAACATGGTCGACCTCGACTCCAACCCGACCAAGCTCATCGAGATCGTCGAGATCGGCAAGCAACTCCTCATCACCCGGGGCGCGTTGACGACGTTCTCGATCGCCAACGACGTCGCGAAGTACTTCGCGATCATTCCGGCGCTGTTCGCGGCCGTCTACCCGGGCCTGGACAAGCTCAACATCATGGGCCTGTCCTCACCCGACTCCGCGATCCTGTCGGCCGTCATCTTCAACGCGCTGATCATCGTCGCGCTGGTGCCGCTGTCGCTGAAGGGTGTGCAGTACCGGCCGGTGAGCGCGGACAGGATGCTGCGCCGGAACCTGACGATCTACGGCGTCGGCGGGCTGATCGCCCCGTTCATCGGCATCAAGATCATCGACCTGCTCATCTCCCTCATCCCCGGAATCGGCTGATCGGCATGAACAACTCCGTGACCAACACTGCCCGGCTGCTGGGTGCGGGCCTGCGGGCGCTGCTCGTACTGACCCTGGTGACCGGCGTCATCTACCCGCTGGTCGTCACCGGCATCGCCCAGGCCGCGTTCCACGACAAGGCGAACGGCTCCGAGATCAAGTCGCAGGGCAAGGTGGTCGGTTCGTCCCTGATCGGGCAGTCGTACGACCTGCCGCTGAAGAAGGGGCAGCAGACCCCGGACGCCGCCCTGCAGTGGTTCCAGGGCCGTCCGGCCAACGGGCTCGGCAGCAACAGTGTCAACACCCAGTACAAGCTGATCCTTTCGGGCGCGACCAACCTCTCCGCCGACAGCAAGGTGCTGATCCAGCAGGTCAAGGACGCCAAGGCCGCGGTCGTCAAGGACAACTCGGTGCCCGGCTACACGGTCAGGCCCTCCCAGGTCCCCGCCGACGCCGTCACCTCCTCCGGCTCCGGTCTGGACCCGGACATCTCCCCGGCCTACGCGGAGATCCAGGTGCACCGGATCGCCGAGAAGAACGGCCTGTCGGTCGCCCAGGTCGAGAACCTGGTCAAGGACCACACCGACGGCCGCACCCTCGGCTTCATCGGCGAGCCCCGCGTGAACGTCCTCGAACTCAACATCGCGCTCAAGGACCTTCTGGCGAAGCACTGACGGGATGACGTGACACGCGCGGGAGTTGGCGGCCAGGAGCCTTCCCGGACCCGTCGACTCCCGTCCCCGCACAGTCGGTTGCCTCGCGCTCGGCGCCCGTCGGCCCGACGTACGAAAGGAAGGGCACACACCCATGACCCGGGTGCTCGTGGTGGAGGACGACCCGCAGCTCGTACGGGCCCTCGTCATCAACCTGCAGGCACGCAAGTACGGCGTCGACGCCGCCCCGGACGGCGCCACCGCCCTGCGGCTCGCCGCTGCCCGCCAGCCCGATGTGGTGATGCTCGACCTCGGTCTGCCCGACATGGACGGCATCGACGTCATCAAGGCGCTGCGCGGCTGGACCCGGGTGCCGGTCCTCGTCCTGTCCGCCCGTCAGGCGTCCGACGAGAAGGTCGCCGCGCTCGACGCGGGCGCCGACGACTACATCACCAAGCCGTTCAGCATGGACGAACTCCTCGCCCGGCTGCGCGCGGCCGTCCGTCGTACCGAGGACGCTCCGCTGGTTCCGGAGACGACACTGGTCGAGACCGGGGAATTCAACATCGACCTGCTCGCCAAGAAGGCCGTACGGGGCGGACGGGACGTACGGCTGACCCCGACCGAATGGCATCTGCTGGAGATCCTGGTGACCAACCCGGGCCGGCTGATCACGCAGAAGTACCTCCTGCAGGAGGTCTGGGGCGTTTCACAGAGCAACAAGACCAACTACCTGCGGGTATACATGGCCCAGTTGCGCCGCAAGCTGGAGCCGGACCCCGCCCACCCCCGTTATCTGATCACCGAGCCCGGCATGGGCTACCGCTTCGAAGGATGACATGGCACGCGGAAAGCTCCGGATCTACCTCGGCGCCGCACCCGGCGTCGGCAAGACCTACGCCATGCTCTCCGAGGCCCACCGCAGGGTGGAACGGGGTACCGACTGCGTCGTCGCGTTCGTGGAACACCACCACCGGCCGCGCACCGAAGTGATGCTGCACGGCCTGGAGGAGATCCCGCGCAGGGAGATCGAGTACCGCGACAGCACCTTCACCGAGATGGACGTGGACGCCGTCCTGCGGCGCGCTCCCGCCGTCGCCCTCGTGGACGAGCTCGCCCACACGAACATTCCCGGCTCCCGCAACGCCAAGCGCTGGCAGGACGTGGAGGAGTTGCTCGCGGCCGGCATCGACGTCGTCTCGACCGTCAACATCCAGCACCTGGAGTCCCTCGGCGACGTCGTGGAGTCCATCACCGGAGTGCGACAGCGCGAGACCGTCCCGGACGAGGTCGTCCGGCGCGCGGACCAGATCGAGCTCGTCGACATGTCCCCGGAGGCCCTGCGCCGTCGTATGGCGCACGGCAACATCTACCAGCCCGACAAGGTCGACGCGGCCCTGTCCAACTACTTCCGGCCCGGCAACCTCACCGCCCTGCGCGAACTCGCCCTGCTCTGGGTGGCCGACCGGGTGGACGCGTATCTGACCGAGTACCGCAGCGCGCACCACGTCTCGGCGATCTGGGGCTCGCGGGAGCGGATCGTGGTCGGTCTGACCGGCGGTCCCGAGGGAAGCACCCTCATCCGCCGGGCGGCGCGGCTGGCCGAGAAGGGCGCCGGCGGTGAGGTGCTGGCCGTCTACATATCGCGCAGCGACGGACTGACCTCCGCCTCCCCGAAGGAACTCGCCGTCCAGCGCACGCTGGTGGAGGATCTCGGCGGTACCTTCCACCAGGTCGTCGGCGACGATGTCTCCGTCGCGCTGCTGGACTTCGCACGCGGGGTGAACGCCACCCAGATCGTCCTCGGCGTCTCCCGGCGCCGCAGCTGGCAGTACGTCTTCGGGCCGGGCGTCGGCGCCACGGTCGCCCGGGAGTCGGGTCCGGATCTGGACGTCCACCTGATCACGCACGACGAGGCGGGCAAGGGCCGCGGACTGCCGGTGGCGCGCGGAGCGCGTCTCGGGCGGAACCGTGTCGTCCGGGGCTGGCTCGTCGGTGTGCTCGGTCCGGTCCTGCTGACCTGGCTGCTCACCGGCGCCACCCCGAGCGTCGGCCTCGCCAACGACATGCTGCTGTACCTCACCCTGACGGTGGCGGCGGCCCTGGTGGGCGGGCTCGCCCCGGCGCTGGCGTCCGCGGTCGTGGGCTCCCTACTGCTCAACTGGTACTTCACCCCGCCCGTCCACACCCTGACGATCGCCGACCCGAAGAACATCGTCGCCATAGCCATCTTCGTCGGCGTCGCCGTGTCCGTGGCCTCGGTGGTGGACCTCGCCGCCCGGCGCACCCACCAGGCGGCCCGGCTGCGCGCCGAGTCCGAGATCCTGTCCTTCCTCGCGGGCAACGTCCTGCGCGGCGAGACCAGTCTGGAGGAGCTGCTGGAGCGGGTCCGGGAGACCTTCGGCATGGAGTCGGCCGCTCTGCTGGAGCGGGCCGGCGAGACGGATCCGTGGACCTGCGCGGGCAGCGTGGGCCCTTGCCCCTGCCAGGACCCCGACGACGCCGATGTCGACGTGCCGGTCGGCGACCACATGTCCCTGGCGCTGTCGGGACGGGTGCTGCCGGCCGCCGACCGCCGGGTGCTCGCCGCGTTCGCCGCCCAGGCCGCCGTCGTACTGGACCGGCAGCGGCTCCAGCAGGAGGCCGGCCGGGCCAGGGAGCTGGCCGAGGGCAACCGGATCCGCACCGCGTTGCTGGCCGCCGTGAGCCACGACCTGCGCACCCCGTTGGCCGGGATCAAGGCGGCGGTCACCTCGCTGCGTTCGGACGACGTGGAGTGGTCCGAGGAGGACCGGGCGGAGCTGCTGGAGGCCATAGAGGAGGGTGCGGACCGGCTCGACCATCTCGTCGGCAACCTCCTCGACATGTCCCGGCTCCACACCGGTACCGTCACGCCGATGCTCCGCGAGACCGACCTCGACGAGGTCGTCCCGATGGCGCTCGGCGGGGTGCCCGAGGACAGCGTGGAGCTGGACATCCCGGAGACGCTGCCCATGGTGCGCGTGGACCGGGGGCTGCTGGAACGGGCCGTCGCCAACGTCGTCGAGAACGCGGTCAAGTACAGCCCGCCGGGGGAGAGGGTCCTGGTCTCGGCCAGCGCCATCGCGGACCGGGTCGAGGTGCGGGTCGTGGACCGTGGACCCGGCGTCCCCGACGACGCCAAGGACCGCATCTTCGAGCCCTTCCAGCGCTACGGCGACTCGCCGCGCGGCAACGGGGTCGGCCTCGGCCTCGCGGTCGCCCGCGGCTTCGCGGAGGCCGTGGGCGGCACCCTGAGCGCCGAGGACACCCCCGGCGGCGGTCTCACGATGGTGCTCAGCGTGCCGACGGCACCGCAGCGCCGGACGGAGCAGCCGGACCTGCCGGCCGCGGCCACCTCCTGACCGGCGGGCCCGAGGACGTCGGATCTCCTGAGGATGTCGGATCTCAGGAGGTCGTCAGCTCTCAGGCGGCACGGTCTCGAACTCCTTCTCCAGGTCACGGGTGTCCAGCCGCAGCCGCCAGGTGTTCCGGCGGTGCGCGGCGGCCAGCGCGGCCTCCAGCGGCGACGGCGGCACGGCGAGGACGGAACAGGTGGCGTGCGCGAGGCAGTAGCGGCCGACCGACGGCCGCAGCGCGCGGCGCAGCAGACCACGGCGCCCGGTGCCGACGACGAGGAGATCGTCGTCGCGGTCGGCGATCTCGACCAGCGCCCGACCCGGGGCACCCCGGGCGACGAGAGCCTGCCCCGCACGTCCCGTGTCGGCGCTGCCGAAGACGCCGCACAGCGCCGCGAGCAGCCGTTCCCGTGCCAGCCTCTCCCACTCCGGGATCAGATGGGACGCGGCCGGTGAGCGGCGGGCGAGGGGATCCCCGCCGGGCGGCTCCCAGGCCAGCACCGGCCACAGCTCGGCACCCCGGCGCCGGGCCTCGCCAGCGGCCAGACACAGGGCGGCCAGACTTCCCGGTGAACCGCTCACTCCGACCAGGACTCGTCGAGCGGTTGAGAGTGCGTCGGACTCGGACATCGCTTCACCGTTCTTCACACGCCGACGGGCGGACCCGTCCTCACACGCCGACGGGCGGTCCCGCGTCGGCGAACCTCATGGAAACCACGTCCATCTCACCTCCGCGCCGAGGCTCTCGAACAGCCCGCCGGCCAGTCTTTGGCGCGATTCTGACGGCGCCCGCGAAGCCGGATCGGCGCTGGTGTCAGCGCCGCGTCAGCGTTCGCCCGATGCCCGTCAGCGTCGCGTCATGAGCGGGCGGACCACCACGCCGGGCGGGCATAGCGTCATCGGTGAGCCCCGTTCCGCCTCCTCGCGTCCGGGGCCGTCAAGCCACTCGACCCGACCCCACCCGAACTCGCTCGGGTCCCGGTCTCCGGAGGTAACCCATGCAAGACATCCTGTGCGGCGAGGACCCGGAACCCTCTGAACGGTTCCCGGCCGGACCTCTGTTCGTCCCCGTCCGGTCGGGACCCTCGGAGTGTGTGACGCGTGTCTTCCGCACCCCTCTCGGCGACCGTACGGCGGTCGGCTTCACCTCCGAGAAGCGGCTGATCGCGACGCTCGGCCCCGGGCAGGCGTGGATCAGGCTCGCCGAGCCCGCGCTGCGCGCGCTGACCGCACCGCTCGGAATCGCCACCGTCACGGTGGATCCCCAGTTCACGGCACGGGCCGCCCGGCCGGTGCACCCCGTCGTTCCCGCGCTCGCCCTGCGCGTCGCCTGAGAGGGGGCACGATGACCACTGTTCACGACACCGCCGTCACCACCCTCGCCGGTGACCTCTCGGTCTGGCCCGCGTCCACCGCCGAGCCCCGCCCGGGTGACCTGGCGGTGGGCGGGGTCCCGCTCGCCGAGGTCGCCGACCGCTTCGGCACCCCTGTCTACGTCCTCGACGAGGCCGAGGTCCGCGACCGCTGCCGCACCTACCGGCACGCCTTCCCCGACGCCGAAGTCCTCTACGCGGCCAAGGCGTTCCTGTGCCGCGCGATGATCCACTGGATGCAGGAGGAGGGCCTCGGGCTCGACGTCTGCTCGGCCGGCGAACTGGAGCTGGCCGTCACCACGGGCTTCCCCGCCGAGCGGATCGTGCTGCACGGCAACGCCAAGTCCCCGCGCGACCTGGAGTCGGCGCTGCGGCTGGGCGTGGGCCGTATCGTCATCGACAGTCCGTCGGAGATCGCCCGGCTGGCCGCCGCCGTCGGCCCGCACGGCCACCAGAAGGTCATGGTCCGGGTGGTGCCGGGGATCAGCGCGGGCGGCCACGAGAAGATCAGGACCGGCACCGAGGACCAGAAGTTCGGCCTCAGCATCTCCGACGGGTACGCCCAGCACGCCATCGCCCGGATACTCGACCAGCCACAGCTCGAACTCACGGGCCTGCACTGCCACTTGGGTTCCCAGATCACCAGCGTCAAGCCGTATCCGGCCGCCGTGCGGCGCATCGTGGGGCTGCTGGCCCGGCTGCACGAGCAGCACGGTCTCGTCCTGCCCGAGCTCGATCTCGGCGGCGGACACGGCATCGCCTACCGCCCGGGTGAGCAGGCCCTGGACCTGACCACCCTGGCCCGCAAGGTCCGTACCGAGCTGGCCGAGGCGTGCGCGGCGGCCGGGCTGCCCGTGCCCCGTCTGATCATCGAACCGGGGCGGGCCATCGCCGGACCTGCGGGCATCGCGCTGTACCGCGTGCTCGCCGTCAAACGCACCGGCTCGCACACGTACGTCGCCGTAGACGGCGGCATGAGTGACAACCCGCGGCCCGCCCTGTACGGAGTCCGCTACGCGCCCCGTCTCGTCGGCCGCCGCACCACCGCGGACCGGGCTCCCGTCACCGTCGTCGGCCGGCACTGCGAGGCCGGCGACGTACTCGCCGCGGACGTCGAACTCCCCGCGGACGTACATCCCGGAGACCTGCTCGCCGTCCCCGTCGCCGGTGCGTACCACCTGTCCATGGCCTCCGGGTACAACCTGGTCGGCCGCCCGCCCGTCGTCGCCGTGCGCGACGGACACGCCCGGCTCCTGGTCCGCCGGGAGTCCCTGGAGGACATCCGCAGCCGCGACGTCGGTCTCTAGCCCCGCGTCGCAGCCCTGTTCCGCCTCCGGGCGAGCGACGGCCCGGCCCTCGCGGCGGCCTTCCCGACCTCCCGTATGCAAGACATGTGAGGGCATGGTGACCGCGGGGAACAGGACCGGCGGCACTGCCTGTTCGCCCTGTTCGCCCTCGCCGGCCGGCCTGTCAGCGGCCGGGCGTGGTCGGGGTCGGCACGTTCCAGGCCCGCGGCGTGAACTTCGTCGTCCCGGCCATCGGCGCGGCTCTCGTCCTGGCGCTCCTCGACTTCCTGCCGGCCCCGTCCCTGGGGCCGCCGGCGGAGGGGCTGCCGCAGAACCCCCGGGCGGGTCGGCATTCCCTCACGCCGGCCGGCCCGCCCGGGGCACCGACGTTTCGCGAACCGGCACCCCCCTCTACCGGCGATCGGACCACTGCATCGGTAATGTCCGCACTGATGCACGGGACCGGGCCGTCCGCACGACGGCCCGTGAGGAGGAGGTTCGTCATGGCCGACAGTCGGCAGGAGACCGCGTCGGCGGGGCCCCCGGAGGCCCACAGACAGCTGGCGCGCGACTCGGTGCGGCTCGCGGTGGTGATCGGCGCCCTCGGCGTGGTCTTCGGCGACATCGGGACCAGCCCGATCTACACCCTCCAGACCGTGTTCGACCCCGACGACCCGCACCCCGTCCCGGTCTCCACGCAGAACGTCTACGGCGTGGTGTCGCTGGTGTTCTGGTCGGTCATGATCATCGTGACGGTCACCTACGTACTGCTGGCGATGCGCGCAGACAACGACGGTGAGGGCGGCATCATGGCGCTCATCACCCTGCTGCGCCGCTGGTCCTCACAGCGGGGCAAGCGGGCCGCCACCGTCCTCGCCGCGCTGGGCATCTTCGGCGCGTCGCTGTTCTTCGGCGACAGCATGATCACCCCGGCGATCTCGGTGCTCTCCGCGGTCGAAGGACTGAAGGTCGTCGAGCCGTCCCTGGACAGTGCGGTCGTCCCCATCACCGCGGTGATCATCGTGATCCTGTTCCTGGTGCAGCGCCGGGGCACCGCGGCGGTCGGCCGGGTGTTCGGCCCGGTCATGATCGCCTGGTTCCTGGCCATCGGTGCGTGCGGTGTCGTCGGCATCACCGAGCACCCGAACATCCTCCGGGCGCTGTGGCCGAGTTACGCCCTGAGCTTCCTGTTCGGCCACTTCGGGACCGCCTTCTTCTCGCTGGCCGCGGTCGTGCTCGCGGTCACCGGCGCCGAGGCGCTCTACGCCGACATGGGGCACTTCGGCCGCCGGGCCATCACCCGCGCCTGGCTGTTCCTCGTCTTCCCGGCCTGCATCCTGAGCTACCTGGGCCAGGGCGCGCTGATCCTCGACGACCCGAAGAACATCAGCAGCCCCTTCTTCCTGCTGGTGCCCGACTGGGGCCGGTGGCCGATGATCCTGCTCGCGACGGCGGCCACGGTGATCGCCTCCCAGGCGGTGATCACCGGCGCGTACTCGGTGACCTCCCAGGCCGCCCAGCTCGGCTACCTCCCGAGGCTGCGGATCGCGCACACCTCCGAATCCACCATCGGCCAGATCTACGTCCCCTGGATCAACTGGCTGCTGATGGTCTCGGTCCTCACCCTGGTCTTCGCCTTCCGCAGCTCCGCGGCGCTGGCCTTCGCGTTCGGCATGGCGGTCACCGGCACCATCACCATCACCACCCTGCTGTTCTTCTACGTCGCCCGTGCGAAGTGGGGCACGCCCAAGTGGCTCATCGGTATCGGTGCCGGCCTGCTGCTCTTCGTGGACCTGCTGTTCGTGGCGGCCAACCTGACCAAGCTGGTCCACGGCGCGTGGCTGCCGCTGCTGATCGGCCTGACCACGTTCACCGTCATGACGACCTGGCAGCGCGGCCGCAGCATCGTCACCGGGGAACGGGCCCGGCACGAGGGCTCCCTGCCCGAGTTCATCGCCGCCCTGCGCACCGGGGCGGAGCCGACCCGCACCGTCCCCGGCACGGCCGTCTTCCTCAACCGCGGCAAGGAGACCGCGCCGCTCGCCCTGCGGGCCAACGTCGAGCACAACCACGTACGGCACGAGCAGGTCGTGATCCTCTCCATCGAGACCGAGCCGGTGCCCCGGGTCCCGGCCGACCAACGCCTCACCGTGGACGGCCTCGGCTTCACCGACGACGGGATAGTGCATGTCACCGCCCGCTTCGGCTACATGGAGACACCGGACGTGACCGCCACCCTGGCGATGCTCGAACCCGCCGACACCGAAGGGCCGTTGGACCTCGACCACGCGTCCTACTTCCTCTCGAAGATCGAGCTCCGCCGAGGCAAGGCCCCGACGATGGCCCCCTGGCGCAAGCGCCTCTTCATCGCCACGTCCTACATCACGGCCGACGCCGCCGAGTACTTCGGCCTCCCCGGCGACCGCACGGTCATCATGGGCTCCCACATCGAGGTGTGACCCCGCCGACGGGCCACCGGACATCCGAACCCACCGAGCGACCGAGCGGTGAAAGCCCGGGTACGGGCGAAGCCGCCGCCGCTCGGTACTCGGTGCTCGACGGTCCGCCTCTCATCGGTCCAGCACCCGTCCCGGCAGGTTTTGTCCCGGGGTTACCCGGGCGGGGTTGGTTCATGGTGAAGACCGGCGTCAGAGTGATCCGGCGAAGGCGCAGCAGCGACCGGAGGAAGCCCGTGGAGACGGTTGGCATGGTGATCCAACCCACGGATACGACAGGGGGGTTCATGCCATCCGAGAGGATCCCGGCGCCCGCGCATACCCACACACGTAAAGAGGCCTGATGAGGCATGCCCGAGCACTGCGCCGCGCCACGGTGATCCTGGCTGCGGTCGTCCCGACGGGACTCGGTACGACGACGGCCCACGCGGACCCCGGCATCCCGGACATCGGCTACGGGTACGCCAACAACGCCGAGTCGGTCCGCTGCGTCCAGTTCTTCGTGAACAACTACCTGGACCTGCACCTCCTGGTGGACGGCGAGTTCGGCCCCCAGACCGAGAACGGGGTCAAGCAGCTCCAGAAGTACTCCAACTACCACTGGGCCACCACCTTGCTGGCGGTCGACGGGATCTTCGGCAAGAACACGGGCGAGGTCGTGCTCGAGCACATCAAGCGGTATCCCGGGTCGATCGACTACACAAAGGCCGGCCACTGCGCCCACTACGTCCCCTCGTACAACGTCGTCCTCAACTGACGCCTGTCGGGAGACCGGTCGGGAACAGCTCCGTTGTCAAGGACGCGAGGGGCTGCCGGGTTGGCCGACCTGCGATCCCGAGCTATGCAGAGCGGGTCGTCCGGTTTCCCGGCTTCATGCAGGTCAGCAGTTCTTTCGCGCGGTGGGCGAAGAGGTGGGCCTCGCGTTCGGTGGACAGTGCCAGGGCTCGTTCGGCGGTGGCCCGGACGGTGGCGGCGGGTGCACCGCGGGCCTGCAGCACCCGCGCCCGCAGCAGGAGCAACAGGCCCTCGGCGTAGCGCTGGCCGTGTGTGTCGAGGGCCGAGTCCGCCCGGTCGAGGGCTGCGGCGGCTTCGTCCGACTTGCCGGCCATCAGCCACATCTCGCCGAGGAGGCCGTACCAGGTGGCGAGGCCGGAGCGTGGTGGGTCGGCCAGCGCCACGGTGATCAGTCGTTGCGCCTCCGCCGCGGCGCCGGCCGGGTCCTCGCCGGTGACGGCGTGCGCCCAGCACAGCGCCAGCCGCTGGTAGCTGCCGAGGACGACGAACGAGAACTCGGGGTCCAGGGCGCTCCCGCGCTCGGCCGTGCGCAGCGCCTGCGCGGCGTCACCGGCCAGTGCTGCGGCCGTACAGGCGAACGCGGCCCAGACGGTGATCACGTAGGGGTCGTCGTCAGCGGTGGTCTCGATCGTGTCGAACAGTGCCTGTGCTGTGGGGAGGTCGCCGTGCAGCGCGGTCATCAGCGCGAGCATGGCGGGCCCGAGCAGCCGCAGGTCGCGCCGGAGCTGGTCCTCCCGGCCCTGCGCCAGGGCGTCGAGCATGTTCGAGCTGGTCCGGCTCAGGTACCGGTACGCCTCGCCGATGTTGCCGACGTCCCACTGGTGGATGCCCCACGCGTACTGGCCGTAGGTGCGGACGACCGGGTCGGCGGATGCCTCGCCCTGGTCCAGCAGCCGCCGTGCCAGTCGTCCGGCGCGGTCGAGTTGGATGCCCTGGGAGTGGGCGGCCCAGCGGGAGAAGAGGAAGTCGGCGGCCTCCCGTTCCCGGCCCAGGCCACGTGCCAGGTACTCGGCCCGCTCCAGCAGTTCGAGCGCCGAACCGACGTACCCCGCCCGCATCCCGTCCACCGCGGTGAAGAGCGAGAGGGCGGACAGTTCCAGCTCCGCCAGACCCGCCGCGCGCGCCACCTGCGCGGCGGACTGCAGCTGTCGTGCGGCGGCATCGAGTGCTGACTTTCCCGCCGCGCAGCGGCCCGCGCGTATCAGTGCGGTGGCGGTGCGGGCCGGGTCCGCGAGCGGGCCGGCGGCCCACAGGTGATGGGCGAGGCGCTCGTCGTCCGTGGCCGTGCTGTGCTCCAGCGCGTCCGCGACGAGCAGGTGCAGCTGGATCGCCCGGGGCGGCGGTGTGGCGTCGGCGACGGACTCGCGGACCAGGTCGTGCGCGAAGCGGTACGCATGCGGATCTCCGGGGGAGGGTTCGAGGAGGCCGAGTTCCTGCAGTGGTTCAAGGCGGTCGAGGCAGGTCGGCATGGAGAGCCCGGCGGCGCGCGCGAGCAGCGCGAGGCCGACGTCCCGGCCGATCAGCGCGGCGATCTGCAACAGGTGTCTGGTGCCGGCGTCCAGTCCGGCCATCCGGTCGCGAACCACGTCCCGGACGGTGGCGGGCACTCCGGCGCGTGCGGTGGCGGCCTCGGTGAGGACGCTGCGGTCGGCGAGGAGGCGGGACAGTTCCCGGACGAAGAAGGGGTTGCCCGCGGTGCGGGCGTGGATGTTGCGGGCGGCGCCGGGGCCGGGGTCCCGGCCGGTCTCCTGGCGGACGAGTTCGGCCACTTCGGCCGGGTCGAGCGGGTCGAGCCGGATCCGGCGGTGGCGGGGCAGCCGGCTCGCCGCGGCGAGCAGCCGTTCCAACTCCGTGCCGGGCGTGGGCGCACGGTCGCGGAGCGCCCCGATCACGGCCGTGCCGCGCGGCAGGTGAGCCGCCAGATGGCCGAACAGATCGAGTGAGGCGGCGTCGGCCCACTGGAGGTCGTCGACGACGAGCACCACCGGCCGGCCCGCCGACACCCGGCCCACGAGCGCGACGGTCTGCTCGAACAGGCGGAACCGGGTGCCGCTGTCCGGCAGTACCGGCGTGGTGGGAACGCGCCCCTGCGGCCCCAGGAGGCGGCCGAGTTCGCCGACGTGCCACTCCCGGCGCGCTGTGGCGGGCAGAGCGCCGAGGATCGCGCCGACGGCCTGCACCCAGGGCCACATCGAGGGCGTGCCGTCTCCCTCCAGACAGCGGCCCCAGACGACGAGTGCGCCGCTGCGGTGGGCTTCGGCGTCGGCCTCTTCAAGCAGGCGGGTCTTGCCCACCCCGGGTTCGCCCTCGACCAGGACGAACCCGGTGCCTGCGGCCAGCGCCGACTCCACGGCCTGCCGCAGCACCCCGAGCTCCTGGGCCCGGCCCACCAGGCAGCCGCCGGGCGGGGTTGCGCCGGCAGCGGCCGACGACCGTTCGTACGGCGTCTCCTCGCCCGGTACCGGTGTCTGTTCCAGTACGCCCTGTTGTGCGGTCACCAGCGCCGGGCCGGGATCGATGCCCAACTCCTCGGCCAGCTGGGCGCGAACGGTCCGGAACACCGCCAGCGCCTCCGCCTGCCGGCCGGCTGCGGCCAGGGCGGTGACGAGAGCCGCCTGCACCGCTTCGTGCAGCGGCGTCATCCGGGCGGCGAGATACAGCGAGGGGAGTACGCGCTCGGGCTGACCCAGCGACACCGCGAGCTCGGCGGCCGCGACGCAGGCGTCGAAGAATTCGCCGTCCAGAGCGATGAACACCGCCATCGCGGTCGATCCGTGGGCGATTCCGTCACCGGCCGAACCGTGCCAGAGTTTCAGTGCCTGTACGTAGGAGTCGAGTGCGACATGCGGCTGCTGCTCCGCTACGCCGGTTCTGGCTGTCCGGACCAGTTCCCGGAAGGTGACGACGTCGAGCATGCCGGGGGCGGCGGCGAAGAGGTATCCGTTGCCGCGGCGTTGCAGATACGTGCCGGTTCCGCGTGGGGGCAGGGCAGGTTCCAGCAACCGCCGTAGGGCACCGACGTACTTCTGGAGGATGTTGACGGCCGAGGCCGGGACGTCCTCGGCCCAGATCAGGTCGACCAACTCGCTCGTGCTGACCGGCCTGCCCGCCCTGGCGAGCAGCACCGCCAGCAGACACGCCTGCTGCGGAGGCCCCGCGTCCAGTTCGACACCGTCCCGCCAGATCCGCAACGGACCGAGGATCTGCAGACGCACAGGCGCGCCGGAGGCCATCATGCCTATTCCTACTCCTCCTCGTGCCCACCGGCCGACCGCGATCGGCTGCCGGGCCAAGTACCCCAGGGAGCAGTCCGCGGCCTACGGCCATCCGCTGTCAAGCGTGAGCGCCGACTTCCCGTCCCGGCCATGGCGGTGGAGGGGCTGATTCCGATGGGCTCACATCTCACGCCTCCCTCTCTGCCGCCTTCAGACGCTGGGCCGCCGTGTCGCCGCGCCGGCCGACCGGTACGACACCTGTCGCGGCGCCGAGGCCGTATGCGGGCATGTCGACGTACACCGATTCGTAGGAGCCTGCCGGGACGATGAACGTCTCGTGCCAGATACCCACATGGCCCTTCCCGGCGCGTGCCCGCCGGTTGAACTCTGCCCAGGCGGGCCGGTGCTCCTTGTCCTGCTGGTGGGCGTAGGCGAGGAGCCGTTCCTTGTCGCTCCAGTACTGGACGACGTAGAAGTCCCGGAGGCTGCCGTAGAGCACCTTGTAGCCGAGGAGACCGCTGCCCTTTTCCTGTGACAGCTCGCGCAGCATGCGCGGCATCGACATGAATGCCGGAAACCAACTGGAGAACGCTCGCAGCCGGTTGATGCGTAGCCCGATGTGGAAGACCACGACGTCGCCTTCGGCGGCGGCGGTGTTGCGACCCGGAACCACTTTCTCGGACATGTTCCTCCTCTGGTCCTCGTTGCGACGGTTCAGGTCATGAGCGGACGAGTGACCGGGTCTTCGAGCGAACGGCCCAGAAATGGCTCAGCAGCCCGATACCCCAGCCCAGAATCGACCACAAGGGCCAGAAGAAGAGGTCGGGTGTGAAAATCGCCCACACCACCACCTGGGCCACATTGGCGACGACATACCAGAAGAGGTGGATCCGCAGGCCCCACCTCATGGCCTTTTCGCTCTTGTGCATTTTCCCTCCCGTGGATCATCGGATCGATGCACTTGCGGTGACCGGCGGTGCTATTGCGGGAGCGTCTGCTCCTGCACGGCCGTCTCGATGAGGGCCACCGTCGCGCCCGGCCGGGAGACGAACACCATGTGCGAAGCACCCTCGACCACCTGGGTCTTCGCGCCGGAGCGCTGGGCCATGAACTCCTGCGTCGCCGGGGGGATGATCCTGTCGGCGCCGCTGATCAGGTTGTAGTTCGGGATGTCGTGCCATGCCTGCGGACCGGTGGCGGGCTCGCCCAGGGCGGCGCCGGTGGCCGGGCGTTGCGTGATCGAGTAGAGGGCGGCTTCCTCTGCCGACACGTCGGCCGCGAAATGGGGATGGAAGACCTTCGGGTCGATGTAGAGGTCCACCTGTCCGTCGGGCAGCGGTACGGGCTTCAGGGACTCGCCCACGGTGCTGCCCGGGAACTTCTCGACCAGTGCCTGCGCGCTCTCGCCCGTCTCCGGGACGAACGCCGCCAGGTAGACCAGTGCCTTCACGTTCGCGTTTCCCGCGGCGGCGGCGGAGATGACCGCACCCCCGTACGAGTGCCCGACCAGCACGATCGGTCCCTCGATGCTGTCCAGCAGTGCCTTGACCTGAGCCGCGTCGAAGGCGAGCCCTCGAAGCGGATTCGGCGCGGCGACCACTGGATGGCCGTCGGCGACAAGCCGCTTGGCGACGGCGTTGAAGCCGCTGCTGTCGGCAAAGGCTCCGTGCACGAGCACGATCGTCGGATTCCCGCTCACCATGGACCAACCTCTCCTTCGGATGACGGCCGACACCGGAGGTACGACCGCGGCGACCGTGGAGGGTTGGCGGACGAATTCAGCGAGAACGACACGGCTCCGCCCCCTCACCCACACCCTCACGTTCGGCGCCAAGCTATGGCTTGGCACTGGACGGGAATTGAATGAGACCGGGCCCCGGTTCCGGACGGCCTTCAGTGATCATTCAGTCGACGTCAAGCCGGTTCGACCAATCTGAGCCCGCGGAGGACGGATGACTGGGGGTTGCGGATGGTGTCGGACGAGGAAGCCGACGTGGTGGTGATCGGGTCGGGTATGGGCGGTCTCGCGGCGGCGCGCACGATCGCGCAGTTCGGCGGGAAGCGTGTTCTCGTCCTCGAACAGCACTACACGCTGGGCGGGATGACGCACGAGTTCTCCCGCGCCGGGCGATACCGGTTCGGCACCGGGCTGCATTACATGAGCGCGAACGCCGGCCCGTTCCTCGGGTTCATGACGGACGGGCGGGCGCAGCTTTCGCCGCTGCCGGACGAGTACGACGCACTGCACTTCCCGGGGTTCGAGTTCGCCGTCCCCGCCACGAAGGAACGGTTCCGTGAGCGTCTGAAGGAACGGTTCCCTGCCGAGTCCGACGCGATCGACGGCTTCTTCCGGACCACGCGCCGGGCCATGGCCGGGCTGGCCGCGCGCAATGTCATCGCATCGTTTCCCGCCGGGCTGCGCAAAGCGGGTGCGCCCGTCGTCGAGCGGCTGTTCCCGTCGACGTTCCGGTCGTTGCGGGACCAGGTCGGCCGCAGTTTCCGCGATCCGCGGCTGCGGGCCGTTCTGGCCGCACGTTGGGGGCTGTACGGCACTGCGCCGGCATCGGGCGCGTTCGGCTATCACGCGGCGGTCCCGCTGACCTTCTTCATGGAAGG